>JAPPGI010000116.1 GCA_028874985.1 Gemmatimonadota bacterium | reverse complement strand
GGACGGATCACTAAACTGATTCCGCAATGTGTCTCTCAACCGTTGACAGGTTCCGAACGCGGGGTTGGGTACCTGTCGCTCGATTGTTTCCCCGTCCTCCGTCTCGACAGTGACCGAAGTCGTGACCGAGCCCAATTCCTCTCCCCCGAAGAGCGCCGCTAACACCACCACGCACAGCACGAGATTGGCGGGGATACCGACCCTCTCTGCCCGCGCTAGCTGGTCCCGTTCCCGGCCTGGCTTGCCGTGAAACCAGGCCAGCATGAAGACGCTCGGCAGCACCAATAACAGCGTGACCATCACTAGGCGCGTCCAGTGCGGCGAGAGCAGGAACTCATCCACGGCGAAGGCCGAGAACTCGACCAGACCCCAGGATGCTCCGGCGTAGATGGCCAGAATGTGCGGCACGCGCCGTTGAACCAGGTCGCGCGGCAAGCTCGCTCGTGACGGCTGAGACGAGGGAGGACTTTCCGGCTTTTCCATCCCGATAGGCTAGATCCGCTACTTGGACCGTGGCAAGCCGCAGTCTTGCCCAGTTGCGTTGCAGATGATCCCGGACCTACGGAACGATCCGGTTCCGATTTGAACATCATGCCACGAGGAGAGGGGGGAATGCGCGCCCGCGAGATGGTCTTGATATGTCTCGTGGCCGGGGCTTCTCGCGGCAGGATGCAGTGAACCTGGATTCCGGGGGCTCCCGACCCGGTCCGGTCGGCGCGCTCGCTGTCGCGCGCCGCTTTTTGCCCCTACCCCTTACCCCTCTGAGACCGGAGATCGTCGATCTGGGGCGATTCCACGACCCGAACCTACCCCTAAATGTGCGTGGACCGCCCGGAAACGGCCGCCGCGCGCCCTCCGTCATGAGCCAGCGCTTGTAGATGGCGACCAACGGTGGTCGGTCGCGGGATTACGTAGTTGGGTGGGTGCGGGGATCGACAGCGGTGGGAGCGCTGGACGCCTGACGCGTCTGAGCAACCGCGGGCGGTGAGGGCGAAGGACGTAGTGGTCCTGGGGTAAGTGTGAGACACCTGCCAAATGTCTGCCATTTGACCCGATTTTCCGGCTTTTTCAGTCCGGCAGGCCCTGACACGCCCGAACGGCAAGAAACGCAGATCGTGCAGTCCCAGTTAGACTTACAGTGATTTCTTGCCGTGATTCGCGGTCCCTTTGGCAGGATTAGGAGGCAGTCGCTCTATCCACCTGAGCTACGGGGACTGCTGGCGGATGGAAGATCGGCGCGGCGGAGCCCCCGGACAAGGGTGGATTCCCTCGGGCGGGCTTCAGCCGCGGGCCTCAGCCGTGACTCCCGTTCTCCGGCGCGGTATCTTCTCTGGCCGATGGTGCCGCGGGCCGGAACGATTCCACTTCTCCCCGGCCCGCACCCCACCGTTGCCGATGGAACCACACCTGCGGGGAGGAGGTACCCTTCGATGACCACGACGACACTGCTGTTCCTGCTTGCCGCGACGCACCCCGGACCGGACCGCATCGACCTCGATCCGGCCCACATGACCCTGGACGCGGGCGAGGCGTTCGCGGTCACCGCCACCGTCCGCGACGAGGACGGGACCGTGCTTCCGGATCCTCCGCTGCGGTGGATCGCGATGAACCCGGAGGTCGCCGCGGTGGACCAGTCGGGCCGGGTGACCGGCGTCTCGCCCGGCGAGGCGCGGATCGCGGCCCGGGTGGGCAACGTCATGGGGTTTGCCACGGTCATCGTGCGCGCGCTGCCCGTCGCCGCGCTGGAGGCATCCCTCCCGCTGGCCACACTGTTGGCCGGCACCAGCGCGCCCATCCTGGTCAAGGCAGCGACGCCGGATGGCGAGCCCGTTCGCGAACCCGTCCTCGCGTTCTCGTCGAGCGACGAGGCCGTGGCCGGTGTGGACGCCGCGGGACGCGTCTACGCGCGCGGGGCGGGGGAGGCCACGGTCACCGTGTCCTCCGGGGCGGCCCGCGCCACCGTGGCCGTCTCCGTCACCACCGACGACCCGGGCGAAGTCCTGGTCACCCCGGCCGAGGTCCGGGCCCGCACCGGCGACGTCATCCGGTTCCGGGCCGAAGCGTCGGCGCCGCTGCACCCGGAGTGGAGCGTCGGGGGAGCGGGTGCCCAGATCGAGGCCGATGGCGCCGAGGGGGTGTTCGTGGCCGAGCAGCCCGGGACGTACCGGATCACGGCGATGTACGGGGAGGGCCGCGTGGCGGTCGCGTCGGCGGTGGTCACGAACCGGATCGCGGAGGGGCAGTTGGTCCGGGTCGGGCGGGGTCCCGCCGCCGATCACCACTCGGGTGACACCTGGGTCTTCGAAGGCGCCGACGGCCGCGACTACGCCTATGTGGGAACCTTCATGTACGACTGGATGAAGGTCTGGGACGTGACGAACCCGAACCGGCCGGTCCTCACCGATTCGGTGCAGCTCGACGCCCGCCGCATCAACGACGTGAAGATCCATCCGAACAACCGCATCGGCATCCTGACCCGGGAAGGGGCGTCGGACCGCAGGAACGGCATCGTCATCCTCGACCTCTCCGATCCGGCCCACCCGGCCATCGTCTCCGAATACAAGCGCACGGTGCCTGGCGGCGTCCACAACGTGTGGATCGAGGGCGACCTGGTCTACGCCGTGCACAACGGCACCCGCGACATCCACATCATCGACATCTCCGATCCGGCCGCCCCGGACGAGGCGGGGCGCTGGGGGCTGCCTCCATCCGACACCAAGTCGCTGCACGACGTCATCGTCCAGGACGGGTACGCCTACCTGTCGTACTGGGACGACGGCGTGGTAATGCTGGACGCGGGGGCGGGGACGCACGGCGGCACCCCCACCGAGCCCGCCTTCGTGTCGCGCTACAAGTACCCCGCCGGCAACACCCACACGGCCTGGCGCTCCGGACGGTATCTGTTCGTGGGCGACGAGATCTTCCCGGACGACTGGAACGTCGACGCTCCCATCGAGGCGCGCGGGTACATTCATGTGCTCGACATGGAGGATCCGGAGAACCCCGTCGAAGTCGCGCGCTACGAAGTCCCCGAGGCGGGCGCGCACAACATCTGGGTCGAGGGGGACCGCCTCTACGTCGGCTACTACCAGGCCGGCCTGCGGGTCGTCGACATCTCCGGCGAGCTGCGCGGCGACCTCTACCGGCAGGGCAGGGAGATCGCCGTCCTCAAGACGACCGACAGCGAGACCACCGTCCCCAACTGGGGGATGACGTGGGGCGCCCAGATCCACAAGGGCCACATCTTCACCTCCGACCTGAACTCGGGGCTGTGGGTCGTCAGGCTCATCGAGGGACAACGCATCATATCGTAGCTGCGCCGGTGGGCGACGGACCGGATCGGGGGACCGGCGGAGTGGGGGGGCGGCCAGGCTCACCGGGGGTCGGCGAGGGGCTGGACTTCGCCCGGGCCCGGTCGCGGATCGGCGGTCTCGCGTGGAAGACCCCGGTCGTGCCGTTGGATCTTCCCGGCGCGCCGCCGGTGGCGATGAAGCTCGAATCCCTGCAGCGCACCGGCTCCTTCAAGGTCAGGGGCGCGGCGAACAAGCTCCTCGCGCTGACACCCGGCGAGCGGGCGGGCGGCGTGGTGGCGGCCTCGTCTGGGAACCACGGCCGCGCCGTGGCGGAGGTGGCGCGCCGCCTGGGTGTGCCCGCAACCGTTTGCGTTCCCGATTGGGTGGATCCGTCGAAGCTTCGGGACATCCGGGCGGCGGCGGCCCGTGTGGTGTCCGCGGGCTCGAGCTACGACGAGGCCGAGGAACGGGCCACGGACATCGCCGCGAAGCAGGGGAAGCCGCTCGTACACCCCTTCGACGACCTGGACGTCATCGAGGGGCAGGGCACGGTCGGCTTGGAGATCGTGGACCAGTTCCCGGGTGTGGAAGAGGTGGTCGTGCCGCTTTCGGGAGGGGGACTGGTCGCCGGGATCGGTTACGCCCTGAAGGATCGTGGAGTCCGCATTGTCGCGGTTTCGGCCCGGCGGGCCGCGGTGATGGCACGGAGCATCGGGTACGGCCGGCCGACCCGATTCCCGGACGAGCGGACGGTGGCCTCGGCGCTATCCGGCGGCATCGGCCTGGACAACCGGTTCACCTTCGCCGCCTGCAACGAAGTCGTTTCGTCCCACGTCACCGTCTCCGAGCGAGACATCGAGAGCGCGATTCGCCGGGCCTTCCGTGAATGCCGGCTGGTGGTGGAGGGTGGAGGGGCCGTGGGGCTCGCGGCACTGTGGTCTGGTCGGTACAGGCCGCGGGGAGGGGCCGTGCTCATGGTCACGGGGAGCAACATCGACCGGCTGCTGCTGGGGAGCCTGCTGAGCTGAGGCGGGTGTCGGGTCCCGCCCAGCCTCGGTGAGGACCGCATGTCCCGCGGCTCCAGTCCGCCGGCTCCCGGTGCTCGCGGGTGTCTCGATGCTCGCGGGCCTTTATCCGCGGACTGCCAGGGATTATAGTTTGCGGTTGCCGTTCCTCGACCGATAACGCACCACGGAGAATCCAGCCGCTCGCCATGCCAAGCTATCGCAAGCCCGGGGCGCACTCCACGAAGCCGGAGAGCCCCCTCGACAAGGAAGACGCATTCGTCGCGAAGACCCTCGAGGTAAGCCATTGGGCCCAGCGGAACCGTCCAATCGTGACGTTGGGCGTCGTCGTGCTGGGTCTCGGGATCGCGGCCTTCGTCTACTACGGCCGCTACCGGGACACGCTGCATTCCAACGCGGCGAACCAGCTGGAAGAGTTGCAACTGCGCTTGGGAACCGGCGATCCAGCCGAGATCCAGGCGGATCTACGGCTGTATGTGGAGCGTTTCGCGGGCACCCCCTTCGCCGACGAAGCGCGGGTTGCCCTGGCCCATGTCAGCGCCGAGCTGGGTGAATACGATGAGGCCGCCGAGGTCCTGAGACCCCTGGCGGGAGATGTGGAAGACCCCCTGGGCGCCCAGGCGGCGGCGATGCTCGCGACGATCTCGGAGGACATCGGCGACCTCCGGGTTGCGGAGGAACTCTACGAACGGCTGGCCGACGATGCCAGGCTGGGTTTCCAGCGCCTCGACGCGCTCTCGAGCGCCGCTCGCCTTCGCCGGGCACAGGGGGATCCGGCCGGAGCGCTGGCTCTCTACGATCGCATGCTCGACGAAATGGAAGAGGACGATTCCGACCGCGGCGTGGTCGAGATGCGCCGGGCGGAAGTCGCCGCGGCCCTTCGCTAGCCGCTGCCGCCACTTTCTCCGGTCCCAAGAGAAAAATATGTCGTATAACATGTATTATGTAAAGTTATCGAGTTCGATTGATGGATGGAGAGGAGTAGGAGCCGGCGTCACCTCGGCAGCACGCTGCGCAACACGAATCCGATGTTCGCCGGGCGCTCGGCCAACCGGCGAACATACCAGGGGAACCAGTGGACACCGTAGCTGATGAGTACGCGGATGCCCCTGCCCTCCCGCGCCAGGCGCTGCTGCAACTGGTCGGCGATTCCGTAGAGCATCTGGTACTCGTAGGTGTCCGCTCCCACCCCGTTCGCCTCGGCCCACGCGTCTATGCGCCGGATGAGAGCCGCGTCGTGGGTCGCCAGCCCGGCGCGCAGTCCGGCGGCGCGCGCGTCGGGAGCCAGCATCCGTCGCGCCTGGTCGAAGAACGCCCGGTCCACGTCCGCCTTGACCGGCAGCGCGATCTCGGGCGGTTCGGCGTAGGCTCCCTTGACCAGCCGGACCGCCGCCCCGGTCGGGATCAGCGACTCGAGATCGGCCGGAGTCCGGTGCAGATAGGACTGCAGACAGATCCCGACCCTCCCGTGGTCCGCACGGATGGCACGGTAGAGCTCCAGCGTGGGATCCACGTACCGGCTGTACTCCATGTCCAGCCAGACCCAGTTTCCGTGCGCTTCGGCGGCCTCGACGATCCGGCGGATGTTCCGCTCCGCCACGTCGAAGCCCAGGTCGAGGCCCAGATGGGTCGGTTTCAGCGACAGCTCGGCATCCAGACCCGAGGCGGCCACCCTCTCCGCCGCGCGGATGTAGTGATCCGCGACTTCGCGCGCCTCGGCTTCGTCGGCGACGTTCTCGCCGAGAAGCGTGATGAGAACGGGGATCCGATGCCGCTCCGCCATAGAGCGAGCCGCACCGAGCGCGTCGTCCAGGGTCTCTCCGGGCATGAAACGGCGCACCGCGCGCCTCACGAAGCCGTACCTGGGAAGCGTGTTCCTGCACCAGCTGTTTTCGGAGAACCACAGAAGCGCTGAACGGATCATGGCCGGGAAACTGGTTCACCCGCCCGCCGGGCGCCAGTATCCCCGCCGCGGTGTCCCGTACGGTGCGATCCGCCCCGGTCACGCATCCGTGGCGCCACCCGATCCGCCCGCTTGGGAGGCACGCTCGCCGCTCAGCCGCAGGAAGGCCGACGAGATCCGCTCCGCGGCCGCATCCAGTGCCCTGTCGCGCTCCGCCCGGGTATCGTGAACTCCGAAGTGGATCGCCTCTCCGAAGCGGAGCGAAACCCGGGCCCGGTGCAGCGAACGGCTCCAGCGCGGCCTGGCCTCGAACGATCCCGATATTCCGCAGGGGATCACCGGTACGCCGGCCTTGAGCAGCAACCGGACGGTTCCGCGCCGCAGCGGCTGCAGGGTCCCGTCCCAGCTCCGTTCGCCCTCCGGGTACAGGCACACGCCTTCGCCCCGCTCCAGGACGCGGAGCACCGTGCGGACCACCTGCGGGTCGACCTTGTAGCGCCGGGTGGGGATCGCACCCGCACGCGGCAGGACCCAGGGGAAGAACCACCCCGCCGCGAACTGCGTGCTCTTGGTGAGCGTCTCGAGTCGCCTGGGACAGATGGCCATGACCACGACGGGGTCCAGGATGCTCAGGTGGTTCACGACCAGGAAGAAGGGGCCCTTGCGCGGAATGTTCCGCCTTCCGGTCACCCTGGTGCGGACGGTCGCCAGCGTGATGAGCTTCGCCACCAGCCGGAGGATCGGATACCAGGCCAACCCAGGCATGATCCCGGCCCCCGGTATCCGATTTCTCATGGCCGCCTGCGTGTGACGATCCGGGGCTGAAACTCCACCACCCTGCCCCGTCCGGCGCGCTCCCAGGCGTCCGCCACGAGCCGCCGCATGAGCGTCTCCCACCGCCTGGGCGAATCGTCCAGGAACCGGAACTGGACGAACCGGTCGGCGGGGAGCGAGAGCTGGAGCGAGGACGAAGCGGCCTGCACGGCGCCCAGGTCGAGGTGCCGCCAGCTTCCGGAACCGGGTCCTCCATCGTCGATGGACACGCGGTCGCGGTCGACCGTGATCGAACCCGGCAGCGCGGGACCCATCGTCTCGGCGAAGCCGCGAAGCACGCCGCGATGCCACACGGCCTCCTCTCGGATCCGCCAGGAAATCAGCGCCCGGGCCGAATAGGCCAGCCCGCCGTCCCCGCCCGTAGCCCGCGTCATCGGACCTCCATGTTCATCGATCCTTCGACCTATCCAGGCCGCATCGACATGCTTCGGCACGTCGGATCGGGCGGACGTCATCACCAGCCGGCCCCCCCGGTGCTCGATGCGCACTCCGCAGGGAACGCAAAGGGCGACGTCCCCCTCCCCCTGCATCGGGTCGTGGCCGCACTCGGGGCAACGGTAGCAGAAGTCGACCAGCGCCACGGCCCCGCCTACGGCCTTCCCGGCGGATTCGGGAGACGTTCGGCGCCCGGGACGCCCGGGGACCGGCTCCGCATGACCGTCTACAGCCTTCCCGCCAGATCCAGGAGGCGCAGCTTCCATACCCTCCACACGGCTTCGCGGATGATCGCCCCCGACATCTTCGATTCGCCGCTGTCGCGCTCGGTGAAGACGATCGGCACCTCCCGCAGGGTGAACCCGGCCCGCCAGGCCCGCAGCTTGAGTTCGATCTGGAAGCTGTATCCGTTCGACTGGATCCGGTCGAGTCCCACGGATTCGATCACTTCGCGGCGAAAGGCGTTGAACCCGCCGGTGGCGTCGTTGACCGGGAGCCGGGTGATCGCGCGTGCGTACCACGATCCGAAGAGACTGATCATGAGCCGGCTGAGCGGCCAGTTCACCACGGTGATGCGACCCCCCACGTAACGGGATCCGACTGCCACGCCCACCTCCTCGAGCACCTCCACCAGGGCGGGAAGCCTCCCGGCCGGGTGCGACAGGTCGGCGTCCATCTCGATCAGGATGTCGAAGTCCCTCTCGAGACCCCACCTGAACCCGGCGACGTACGCCGCCCCCAGCCCCTGCTTGCCCGGGCGGTGCAGCACGTTCACCCGCTCGCTCCCGGCCGCGAACTCGTCGGCCAGATCACCGGTGCCGTCCGGAGAGTTGTCGTCCACCACCAGGATGTGGAAGATGTCCCCCTGGGCCAGAATCATGGGTATCACGCGCGGAAGATTGTCCCGTTCGTTGTAGGTGGGGACGATCACCAGCGCCCGCGGATTCCCGCTCACGCCACGCCCCCTGTGGCCGGCTCGGTGACCTCGGCCTCGGGGCGGGAAGGCCCGCCGGGGGCGGGTCGTCGCAGTACCAGGGCGCCGGCCGCGGCCCCCAACAGCTCCGCGGCCGTGATCCAGACCCGCTGGAGCGCGGCCAGGACGAGGCTGGCCTCCAGTCCGAGGATCGGGGTCAGCAACCCGGCCAGAGAGGACTCCCGGATACCGATCCCCGCAGGGGCGAACACGGCCACATAGCCCGCAAAGTACGCGGCTGCGAAGGCCGTCGTCGCCACGCCGAAGCCGATGTCCGCTCCCAGGCCGCGGCTGAGACACGCGAAGGCGGCGCCGTGGACGAGCCAGTTCAGCATGTACCCGGGGAGCAGGCGCAGCAGGCTGCGGCCGCTCGGGTCCGGCAGGTCCCCGGTGTGGCCGCTGCGCCGGAGGACCCACCGCAACAGGGCCCCCGCGCCGCCCAAGTACAGAAACCCGGTCAGCCCGGCCACGATAGCCACGCCCACCGCGACCTTCCACACCTCCGAGAAGCCCGCCGACCACACGACCACCCACCCGCCCACGGCGGCCGCCCCGAGCAGGTTGACCATTTGTGCCGTCACGGCCGCCCCGGTCGCACGCACCCCCGACATTCCCCGGCGGCGGGCCAGCACGGCCACCCCGGCGAGCGCCAGGATCTTGCCGGGCACGTACCGGCCGAGGTTCGCGATCAGGAGAATCGCGGCCCCCTCGGCCACCCCCACTCCCCGCTCACCCAACTCGACCAGATTCCGCGACCACAGCGCGGCCGCGATCGCGAACGTCACCAGGAGGAGCGCCACGGACAGGACCAGGTAGGGGACGTCCAGCCGCACCATCCCCCAGTCCACCGTTCCCACCTCCGCCAGCCTGATCCCCGCTCCCCGCAGGATCAGCCACGTCACCCCGACCGTAAGCGCGAGCTTGACCGGTGGGACCCACCACCGCCTTCGGGCGACCACCCCCCCCTTCCCTCCCTCCCCGCGCGACTCGCGACCGCTCATCCCGGTCTTCGCCCCGGCTGCAGCCACGCGGGCGGGCCGCGCACGTACGATAGCGCCAACAGCAGGACCGTGATCGCCGATGCGACGAGGCTGAGCCGCAGTGCGCTGCGCACCGTCGGCGCCGTGAAGCGGAGCGTGACCGTGTGGTCACCCGCCGAGGGAATCTCCACTGCCTGCAGCGTAAGGTTGGCCCGCCGCACTTCGGCGGGTTCGCCGTCCACCTCCGCCTCCCAGCCCGGGAACCAGTTCTCCGACACGACCAGCAGCGCGGGGCCGGTGGTGGTGACGCGCAGCCGGCGCTCGTCGGGATCGTTCAGTTCCCAGGTGACGTCGCCGGCAACCGAAGGATCGGGCACCAGCGATGCCGGCTCCGCCAGTATGACCTCGCGCGCGGGGTCGAATGCGGCCGACAGGATCGTGGTCAGGGAGGCATCGTCGTCCAGGACCGTTGCCGTACCCGCCAGCCAGGCCTTCTCCAGCCCGGGGTACGCGTACACGGCCTCCACCCCCCGTGGTGTCCTTGCCGTGCTCATCGCGCGGGCGTCCGCCCAGGGGGGACCTCCGGCGGCCTGCTGCGGCCAGGCGACGTACTTCACGTTCATGATCTTGAGCACGTTGGAGTGGCGGCTGTTGTCGCCCCGCCTGACGCTGGCCTGGAGTCCCAGGAGCGTCCGGTACCTCGCCAGGTCGTTGGGGTGATGCCCCACCATGATGTCGAGCCCGTGCATGGCCAGACCGACATTCTGCTCGCTCCCCCGCAGGTCCGCGACCCGGAACGGCGGGCCCTCGTCGCGGCGGGCCTGCAGAAAGCGGATGTTGTCGTCCGCGGCCGCCCACGCGTGGAAGTCCAGGGTGCGGATGAAGGCCCGGTCGACCCGGCCGAGATCGACGGCGACCAGCACGGCCAGGCCCGCCAGCGCGGCCGTGAGCGGGATCCTGCGGTAGTGTCCCGCCCAGATCCCCGCGATGGCCAGCCCGGCGACGACAACGGCGATGCCGAATCCCCGCGTGATGAAGGGGGTGGCCGCGGCCAGGGCTGCCAGCTGACGCTGTCCGGCGTCGTCGTACAGCATGGTCATCCAGATGTTCGTCAGCGTCCCCGAGGCCTGAAGCAGCGTTCCCGCGAGGAGCAGCCCGGCGAAACCGAGGACCACCTGGCCGCGCCGGGTTCGGTGGAACGGTTCCCGGCCCGGCACTTCCCGCACGAGGTCGTCGATTCCCATCGCGAACAGCGTGGTCACGCCGAAGCTGACCAGGAACGCGCAGATCGCCGGAACCCGGAAGAGACTCATTCCGGGCACGATCTCGTAGAAGATTCGCCACACGGGCGTGTGGGTGCCGAGGGCGTAGAGAAGCCAGACCCCGCTCAGCGAGGCCATGAACCACCTGAGTCCCCTTCTCCGTCGCCCCGCGAGTCCGAAGAGCGCCAGAACCACAACCGACACACCCAGGTACTCGTGGTTCAGCTTGATCGCGTTGCGTCCCCAGTACGTGTCGCGCCCCCAGTCGGCGTCGGCGCTGCTGTTGCCGGCGAACTCCGGAACCACCAGCGACACGACCTCCTCCGGGTGTAGGGACCACGAACTCGAGTAGGCGATGCGCTCTTCCGGTGTCGCGTCCACGGTGGTGGCGGTGCGCCGTGAAAACTCACCGACGTAGCTGGCCGCGGGGAGGACCTGGAATGCCGCGATTCCGCCTCCCAGGAGCGCCGCACCCAAGAAGACTCCGAAGGGCACCAGCGCCCGCCGGGCTCCCCCGGCCCTCCCGGGGCCGTCGACCGCTCGCCACAGCCGCACCGCCCGGAAGAGGGTGTACGCGCCCGCCGACCCGAAGAGGAAGTACGCGGTCTGGAACTGGGTGACGAGGCAGACCAGCGCGACCGCGCCCGCCATGCCCGCGATCGTGCGGCCCGACGGCGCGCGCAGCACCGCCTCGGCGGCCCAGAAGACCAACGGGGTCAGCGCGGCCACCATGAGTTTTCCATCGTTGCCCGGAAGCACCAGCGTGACCATCACCGGGGCCATCAGCCACCCGAGTCCGCCGACCGTCGCGGCCACGCGGCTCAGCCCGAGGCTGCGCGCCCACCCGTACATGAAGAAGCCCGCCGCGAACACATGCAGCACCATTCTCCACCCGACCGCGCGATAGCTGTCCATGACGAGGTAGAGCAGGCTGGTGGGGTACACCCCGTCGGCTGCGGAAATGGACTCGAGCGTAGGTACGCCGCCCAGCAGCCGCGGGGCCCACAGCGGGAAATCGCCCGCCGCCAGGCGTTCCGCGAAGAAGTCCCGTCCCATGTAGCCGAGGGCGAGGATGTCCTCGCCGAAGAGCATCCGGTCGGAGAAGATGAACTCCCCGAAGAGGATGACGGTGGCGAGCAGGAAGAGACTGCCGGGAAGCCACCATTGAATTGGGACGGGGTTCCGTTCGCTGCGGGCCATCGGCTGAAGCTCCGTCTTCGGGGTTAGGGTGCGAGGGCATCCCGGATGCCGGCGCGGACCGGTCGCGTACCGGTGATCACACTATAGTCCGGGGATCGGGGGTTCAAGGTTGGCCGGGTCGCGGTCCGTGCGGCCGCCAGTCAACGTTTGAACGATCACGGAAAAAGTGTCTACCTTACGAGGTCCATATCACGACGCCGCATGCCGCCGGATTGGCCAGCCGGCGGTGGCGGGCGCGAACCCACCTGCGAGAAAGCGATCCGCAACCATCCATGAACGCTGACCGGGAGCCCGACAGCCGCTATCGATCCCGGATTACGGTAACGCCGGGCAGGATGGAGGCCTTTACCCGGTGACCCAGCGTTCGGAGGCGGCAGGTGTGGTGCTGCTCAGCTTCACGGCGCGGCGCGAGCACGACCTCGTTACGGCGATGCAGGGCTCGGCGACGGTCAAGCTGCCCCGGGCAGAGACCCGGCCGGCGAGACCGGAACGGGACGGGGTGACGTGACCGGGTCCGGAGAGTCGCCCGTCGGCGACCGTCCCTCATCGTCGGCCGAATGGGGGGACTTCCTTCGACGGTCCGCCGCCGATCTGGCCGGCGCGCCGTCCCATGCGGGGGCGAACGAGATCTTCGCCCGCGGTCAGAAGTCCCCCGCTTCCATCGAGGGATTTCGCAGTCTGGGTGTCGGCGTGCTCAGGAACGCGACCGTCGAACCTTGGCTCCCGGAACTGTACGTCGCCCTGCTCAGCGAGGGGATCAAGGCGGACTTCAGTTTGGGCGACTACGCGGTCTACGAGCGGTACGCCGCCTCTCCGCAGGAGTTGTGCGAACCTGTCCCGGAGGTCTTCCTGCTTTACTTCGAACCCGCCGCGCTGGTGGGGGACGCCCGCCACGCCCCTCCGCGCCATATCGCGGAGTCCGTCCTGTCCCGCATCGTGACGGTCGTGAATGGTCTGCTGGCGGGCACCGGGGCCACGATCGTCGTCTCGAACCTCGCGCCCGACCCCATCCGCTTCCACCAGCTCCACTCCGACCAGGATCCGGGGAGCTGGCCCCAGCTGCGACGGAGGGTCAACGCGGGGCTGCTCGAACGGTTCCACCCCGAACCCCGCGTCGCGATCCTGGACCTCGACCGCCTGGCCGGAGAATACGGGGCGTCGCGCGCCTTCGACCCTCGCATGTACCTGATGGCGCGCAACCCCTTCGCGGTGGACTTTCTGCCCCATCTGGGCCGGGCCTTCGCCGGGATCGTAGCCGCCACGGTGGTCCCGCCCCGGAAGTGCGTGGTCGTGGACTGCGACAACACCCTGTGGGGCGGGGTGCTGGGGGAGGCGGGCCCGGAGCGGGTCGCGATCGGAACGGACTATCCGGGTGAGGCCTATCGCGAGTTCCAGCAGTTTCTTGCCGGGCTGCGGCGCAGAGGATTCCTGCTGGCCATCAACAGCAAGAACGACGAGAAGGAGGTGCTCTCCTTTCTCGCCGACTCGCCGGACATGGTGCTGCGTCCCGGTGATTTCACGGCGCACCGCATCAACTGGGAGGACAAGGGGAAGAACCTGGCCGACCTCGCGGAGGAGATGAACATCGGCCTCGATGCGATGGTCTTCGTGGACGACAGCCCCGTCGAGTGCGCCCGGGTCCGTTCGGCGTTCCCCGAAGTCCTCGTCGAACAGTTCCCGGCAAGTCCGGCCGACGTTCCCGGGTTCATCGCCGACATGAGGGGTACCCAGCGCCTGCGGGTCGAGTCCGAAGACCTCAAGAGGGCCGAGTCGCTCAGAGCGAATGCCGAGAGGCACCGTCTCAGACGGGAGGCGCCCGATCTGGATGCGTTCATTCGCAGCCTGGAAATCAGGCTGGTGATCAGGAGACAGGACCGGGCCGCGATCCCGCGGGTCAGCCAGCTCACGCAGCGCACCAACCAGTTCAACCTGACGACGAAGCGCTACACCCCGGGCGATGTGGAGCGCCTCATGAACGACGGCATCGTCTACAGCATGAGCATGGAGGACCGGTTCTCCGACTACGGAATCGTGGGGGCGGCCATCGTGACGGACGCGGGCGCGGACAGCTGGGAGATCGACACGTTCCTGCTGAGCTGCCGGGCCTTCGGCCGCCGCATCGAGAGCGAACTGCTCGCGACCGTGCTGGCTGACGCCTACGCCGCGGGGATCGGTGTCGTGCGGGCCCGCTACGTGGCCACGGCCAGGAACGGAATGAGCCGGGACTTCCTGCCCGGGCACGGATTCAGTCTGACTGGACGCACCAACGGGGAACTGCGGTTCAAGGCCACGCCCGGTGGTTCCCCCACCGGGGTCGGCCGGGAACTCCACCACGTCTTGCGAAAGGGAACGCTGTCATGACCGGGAACATACCGCAGGCGCTGGAGCGGATCTTCCGGAGTGTGCTCAACGTGACGCCGGACACGGATGTCCGGGCCCTGTCGGCCGAGTCCCACGGGGGGTGGGACTCCATCGCTCACCTCAACCTGATCCTGGCCGTCGAACAGGAATTCCGGTTCATGATGACCCCCGAGGAGGCGACCGCGGCGCAGTCGTTCCAGCAGATGCTGGACCTGGTCGAGAGCCGGACGTGAACCGGTAGGCGGGAGGAGAACTCGAATGCCATCGCCCCGACGCGGAACCTTCGCCTTTCGCCTTGATGTCGACTCGGTCGTCTGTCTCGAGAAGGGAGTCCCCAACCTGCTGCGGCTCGGGGAGCGCCACGGTGTCCGCTTCACCTTCTTCGTGAACATGGGGTACAGCTTCAGCTGGCGGCATACGATCGCGCAGGTGCTCCGAAAGAGAAGAGCGAGCGCACAGGGCCCCGGCGAAGGGGAACCGGATGAGCCGTACAAGCTGCCGGCCGCCCGGAAGCTGGGCAGGAGCGGCACGCTGCGGACGGTGCTGTTCAACCCGCGCCTGGGACGCAGATACCGCGCCGCCCTGGACCGGCTGCACCGCGAAGGCCACGAGCTCGGGCTTCACGGCGGCTCCGACCACGCGGCGTGGCAGTACTCCCTCGACGAGCTGGGGAATGACGGACTCGAGCGACTCTTCCAGGGCGCTTTCGAGGAGTTTCGCGACCGGTACGGACACCCCCGCGGCTTCGCCAGCCCGGGGTTCCGCTACAACGAGGCCGTCCTCGATCTCCTCGACCGCAAGGGCTTCGAGTACGCCTCCGACATGAGCGGTGAACACCCCTTCCGTCCGGATCGCGGCAGCGGCGATGGAGCGGCGCGCCATTCGCACTTCCAGGTTCCCGTCAACGTCATCGGGGAGCGCCGGGTGCCCCTGATCGAACAGGGTCTAGCCCGCGGGCATTCCAACGAGCGCATCGTGCGGGACGCGGTCGGCCGCATCCGCGCGCGCCGGTTCGCCCTCATGTACGGCCACCCATACGTCGAGGGCGTTCACACTCGGCCGCTCGCGGCGATACTGTCGGAGCTGGCCGACGACTACGACGTCGTCACCGTCGCGGAGTACCTGCGGCGCTGGAGAGCGACGATGTCCTGATGGCCCGTGGGGAAACTCCCCCAGACCCGGATTCAGGACTTGCAGATTCCGTCCTCGGCCGCCTCGAACACGTCCACGATTTCTTCCTCGCCCAGGGCTCGGTCGAAAAACAGAAGCTCATCGATCTCACCGGTGAACTCGTTGTCGAGTTCGTCTCCGAAGCCTTCCTCACTCCGCGCGCCGATCCCGACGTACACGTCGGTTTGACGAATCGTATTGACCCGGGTCGCTTCCCACGCTTCGCCGTCGACATATAGCGAGATCACGTTGCCGTCCCATTTCATCACAAGATGGGTCCAGACACCGGGGTCCACCCTGGGACCGAAGGCCCTCGCAGCCCCACCTCCCGCGGAACGGATGAACCCTATCCAATATCCGTTGAGGTGACCCAACACCCAGGACTCCTGCCAGGTGTGACCCTTGCCAGTAATGGAACCGCTCCAGGGATTCGGCCCCGGCTTGGCCCAGACCACGATGGAGAACGGACCCGTCGGGTTCAGCGTCGGAGTATCGTCCACATGGCCGTATGCATCGATTCCATCGAATGAGAACGCCTGCCCACCCCCGGATTCCACGAGGCCCGGGGCGAACTCCACCCCGTGCATCAGAGTGGCGTGCGCGGTTCCGACCCGGTCCGTGCCATCGCCATCGCCCGTCCACCAGTGGAGGGCATTCGGCGGCAACGGAACGCAATCGATGGGGTCGGGTTCGACGTCAGAATCGCAGGCGGCCAATGCGACCAATCCAAGCAGTTTGACAATCCGTCGATCCATGCGACAACTCCTTTCGACTTGGGCCCGCCCCGAGACCGGCCGGTGAGTTCCGCCCGGGAACAGGCTCACGAGACTTGGTCTACACTATAGTGGCTCTGCACGGTTGGTCGCAAGTGCCGCGTGAGGCATCCGGTGGGCTACGGATCCTCGCCATACTCCTGCGGGTCGGCACCGGCCCGGCCACTTGGGGAGGGGTGAATCCTGAACTCCTCCGTTGCGGCGCGGGCAGCAGCGAATTCACCATGTCCAGCCGCGTGCCTCCCGGTCCTAGTCGGGGAGCCGTTCCACGGGCGCTGCCCATCTGATTCACTCGACACGGACGCTTCGCTCCACCTGTTCGAGATGTAAGGACAATATTACATTGTGTCATGTTCAGTATACCGTACACGCTTCCAAGTCTTCGCTCTGCATTGCCCTTCGGGCGACCGGCTCTGCTATTCCCCTCTCGTCAGGCCTTTCCTGCCCGGCGCCTCACCGCTCTAGGTGCTCGGGCGGCTCCATCCGGAGACTACTGATGGGTAGGATCATTCGCTATCTGGCCTCGATGCTGCCGTTCTCCATGGGCACGCGCGCTTATCTGTACCGGCTGAGCGGGATGCGGATCGGGTCCAGGGTGTCGATCGACCGCAACGTCCAGGTGACGCGACCCGACATGGTCGTGATCGGTTCACGGGTGACGATCGCCAACGCCGTGTCGATCCTGGGTGACGTGACGGCCGTTCACTCGCGGCTCGAAGAGGCCTACGACCTTCGCAAGACGGCCCGGGTCGTTATCGAGGATGACGTCTACATCGGGGTCAAGGCAACGATCCTGCCCGGAGTCCGGATCGGCCGCATGGCGACGATCGGGGCGAACACGCTCGTCATCGCTGATGTGCCGGCGTACGGTGTGGTGCTGGGTGTCCCCGGACGGGTCATGATGATCCGCGCCCACGACTGACACGGCTCCGGGGCGCGCCTTCAGTCCCCCTTCCTTGCAACTTCGACGGATCGAATCCGGTGACCCCGGGGCGGGTCCCGTGGTCTCCAACCGCCGCAGACACGCACACGGACCGCGAACACGGAACGGTTTGATTTGACATTCGGTCTCGTATGCCTCTATACTGATAGGGTTACCGACCGTCCATGCAAGTGGAGCGTGGAGTTGAGTCGAGCTACCGGGAAAGGAGTATCCGCATGTCTTTCTGGAATCCCGTCGTAACCACAGCGCGCGTGGGGTCACCGCGTGGCCACGACAGTCGCCTTCGGGCTGTTTGCGTCTCGGAGCGAATCCGGCTTCGCACGCAGGCGTTGCGCACGGCGATCCGCCATTGCCCCCACTTGGCCGTCGCCTCGTTCCTGGCCGCCTGTGACTCACCCACCGAGCCCCCGCCCCCGGACGTGAACGAACGGGAAGTGCTCATCGCGTTGTTCGAGAGCGCTGGCGGCCTGGATTGGTGGAACTGGAGCGGCTGGGGAGGCGACGGCGATATCGACACCTGGTACGGCGTGGAAACCGACTCCGCTGGGCGGGTGACGGAGATTCAGCTCGACCGCAACAATCTCCGCGGAACGATCCCGTCCGAGCTAGGTTCATTGGCCAGGCTCAAGGTGCTGAGCCTCGAAGGGAACGGGCTTACCGGCGAGATCCCTCCGGAACTGGGAG
Source organism: Gemmatimonadota bacterium (assembly GCA_028874985.1). GTDB lineage: Bacteria > Gemmatimonadota > Gemmatimonadetes > Longimicrobiales > Gaopeijiaceae > Bin94. The sequence goes on along the minus strand of JAPPGI010000116.1, from coordinate 100,549 downwards.
CACTCGCGAACCTCGAGGTGCTGAGGCTCGAAGGGAACGGGCTTACCGGCGAGATCCCTCCGGAATTGGGAGCACTCGCGAACCTCAAGGTGCTGAACCTGCGAGACAACCGGCTTACCGGCGAGGTCCCCCCGGAGCTGGGGAACCTCAAGGCCGTCGAAACGTTCACCCTTCGCGGGAACATGCTCACCGGCCCGATTCCGCCCGAACTGGGAGCGCTCGCGAGCGTCCGGTGGCTGAGCCTGTACATCAATCGGCTCACCGGTCCGATTCCGCCGGAGTTGCTGGGACTGGAGTATGTTCAGTGGCTGGTTCTCGGCCACAATCGACTCACCGGTCCCATCCCGCCGGAGCTCGGGTCCATGCGCAGCCTCGAGAGATTGTGGCTGAACGACAACCGGCTGACGGGCGCTGTTCCGGGCGAACTCGGGGATTTGGGGCGCTGGCTGGATTGGCTCGACTTTCGTGCAAACTGGAACCTGTCGGGTCCGCTTCCGCACGAACTGACCCAACTGACAGGGCTGTTGAGATTCGAGTGGGGCGCGACGGGTCTGTGCTCGCCGCCGGATCGCGACTTTCAATACTGGGTGAACTCTGTCCCCACACGGTACGGCCAGGGACCGGTTTGCGAGTCGTAGGCGAGGGGCCGGGGCCGGTTGACGGGGCGCTGCGAGCTGCCTGCCGGCATCCAGTGGACAAAACCCTTCAGGGAAACCCGACGGCCAGCCGCGTTCCCTGAATCACCCGCACCCTGATCCGGCCGGCCACCTCGTCGACCGCCCGGCTCACGTCTTCCAGCATCCCGTAGTCGTGCCACACGATCGCGCCTCCGGGCCGGAGCACGCGGAGGGCATTGCTCGTGTCGGAGACCGCGTACTCGTAGGTGTGGCAACCGTCGATCAGGATGAAGTCGAAGGGACCGTGCTCATCCCAATCGAACTCGGCCGAGTCGCCCCACAGCTGGGTGATCCTCTTCGCATTGGGGGAGTCGGTGAACTGTCTGCCCGTATGGTTTCCGGGGGCGGCGTTGTGGTGGATGTCCGGAACGTCCAGCGAGTAGCGCCGGCCCCAGTCGGGGGGCAGGTCCAGGGTGAATACGTGGGCGTCGGAGGGAGCGTTGGCAGCGAGATTGACGGTCGTGTTTCCCTCGAAGGTGCCGATTTCCAGGATTCTCTCCGGTCGCAGGACTCGGACCATCGCCCCCATGGCCAGCACTTCAGCCGAGGTCATCGACAGTAGCGGCTCCCTGTCGTACGAGCTGATCACGCGCACATCCACATGTTCGATCCCCGGGAGGATCTCGGTGAGGGGCTCCCTCCTGAGGTCCCCGAACGACCAACGGACCGCGCGGCGAAACTCGGTGTCCGGAGCCCTGGCGGCGAAGATTCCGTAGCGCGGCCACAGCATCTTCCAGGCCGTGACCGGATTCCGGGCGATCGTGACCATTGCTTTCCCGGCGCGCCTGGTGATCCGGGCGGCACGACCGCTTTCGCCAGCCGCCCTTCGCCCCTCCCATGGTGCCGACTTCCCGTGCTTCGCGTCCGTCGATTCGTTGGTCACACTCGTTCCTCACAAGATGTAACGTGTAGTTTACACGTTGTAATGTTTGCATTACCTTGCCGATCTGGACCTGCGGTGCGTGTCGGACATACAGCCGCCGACAACCTATCGCCCCGCCAGCTGGCGGTACACCTGAACGTGACGGTCCACGAGCCGCTCGTTGCTCCACGAAGCCACCACCTTCCGGCGGCCCGTGACGCCGCGCTCCCCGAGTCGTTCGTCGCCGAGCAGGTCCAGCACCTTTACCGCCAGTGCTCCGGGATCGGCCGCCGGGAACAGGCCCCCGACCGAATCGTCCACGATCTCGGGCAGGCCTCCAACCGCCGATGCGGCGACCGGAAGCTCGCAGGCCATGCACTCGAGCGCCGCCACCGACGTGGCCTCAACCAGCGACGGGAAGACCGCGACGTCTCCCGAGCACAGCAGGCCCGGCATCCGGGAGTGGGGGCAGGCTCCCAGGAACTCGATCCGTCCGCCCACCCCCAGCTCGGCCGCCAGCGCTTCCAGGCGCTCCCGCTCCGGCCCGTCCCCGATCACGATCGCATCCACCTCCGCTCCGGCCACGATCGCCGGGAGCGCCCGCACGAAGTACTCCACCCCGTTCTTGGGGAAGAGACGCCGAGGCACCACCAGGCGCCGCCGTCCGGCGGTACGAGGCATCGACCCCTCCACCGGCCTGAAGATCCCGGTGTCGACCCCGTTTACCAGGACCTCGACTGAGATGGATGGACCCAGGTTCTCGCCCACATCGGCTATCTCCTTGCTGGCAGCAAAGTTGTAATGTCCAAGTTCAACCAGCTTTCCAAGGGCGGGGGCCAGCATTCGGTTGGCCGCCAGACGCAGGAAATGGGACGTGTGCAGCGTACACACCAACGGAGTGCTGGAGCCGGCCAACGCCATCGCGCACGGCAGAAGCGACGGGAACGCCTGCGCGTGCACGATGTCCGCGCCCGCCGCCACGGCCCGTGTTCTCCGGGTGGAGCCGAGTGCGTGGGCGAGCCAGCCCCAGGGCTTCCGCGCCGGAAGGGCGGTGCGGTGGACGTGGATACCGTCCATGACCTCATGTTCCGCAAGACCCGGTTTGGAGAGCGAGGTCACCACGATGACCTCGTGGCCCCGAGCCACCAGGCCGCGGCAGAGGTAGTGCACGTGGCTCTCGAGGCCTCCCACCTCGGGCGGGAAGTACACGCAGTGGACGACGATCTTCAATCGGGCTTCCAGTCTCGCGTCCGGCGGGGGACGGCGGTGAGTTCCGCGAGCAGTATGTCGGCGATCCGTTCACCCGCGCGACCGTCGCCGTAGGGGTTTCCGGCGGGACAGGCGGGCCGTCGTCCCGACAGGTGGGCGGTGGCCTCGGCCAGGAGCCGCTGCCGATCGGTGCCGACCAGAGTGGCCGCGCCGGCCCGCACACCTTCGGGCCGCTCCGTCACTTCCCGCAGAACGAGGGTGTGCACGCCGAATGCGGGCGCCTCCTCCTGAATGCCCCCCGAGTCCGTAAGCACGAGGCTCGCCCGGGCCAGTGCCGCCACCAGGTCGCTGTAGTCGAGCGGGTCGACCAGGTGAACGCGCGCGCATCCGCCCAGGATGCGGCGGGCGGGCCCGGACACGCGGGGATTCGGGTGTACGGGGTACAGAACCTCGACGTCGTCGAAGCGCTCCGCCAGGGTGGCCACCGCCCTGAAGACGCCTTCCAGCGGCGTGCCGAAGGACTCCCGGCGGTGGGCCGTGAGCAGGACCAGGCGCCGGCGGCCGGCGATCAACCCGGCGGCAGAGGGGTCCCGCACGGCGACCGGGCGTTGCCGCATCTGGTGCAGCGCATCCACCACCGTGTTTCCCGTTACGAAGATCCGCTCCGCGGAGATTCCTTCGCCGGCCAGGTTGTCCGCCGCCTCGGGCGTGGGCGCGAAACAGAAGTCGGAGACGGTGTCCGTCATGCGCCGGAGCATCTCCTCCGGGAAGGGAGACCACTTCTTGCGGCTGCGCAGCCCGGCCTCGACGTGCGCCAGGCTCCCCTGCTGGAAGAAGGTGACCAGCCCCGCGAAGAACACCGTGGCCGTGTCCCCCTGCACGATCGTCACATCCGGGCGGAAGTCCTCGGCAACCTCGCGCAGGCCGTCCATGCAGGCGTGGCCGATGTCGTAGAGGCTCTGGCCCGGCTTCATGAGCTCCAGGTCGTAGTCGGCCTCCAGGCCGAAGATGTCCAGCACCTGGTCGACGAGCTCCGTGTGCTGGCCTGTGAGCGCCAGCCTGTGGTCGCAGCCACCCCGCCGGCGCAAAGCACCGATCACGGGAGCCATCTTGATGGCTTCCGGGCGCGTTCCGACCACGGAGAGAATTCGGGGCGGGGGCGAACCCGCGCGCGCGCCGGAGGCCGCTTCGCGCATGCGTCCTCTACCAGTCCTTTTCCCTTCGTCCCGAAGCCCGCCGCTCCCGCCGCATCGCGTCCAGTTCGTCGTGGACCGACGCGATCATCTCCCCGAGCAGACCGGCGGCGAAGCAAAGCACGCCCACCGTGACGAGCAGGACGACCAGGTACAGAAGCGGCCGGAATCCCTGACCCAGCGCGAAGCGCATGAAGAGCGCCGCCAGCCCGGTCACCACGCCGGCCGCCATCAGGAACACACCCGGCAGCCCGAAGGCCACCATCGGCTTGCGCGAGAAGCGCAGTTGGAACCAGACGGCCACCAGATCCAGGACGCCGCCGACGATCCGGCCCTTGCCGGAGTACTTGGCCTCTCCGGCCCGGCGCGGATGCAACTCGATGTCGATCTCGGCGGCGCTGAAACCCTTGCGGTGCGCGATCACCACGAAGAAGCGGTGCCAGTCGTGGCGCAGCCGCACGCTCTTCAGGACCTCGGCCCGAAACGCCTTCATGGAGTTGAGGTCGCTTACCGGCACATCGAAGATCCTCCGGCTGAGCGCGTTGTAGATCGAGGAGACGCCCCGCTTGTCGTACTGCCCGATCTTCCTGCCCGTGACGATGTCCCACCCCTCTTCCAGCTTGTCCAGGAATCGCGGAATCTCCCTCGGGAGGTGCTGGAGATCGGCGTCGAAGAGGACCAGGTACCGCCTGGCGGTGGCTTCGGCGCCGGTGATCAGCGCCTCGGTCTTGCCCTGGTTGAACCGGTGGCGCAGCACCCGCAGACGGTCCCATCCCGCACCTTCGGATTCGGCCAGCGCGGCCGTACCGTCGGTCGACCCGTCGTCGACCAGGATGACTTCGCCGGTGAGGCCGTACTCGTCGAAGGCCGCGCGCAACTCCGGGATCAGGTGGGGGATGTTGGGCGCCTCGTTGTAGGCCGGGACGACAAGGGCGAAGTCGTGGTAGGCCGCCTTACCCGCCACGTCACACCCGCTTTCTCATCCGGGCCGGCAGGAGGCCCAACTGGTCCCGGTACTTGGCCACCGTGCGGCGGGCGATCCTGATCCCTTCGCTCTTGAGAAGGTTCACGATGGCCTGGTCCGTAAGGGGACGGAGCGGATCCTCCTCGTCCACCAGGCTCCTCACGCGGGCCTGGACGCCGCGGGTGGAGATGTCCCGGCCCGTCACCGTGGGCAGTCCGGCCGAGAAGAAGAACTTGAGCGGGTAGACACCGCCCGGCGTCTGCGCGTACTTGTCGTTCGCCACCCTGGATATGGTCGACTCGGCCATCTCGATGTGTTCGGCGACCTGTCGCAGCGTGAGCGGTTTCAGGTACTGCACTCCCCTCTCGAAGAACTCGTGCTGTGTCATCACGATGAACCGCATGACCCTGAGCATCGTCTGGCGCCGCTGCTCGACGACCTGGATCAGCCACTGGGCCGCGTTCATCTTCTTGACGATGAAATCCTTGTTGCGGCCCGCGAACTTCTCGGGGTTTGCGACCACGTCGCGGTAGGAGCGCGACAGGCGCAGCCGCGGCAGCCCGGTGTCGTTCACGAAGACCATGTACTCGCCCCCGATCAGCTCCACGATCAGATCGGGGATGACGTACTGCTCCGGCTCCTCGTTGTAGCGGCTTCCCGGCTTGGGATCCAGCTTGGCGATCTCATCGGCGGCGTCCTGCACCTCCCGGCGCGATATCTCCATTGCCCGCGCGATCTCCGGCCAGCGGTGGTTTACCAGGTCCTCGAAGTGCCGGTCCACGATTCGCTGGGCCAGCGTCTCCTCCCTGCCCAGCCGCGCCAGCTGTATCATCAGGCACTCCCTGAGATCTCGCGCCCCCACGCCCGGCGGGTCGAAGGACTGAACCACGTCCAGCACGACTTCGACCTCAGCCGCATCGTGCGGTGCGAACAGCCGGTCGAGTTCGCCCAGCTGATCATCGCGGTCGCCCGCGTCCCCGATCTCCGCGGCTTCGGCGAAGATCTCCTCCCGGATTTCCGAGAGCACCCCATCGACCCCTCGGGCAACGTCTTCCAGGGAGCACGACAACAGCCCGTCGTCGTCTATGTTGCCGATGATCTCCTCGGCGATGCGATTCTGCCGCCGGTCCAGTTGCAGCAGGCCGAGCTGGGCGGCCAGGTAGTCGCGCAGGTCACGCGCTTCCACCACCACCGGCTCGATGTACTCCACGGGTTCGTACGGCGTCCGCGGGCCCGACGCGTCGAAGTCGTCAAGCATGATCTCCTCCCAGTCCACCTCGTCATCCGCGTCATCCTGGCCCTCCTCCTCGATCTGCAGGTCCTCTTCGTTGTCGGCCTCCGACAGTTCCAGGAAGGGGTTTTCGGAGAGTTCATGCTCCAGTCGGGCCAGAAGCTCGGGCAGGGGCATGTAGAGCAGGTCCATCGCCTGGTACAGACGGGGATTGGCCTTGATCGCCTGCCGGAGGTGGGCCTCCGAGTACATCCCCGACTTCATTTCGCTCACGACCGTTCAGCTTCCGGGGCGCGGGTACCTCGATCGCATGCGCGCGGTCAGCGAGGGCCCCAGGTAGAGATCGGCGACCTCGTCGTTCCACACGAGTTCGGAGACGGTTCCGCTCACCCGGATCCGGCCTTCGTACATGATGTAGGCCCGATCGACGATCTCGAGGGTCTGCTCGACGTTGTGGTCGGAGATGATCACGCCGATGTCCCGGGTCCGGAGTTGAGCGACGATCTCCTGAATGTCGTGGAGCGCGATCGGGTCGATGCCCGCGAAGGGTTCGTCCAGAAGCATGAACTTGGGCCGCTGAACGAGGGCACGGGTGATTTCCAGTCTTCTCCGCTCTCCGCCGGAGAGAGAGAAGGCCTTGGCGTTGCGGAGGTGGCCGATCGACAGCTCGCCCAGCAGCTCCTCGAGCCTCTCGGCGCGCTCCTTCCGCGTCAGATCGACCGTTTCCAGGATGGCCATCACGTTCTGCGCGACCGTGAGCCTGCGAAACACCGATGGTTCCTGGGCCAGGTAGCCGACGCCCATCCTCGCCCGCTTGTACATCGGAATGGGGGTAAGCTCCGCCTCGTCCAGGAAGACCCTTCCGCCGTCCGGCCCGATGAGCCCGACCAGCATGTAGAAGGTGGTGGTCTTCCCCGCCCCGTTGGGTCCCAGCAACGCGACGATCTCCCCTTGCTGAACCTGTATGTCGACCTCGGAAACAACCCGTCTCTTCCTGTAGATCTTGGTCAGGCCCTCGCCCCTGAGCACGGCGGTGGCGGAGGAGGGTGGAACGACATCGGCGACCGTGGCTTCGCCGGGTGCCATGCCCTCGCCGGCGGCCAGCACGAGGCCGCCGCCCGGGGCTTCCCGCCCTCCGTCGGGATTCTCCCGCCCGCTCACGGGTGCCTGCGGTGATCGGGAGGAAGCCGGTGTCCGCCCCGCAAGCCGCCCTCCCCGGAGCGGCGCGGGGTCTCCCGTCCGTCCGCGGCCGGGACCCGCGTGGTGTCGGGAGGGGTCCGGGTCGTGTCGCCGACGGCGATGGTGGTGTCCGGGGCGGCGTCCAGGGTGTCCAGCGCGGCGTCCGCAGTGTCCGTCGCGGCACCGGCGGAGTCCGGGGCGGCAGTGGCGGAGTCCCCCGCGGACGGCAGCGAGTCCGGTGGCAGGGGTTCGAAGTGGTAGCCCACCGTCTGGCCCTGCACCTCCATCCTGACCACCGTGCGTCCCTCCAGATGGATCGTGATCTCGTTGCCCCTCACATAGTGTAACGCCGCAGGGCGGGGCTCTTCATCCTGAAGCGTGTCGGGTTCCGCCGGCGGGATGTCCGGATCTTCGCCCGTCTCCGCCAACGTCCCGGCCTCGGCGCCTGCAGGCAAGGCCCTCGGGTCCGCGCCGTCGGCCGGTGGCGGGCTGATCTCCGATTCCGCCGGAAGGGAGTCGGAGCGCCCGGGTAGCGTGTCCGGTTCCGGTGAGAGGCTGTCGGACTCCTCCGGCACCGTGTCGGATGGAAGGAGCCGGTAGAGGCTGCGGGCTCCCCCGGTGGCCGTGAGCGACTCCAGGCGAACCCGCCCGGCGTTCGAGTCCTTGTCGGCGGCGGCGCTGTCTCCCGCGGGCTCTTCCGAGGCGAAGCGGGCGACGATGGTTCGGCCTTCGATCCAGTCGCTCACGGCAACCTCCGGCATATCTTCGTCGGGGGCCGAATCCGGGTTCATCGCCTCCGCGCGCGCCCCGCCGACGGCGGTCACGACATCGAGAAGCTGATTCGGTGACAGGACCTCGATCGAGTCCCCGGTGAGGTTGAATTCCGCGGCGGTCACCGTGGGCCGCGGGAGGGAGTCCGGGGCGGCGGCGGTATCTCCCTCCTGTTTCCTGCGGGCTTCGGCCAGGGCGCGGACCCGCGCGACGTCTCCCGGGGTAAGTCCGGCGGTGTCGACGAGCTCTTCCCGGTCCTCCCCCGGCATGGGAACCACCGAGGACAACGCGACGATCCGGTCCACCTGCCCGTCCTTCAGGAACAGGCGTATCGCCGGAGCCTGCATCAGAACCTGGTCTCCGGTGAGCCGGGCGTCCTCGCGGGCCAGGATCTCCTCGTTCAGGCCGGCGGCGGGCGTCACGGAGACCGTGGCACCGGTCAGCTCGAAGCCGCGGTCGACCACGTGGGCGTTTCCGAAGATCAGCATGGCGCCCACTTCCAGGTCGTAGTCGAGCGAATCCCCGAAGGCCTGCAACGAGTCCCGGGTGACCACCACGCCTCCGCCGGCACGGAAGAAACGTCTTCCGTCGATGTAGAAGCGAGGCGCCTCGACTTCGTAGGGCGATGGCGTGACCGAATCGGCCGCGACATCGTCCACGCCCCCCTCGACGTGGTCTTCCCCGGGTTCCGGTTCTTCCCCGGGCAGGCTGTCCGGCGCGTGCTCCTGTTCGCCGTCCAGGCTGTCCGCGGCGGGATCGCCCGCGTCGGCACCGGGGCTCTCCGGCGCAGGGGCGGTCGGCTCGGGGGCTTCGGTCTCGGCGGCGGCAGCCGCCGGACGCTTGGGCGGATACACGGTAGCCCGGGGATGGCCGCCGTGGACATGGATCCGGTCCATCGTGCGGAACCGCGATTCACGCAGGTAGTTCAGGGTGTCCCCCGTCAGAACGGCCCCGCTCCTGAGGTCGGTGAGCGTTACGTACGACCACGCGCGCAATTCGCGCACGTTGCCGAAGTAGTAGGCCGAGTCCGCATCCAGTTGCGTGTCGGCGTCCTCGAAGTGAACGCGCTCGACGAGCACCAGGTTCCCGCTGTGCTCCCAGACGACGGCGGAATCCGCGAGAACGCGCGTGCCGTCCGTGCACCGGTAGTCGATTCCCCCCGATGCGCGGTGGGTGTAGTTGATGGAATCGAACCGCTGGCTGAGGGTGTACCCCCCCACTCGCACCAGCGTACAGTCCCTTTCCTGTTCCTGTCCGGCCTCCTGCTCCTGTCCGGCCTCCTGCTCCTGCCCCGCCGAAACACCTTGCCAGATGAGGATCACGAAGAGAGCGGCCGCCGCGCCGGTGCGAACGCCAACGTCGGCCGGATCCTTCCGCCGCCGCAGCGCGCCGTCCGGCCCTTTCCCGCACCTCATCGGTTGGGGCAGTCCCTTTCCCTGGTGCCCCACAGCTTCACCCGCTTGAAGGACAGGTCGGAGTCGAACCGGTCGCCTTCGATTTCACATCCGGACTGACGCATGACGACCGGGAGGTCGCTCCAGATCCGGTCGGAATCAGGGGAGACCCACAGTTCCTCCGTGCGGATCTGCCGGTCCTGGTCCGGAATGTCGAGCACCGCGTTCCCAATCGCCTGCAGTTCGTTGGCTCTCATGTCGAGACGCCCCGAGTCCGCGGTAATCGTGGCCTGATCGTTGCCCGTTCTCTTGTCGTACACCTGCAGCGCGAGCCCGATTGCCCAGGTGTGCGTGGAATCCCTCCAGATGTACATGGTGTCCGTGCTCATCAGCGCTTCCCGAACCCCGTTGTTGGTCATGTAGTGCTCCACACCGTACATGACCTCGTCGGCGTCAATCTCCTCGAACTCCGTTGGGATTTCCTCGTCGGGGCTGTTGAGGCATGCCGCGGCCGCCACCGCGATCGCGATCGCGGCGGGCCATCCCGCGGGAGACACGCCGTGCGTCCTGCCATGCCACCCGGCCATCATGCCGCGCCCGCGCGCAGGAGATCGTGAAGATGAACGATCCCCACCAGTCTGCCTTCACTCACAACGGGAAGGGCCATGATTCCGTGTTCCTCCATTCTGTGCATCGCGACCACGCCCAACTCGTCCGGCGACGCGATCCTTGGTGTGTGTGTCATGAACCGCGAGACCGGCGTGTCGAGGAAGTCCTCCGTCTCCTGCATGAACCTCGTAAGATCGCCCGCGGTCACAACCCCCACCACCGAGCGTTCCTCTCCCACAACCGGCACGGTCCCCCGCATCCGCGCCAGCGGCTCGATGATCTCGCGGGCACTGCAGTGGGGCGGCACGGAGGGGTAGTCCCTGTCCTCCATCACGTCGCCCACGCGCAGGGTCAGGCGGTTCCCCAGCGAACCTGCCGGATGGATGCGCGCGAAGTCTCCGGGATCGAACCCGCGCCGCCTGAGCAGCGCCATGGCCAGCGCATCACCCATCGCGAGGGCCGCGGTGGACGAGGAGGTCGGTGCCAGTTCCAGCGGGCACGCCTCCGCGCGCACACTGCAGTCGAGCGACACGGCCGCACGCCGTCCGAGATGGGAGTCCGGATTGCCCAGCAGGGCCACCACGGGCACGTGGTGAACCTCGGCGAAGGCGAGCAGCCCCTCCAGTTCGCGGGTGGACCCGCTCTTCGAAATCAGGATCATGATGTCATCCGCGCCCACGATTCCCAGGTCGCCGTGCAGGCCGTCGACGGGATGAAGGAACACGGCGGGCGTTCCCGTCGAGGTCAGAGTGGCGGCCACCTTCCGCGCGATCAGTCCCGACTTGCCTATTCCGGACACCACGGCCCGGCCCCCGCAGGAGAAGACAAGGTCCACGGCGCCTATGAAGCTCTCGCCGAGGCGGCCGGCCAGTGCCGCGACGGCCTCCGACTCCAGTCCGAGCACCCGGCGGCCCTCGGCGAGCAACGCCTCGCCCAGCGCGCCGTGCGACCCGGACGGGCCGGCGGCGGGCTCAGCCGGCTTCCTCCCGCCTGCCGGCACCGGCTCAGCCGGCGCGCTCGCGACAGTATTCATCGACCAGTCCATCCCATTGCTTGCGGGCGCGCAGGAGCGCCTCCGCGAATTCTCGAACCGCTCCCCTTCCACCCTCCCGTGAACTCTGCCAGGTGGCGACCCGGCGCACTTCCAGCGCCCCGTTCGCGACCGTGGCGGCCAGACCCACGCGGCGCAGCACGGGCAGGTCCGCCAGGTCGTCGCCAAGTAGCGCGACTTCCCTCCAACCGAGCCCCATTGCTGCAACGAGGCTCTCCAGCGCGGGCACCTTCCGCGCTTCCGCGTCCTGGTATACATCCACGATACCGAGTTCGGCGGCCCGAAGGTCCGTGGCCGCGGAAACCCTCCCGGAAATGACCGCCACATGTATGCCTGCGCTCTTCAGCATCCTGACCCCGATTCCGTCCTGGACGTCGAAGCGCTTGAGTTCGACCGCCTCACCGTCCCGGGTGGCCCCGACGTAGATTCCACCGTCGGTGAGAACCCCGTCCACGTCCAGTACGACCAGACGGATACGGTGCGCGGTTGCCTCCGGAATCTCCATGAGGGCGCCGTTCACGAGGTGGGACGCCGTGCCAGTGCCGCCCGGATCGCCGCCACCTCGCGAAGCAGACCGGACAGCTTGTCGAGCGGCAGCATGTTGCTCGAGTCCGACGGGGCCGAGGAGGGGTTGGGATGCACCTCCAGGAAGAGACCGTCGCAACCGGCGGCGACGGCCCCGCGGACCAGCGTCGCAATGTGCTCGGGAGCCCCGCTCGTGGATCCGTCGGCCAGTCCCCCCGGCTGCTGCACCGAGTGGGTCCCGTCGAAGATCACGGGCGCACCCGCGGCTCTGCGGATCCGGGAGAAGTTCCGCATGTCCACCACGAGGTCCCCATAGCCGAAGGCCGTTCCCCGTTCGGTCACCAGGACCCGGTCGGCTCCGCCGGCCCGGACCTTCTCCACCGCGCCGGCCATGGCCCCGGCCGACATCCACTGGCCCTTCTTGACGTTTACCGCCCTGCCGGTCCGGCCGGCCGCCACGAGGAGCTCCGTCTGGCGGCAGAGAAAGGCGGGGATCTGCAGGATGTCGGCCACCTCGGCGGCCTGTTCGGCCTGCGCGGGTTCGTGGATGTCGGTCAGGATCGCGAGCCCCGTGGCCTCCCGAACCGACTGGAGCTGGCGCAGGCCGCGGGAGAGCCCCGGTCCGCGGGCGGACCCGAGCCGGGACCGGTTGGCCTTGTCGAAGGATGCCTTGAAGACAACCGGAAAGCCCGTTTCCCGGGCGGCCGCCCGAACCCCCCGGGCGACCTCCAGATTGAGATCGTCGTCCTCGAGAACGCAGGGGCCCGAGAAGAGAACGAAGGCGTTCCGTGGTCCGAACGCCGCTTCTCCCCAGGTGCGGTGCGGGGTCTCCGCACGGGTTGCCGGCCGGGAATCCTGCACGGGCTGTTACGCTCCCACTGCCGCCGTCTTCGGTTCGGAAACCCCGAGAGCCAGTGCCGCACCCGCTTCGACGAAGGAGGCGAAGAGCGGGTGGGGACGGGTGGGCCGGCTCTTCAGCTCGGGGTGGAACTGACCCGCCACGAACCATGGGTGTCCGGGCAGTTCGATCATCTCGACGAGCTTTCCGTCCGGTGAAGTGGCAGAGAACGCGAGCCCCTTCGCCTTGAGCAGCATACGGTAGTCGTTGTTGACCTCGTAACGGTGCCGGTGACGCTCCGAGATCTCGGCGGAACCGTAGATCTTCGCCGCCAGCGACCCCCGCGTGAGCCTGGCATCCCAGGCGCCGAGGCGCATGGTGCCACCCTTGGTCGTGACGTTGCGTTGCTCGTCCATGAGACAGATGACCGGGTGGTGGGAGGTCTGGTCGAATTCGTAGGAGTGCGCTCCCTTGAGCCCCGCGACGTGGCGCCCGAACTCGATCACCGCGCACTGCAGCCCGAGGCAGATTCCCAGGAATGGGAGCTCGTTCTCTCTCGCCCACCGGATCGCGGCGATCATCCCCTCGATGCCCCGGTCCCCGAATCCCCCGGGGACGAGCAGGCCGTGGTATCCGGCCAGGAACGACGGGTCCAGTCCCCGCTCGATCTCTTCGCTGGCGATCCAGTCGATGGCGACTTCGACGTCGTTCGCGATACCGCCGTGGATCAACGCCTGTTCCACCGACTTGTATGCATCCACGAGTTCGGTGTACTTGCCCACCACGGCGATGCGGACCACGCCCCGCGCGGGGGCCTTGATGCGTTCCACGATTCGCGTCCAGTCCCGCAGATCGGGTGCGGGCGCGGTCACTCCGAACCTCTCCAGCAGGAAGTCGTCGAGGCGCTGGCGCCGGAACTCGAGCGGAACCTCGTAGATGGTATCCACGTCGAGCGCTTCGATCACGCCGGCGGGGTCCACGTTGGTGAAGCTCGCTATCTTCGCCCTGATCTGGTCGTCCAGCGGGTGTTCCGTGCGGCAGATGAGGACGGCCGGCTGGATCCCGGTCTGCATGAGTTCGCGCACGGAGTGCTGGGTGGGCTTGGTCTTGAGTTCGCCGGCGGCCCGGATGTATGGAACCAGGGTCAGGTGCACATGCAGCGCCCGGCTGCCCACCTCCTGCCGGAACTGCCGGATCCCCTCCAGGAAGGGCAGGCTCTCGATGTCTCCCACGGTTCCCCCCACCTCGCTGATGACCACGTCATGGCCCGGTGCGAGTACGCGCACCGAGCGCTTGATCTCGTCGGTGATGTGGGGAATGACCTGAACGGTGCGTCCCAGGTAGTCGCCGCGGCGCTCACTGTCGATGACGTTGCGGTAGATCCGTCCGGTGGTGGTGTTGTTGTCCTGCGAGAGGCTCGCGTCGATGAAGCGCTCGTAGTGGCCGAGGTCGAGATCGGTCTCCGCGCCGTCTTCGGTTACGAAGACCTCGCCGTGCTGCAGCGGCGAGAGCGTTCCCGGATCGACGTTGATGTAGGGGTCCAGCTTCTGCAGCGTCACCCGCAGGCCACGCTCCTTGAGAAGCACGCCCAGGGAGGCGGCGGCGATCCCCTTTCCCAGCGAAGAAACCACGCCGCCCGTAACGAAGATGTACCTGGTACGGTCCGCTCCGCTCCGGGTCATGCTTCCGTCGCTCCTCCGCTCCGCAAGCGGCTCTCCATCCGCTCCAGGTCGTGTGGCGTGTCGACGCCCTCGGCCGCCTCCGCGACCAGCGCCACGCCGATCCGCATGCCGTCTTCCAGCGCACGCAACTGTTCGAGGCCCTCCTGCAGTTCGAGAGGCGAGCGGCTGAGTCCGACCCAGCGCCCCAGGGCCTCCGGTCGGTAGGCGTAGACCCCCACGTGTCTCAACTGTTGGTCCGGATGCCGGCGAGGCTGCTCTCCCGTTCCACCGTAACCGTAGGGAATCGCGGCCCTTGAGAAGTATAACGCCCTTCCCTCGCTGGTCCTTACGACCTTTACCACGGCCGGATCGCGGAACTCCTCTTCGTCGCGGACCGGCGCCGCGCAGGTTCCCGCGTCGAATCCCCGCTCGACCATGGAAATCGCAGCCTTCACGGCGTCGGCCCCGACGAGCGGTTCGTCTCCCTGGATGTTGACGATCACGTCATAACCGCGGCCGAGATGCCGGGCCACCTCCCATGTGCGGTCGCTCCCCGTCGGGTGGGAGGCCGAGGTGAGAAGGGTCTCCGCGCCCGCGCCGCGACATACCTCCGCCACCTCTTCCGAGTCGGTCGCCACCACCAGACGGTCGAGAAAGCGCATCCGGCGCGCCCGCTCCCACACCCAGAGCACGAGGGGCTTGCCGAGAAGGGGCTGGAGGGGTTTGCGGGGGAGGCGGGAGGACCCTATCCGCGCGGGGATCACTCCCAGTACGCGGCTCACGAATGCACCCGGGAGAGGGTGCGCGGGCCCGGATCGAACATGCGAAACACGGACCTTAAGCTACCCGGACCCGGGAATGCTGGCAACGGCACCGCCGCCGAGTTCCAGGAAGTTCTCGAGCAGCCGGCGACCCCCTTCGGTGAACCACGACTCGGGATGGAACTGTACCCCCCACACGGGGTGTTCGCGGTGTCGGAGGGCCTGGATCTCGCCCTTGTCGGCCTCATCGGCGCTCCAGGCGATGGGAGCAAGCCCGTCCGGCAACCGCGGTGCCGTGACCAGCGAGTGATAGCGGATCACGTGCATCGGCGACGGGAGACCGGCGAACAGCGGGTCTCCGTTGTGCTCGATGGGCGAGATCTTGCCGTGGACCGTCCTGGCGGCCCGGATCGTGCGCCCGCCGTAGGCCTCGCCGATGGCCTGGTGGCCCAGACATACGCCCAGGGTCGGGGTGGTGGGACCCAGTTCGCGGATGGCCGCCACGCTGACGCCTGCCTGGGCCGGAGTACACGGTCCCGGAGACACCACCAGGCGTGTCGTTCCCCGCCTGCGCAGCTCGGCGGGGGTGACCGCGTCGTTGCGGAAGACCCGGGGTTCGGCCCCCAGTTCGCCCAGGAGCTGGACAAGGTTCCAGGTGAAGGAATCGTAGTTGTCGATGACGGCCAGCACGGCCACTCCGGGACGAAGGAACGATGCCGGAGTATAATATGCGGATCATGATGAGCACGTACTCCCCATGAGCATGTACCGGAAGTGCCTCGTTTGCAGCCGCGAATTCGAGCCCAACGACGCTCTCGAGCACCTGGACCGCGGCCGCCGGGTGGCCTGCGATCCCGCCCGGGGCCGGCTCTGGCTGATCTGCCGCGGATGCTCCAGGTGGTCGCTGATCCCCATGGAATCGCGCTGGGAAGCCCTCGAGGAACTCGAGAGACTCGTCACCGACCGGGGGCGCCTGCTCTCCCGTACCGACAATGTGGCACTGCTGCGGGCCGGTCCGCTGGAGATCGTACGGGTGGGAGGGGCCGAGTTGCGTGAGGAGGCGTGGTGGCGGTACGGACGGGAGCTGAGGAGTCGCAGGGAGCGGTACAGGAAGCTGTCGACGGCGGGGACGATTGCGGCGGCCGCCACGATCGCCGGGTCCTGGGCCACGGGCGGGATGAGCTTCGTCGCCGCCTGGCTTGTGTGGGACAAGGCCCCCGGGTTGGTGACCGGCGGGGCGCGCCTGCTCCGCTTCGGTCGCACCGCCTGGCGGGGGCGCGGCGCGTGCGAACGTTGCGGTCGGGCGATCCACCGGGTCCGGTACGGGGACGGGGAGGATCTGGTCCTGCGAAGCGAGGGGGAGTCGGTGGGGATCCGGGTCTTCTGCCGCTACTGCGAAACTTCCGACAGCGGGTTTCCACTGGCCGGGCAGGAGGCCGGTCACACCCTGCGCAGGGTCCTCGCCTACCATCATTTCGCGGGTGCTTCCGAGGGACGGGTGGACAAGGCGGCGAGGCTCATCGAGGCCGCGGGGGGCGCCGGCCGGCTCCCGTCGAGGATTCTCAACAGGGCGACGCCGCTGCACAAGGTCGGCCGGGTCGGCCGGGTCGCGCTCGAGATCGCGGTCCACGACGAGCACGAGCGGCGGCTGCTGTCGATGGAGGTCGCGGAACTGGAAGTCCACTGGCGCAGGGAGGAGGAACTGGCGCGGATCATGGACGGGGAGCTGACGTTTCTCGCTGGGAGTACAAGCCGCTAGGGCGGCCCCGCGCACTGTCTGGTCAGTAGTCCACCGGCCGCAGATACCCTTCCCCGATCGCGCTCTCCGACAGCAGCGCCACGGTGGGGAGTTCCCGTTTCCAGTGCGTTGACGAGAGGCGTTTCCACACGACTTCCACCTCGTCGCGGCGGAAGCCCAGACGCACCAGTGACTCTACGTCGTACCCCTTCAGCAGCCAGTGAAGTATCGGGTCGGCGCTGTGATATGAGATGCCGAGTTCGTCCTCGTCGGAGACGCCCCGCACCAGGTCGGCGGTGGCGGGTTTGTCGACGATTTTCCGGGGCACGCCCAGGTGGCGCGCCAGGGCCCAGACCTGGGTCTTGAACAGGTCGCCGAGAGGGTTGATGGGCGGGGAGTCGTCGCCGTGCCAGGTGAAGTAGCCGAGCAGCCGTTCGCTCTTGTTTCCGGTGCCCAGCGGCAGGGCGTCCAACTTGGCGGACTGGTCGAAGAGGACGACCGCGCGCACGCGGGCCGCGAGATTCCCGCGGCGCAGGTCGGTCACCATGGGCTCGTGGGCATCGATGTAGGCGTCCACGGCATCGGTGATCGCGAGCGTCCGCCGGTGCGCACCCACGGCGTCGATCACCAGTGACGCGTGATCCGCGCTCTCGGGGCTCGAAGTCGCATAGGGAAGCAGGAAGGCGAATACGTTCTCGGGGCCCAGGGCGCGGGAGGCCAGAAACAGCGAGACCGCCGAATCCACTCCCCCGGACAAGCCCACGACGACCCGGGCGAAGTCGCGGCGTCGTACGACCTCTTCCCGAATGAACTCCACAAGAGCCGCCTCCACCAGGGAGGGCTGGATGGCGAGCAGGGCACGGTCCTCGTCGTTCGGGCGATCTCCGGGACCGTCGGTGGGTCGGGGCGTGGGTTCCGGCGCTTCGGTGGCCCGCGCCCGCCGGAGTCCGCGCTGTTTCCCGGACCTCCTCCGGGACCGCGATTCCTCGAGCGAATGTTCTAGGTGCGGCAGCGCCGTCCTGAGGTCGGACAGGAAGGGGGACTCGGTCCGGACCCTGGTGATGTCGCGCATTTGGAGGCTGGCGGTCGTGTTGCCGTCTCCGAATAGCGGGCCGCGGGCGAGAAGCGTCCCGTCGGGGCCCCAGGCGGTCGAGCCACCCGCAAAGATCTTCCCCCCTTCGGAGCCCGCCAGGTGCGCGAGCAGTACGAAGACACCGTGCTCCTTGGCGGTGCGCGCGGCGATGCGGTCCCACTCGGCCAGGTTGGCCGGGCGCGTGAGCGACGCATCGTACCCGCGGGCCGGCGACGCGCAGCCGCAGAGCAGGAGATCCGCGCCGTCGAGAGCCAGGATCGTCGCCGGCATGGAATGCCAGAGGTCTTCGCAGATCAGCATTCCCACTCTGCCGAACCTGGTGTCGAAGGCGCGCACACCACGTCCCGGTTCGACGTAGCGGCCCTCTTCGAAGATACCGTAGGTGGGCAGGAAGACCTTGCGATGGACGTGCACGACCTCGTAGCGGTCCCCGCCGGGCGTGAGATAGGCGAGGCTGTTGTGCACGCTGGAGCGGCCCCTCTCGTAGAAGCCGATGACCACGTCGCAGCCGCAACCCTCGGGGGGAGATCCCAGGGCCTCGATCAGCGCCTCGGTCGAAAGAGCAACCTCCAGGGCGGCGCCCTCCACGAAGTAGCCGGAAAGCACGGTCTCCGGAAAGACCGCCAGATCGACATCGGGCACCAGCGCGTCGCGTACTGCCGCCATGTTCGCGTTCAGGTCACCCTTGCGGGGCTTGACCTGGCAGAGTACGGCCCGGAGTGAACGCCCGTCGTCCATGTGAGTCCTCGACCATCGCGAGTGTAAGATCGGCCCGGATGGTACCCGTGGCCTGCGTTATCCCCTAATCTAGGAGTAGGAGGAGAAATCCGCGCCGTGGGGATTCTCTTCACCGGTTCCCAGGAGGGTCCATCCACCCGACACGACAAGGGTCCAATGCCGAAATCCTTCCGTAGCACCATCATCGCAGCCGGGCTTCTCCTGCTGTCGGCCCCTATCGCCGGACAGAACCCGCCGGGTGCCGGCGGCCGGGCCGCCCTTCTCCGCACCGCCGAAGCCCGGGTCTTTCTGGAGGCGCTCGAGACCATCTCGCGTTTCCACGTCTCCGGGCTGGCCGATTCCGTGCTCTGGGAGCGGGCCATCGACGGTCTGATCGATCGGCTCGACGATCCCTACGCGACCGTCTTCACCCCGACCGAATTCGACCAATTCCGGGAACAGACGACCGGGAACTACGCCGGCATCGGCGTGCAGATCGGGCGGCTGAATGCCCGGGTGACCGTGACCGCCGTGTTCCGGGGAGCACCCGCCGAGGGGGCCGGAATGCTGGTGGGCGACCGGATCGTGTGGGTGGAGGGCCACGACGCCACCGACTGGTCGATCGACCAGGCGCGGGACTCGATCCGCGGCCGCCCCGGATCGGTGGTCCGGCTCCGCGTGGCGCGCGACGGTTTCGTGGACCCGATACCGATGGACATCGTTCGCGACAGCGTGCACGTGTCGGCCCTGGCGGCAACCTGGGTCGGCGAGGGAGTGGCCCACTTCTCCATCGACCGGATCGCCCGCGGGATCGCGCTCGAGCTGGAAGAAGCGCTGGCCGGTTACAGCGAGGCCCGGGCGCTCGTGATGGACCTGCGGCGCAACCCCGGCGGATATATGGAAGAGGCGTTGCAAATCGTGGACCTCTTCATGTCGCCCGGGCAGGTGCTGGCGAGCGCGGAGGGCAGAAACATGCAGGGCGAGGAGACGACGCAGGCGTGGACGGCCAGTTCGCCGGCCCGGGCCGCCGACATCCCGATCATCGTCCTCGTTGACGAATTCACCGCTTCGGCCGCTGAGATCATCTCCGGTGCCCTGCAGGACCACGACAGGGCCGTGGTCGTCGGACAGCGCACGTTCGGGAAGGGAGTCGTGCAGACGGTGTATCCCCTTGCCGCCGGTCGCCAGATCAGGATAACGACGGGCTCGTGGCTCACCCCGCTGGGGAGGTCGCTGCACCGGCCCCGGCACGGCGACGGCACCCCGAAGCCCGAGGACGGGGCGGCGCCCGATTCCGTGAAGACCGTGGCCGGACGGCATCTGAGGACCGGGGGCGGAGTCTTCCCGGACCTGGTCGTGGAGGCGGACGGGCCGAAGGACGAGGAGCTGGCGCTGCTCAACCATGCCAACCGGGTGCAGGTCCCGATCAGTGTCCGGATCGAGGAGCATGCATTCGAACTCGCGAAGCAAGCGCTTGACGGGGGCCGGGCCGCACGCCTTCCGGATTCCGCCTTCGACGATCTCGCGCGTGGTCTGGTGGAAGAGGGAATGGACCCGGCCATCGTCAACGACTCGGTGGCGAGGGCCTACCTGGACTGGAGGGCCCAGGTGCGCTATCTGGACCGCGCCGGCGCGCGGGGCCTCGCTCTGTTGGTCCAGGCCGAACGGGACACCGCCCTGGCCGAGGCGCTGCGGCTGGCGCGTTCCGCGCGAACGCCCCGGGAGCTGTTCACCCTCGTGGGGGTCGTGACGGGACGGTCGTCGGGGCGCTGACGCGACCGGCGGATGCCAGGTGTCCTCCGCCGGCGTCTCCTTGTCCGGCTCTCCCCCGGATCCCGGCCGTCCTGCCTCCTACACGCCGCTGCGCGGATGAAACCGGCGGTGGGTCGCCCGCAGATACTCCCGGTCCAGGTGCGTATAGACCTGTGTCGTGGAGATGTCGGCGTGTCCAAGCAACTCCTGTACGGCGGCGAGGTCGGCGCCTCCCTCGAGAAGGTGGGTGGCGCACGAGTGGCGCAGCGTGTGGGGAGAAATGCGGCGATCGATTCCGGCACGTCCGGCGGCCCGCGACACGATCGTCCACACGGACATGCGGCTCAGGCGGGTCCCGCGCTGGTTCAGGAAGATGGCTCCCTCCCCCCTTCCCCGGTCGAGACGGGGTCGAACCGTTGCCAGGTACCGGCCCACGACCTCCAGCGCCGGCGTGCCGACCGGCACGAGCCGCTCCCTGCCCCCCTTGCCGAATACCAGGCAGCTGCCGTCCTCGGCATCCAGGTCGCCGAGAGACAATCCGGTGAGTTCGCTGACCCGCATCCCGGTCGCGTACAGGAGTTCCAGCACCGCGCGGTCCCTCCAGTAGGCGGATGAATCGGGGTCCACGGCCTCGACGAGGAGGGATGCCTCCGCCTGGCTGAGGAATTCCGGGAGCCGCCGGTCCGCGGCGGGGCGGTCCATGCGGCCGGTGGGGTCCTCTTCCACAATCCCTTCCGTCACCAGAAACCCGAAGTACGCACGCAGGGCGGAGTGCGCCCGGCGGATCGTCGCGGTCGCCAGGCCCTCGTTGCGCAGGTGGACTGTGTAGTCGTGAAGCACTTCCGCGCCGGTTTCGCCCAGGTCCCGGATGCCGCGCTGGTCGAGATAGTCCACGAAACGCCCGATGTCGCTCCGATACGCTCCCAGTGTCCGCGGCCTCAGACCCCTCTCCAAGGCGAGGAAGTCCATGAAGGTCTCCACATGGAAGCGCCGGACGAGCGCTTCGCCCCTGTTCTCACCCGGCATCCTGCCCGTGTCCTCCGGGCTCCGCTCCCCTGCGCCGGGCCCGCCACCAGAAACCGAGAATCAGCGCTGCAAGCACCGCCGATGCGACCAGCAGGCCGCGGTTCGCACGCTCGATCGCTTCCACCACGGCCTCCAGATTGTCGCCCGCCAGGTATCCGACGCGAACGAGAGTCCCGTACCAGACGGCCGACGCGACCGCCAGCGGCGGCAGCACGCGCACTGTTCCGAGCCCCGTCACACCCGCGAAGACCGGGACCAGCGCACGAAAGCCCGGGAGGAAGCGCCCGACGAAGATCGCGACCACGCCCCAGCGCGCGTAGAAGGTCTCCAGCCGGTCCATCTGCTCCGGGGCCAGCAGGTGCCGGCCCGGTCCCTCGCTGAAGAAGCGTGGTCCGTATCTCCTGCCAACGGCGTAGACGGCCATGGCCCCGGCCACATTGAACCCCCACACGAACAGAAAGACGGGAACCGCGCGCACTGCGCCCAGCCCCGCTACGAAGCCGCCGACTACGACGAAGGTATCGGCGGGGACGACCGGGAGAATGTTCTCGATGGCGGCTCCCAGCCCCAGCACGACGTGGATCAGGGGTGGCGGCAGGCCACTCAGGAAGGTCAGAACCCCTTCCATCCGGCCGCTATCCGGGCTGTGGCGGGCCCTCCGCCCGACCGGTGCCGGCGTGGGGCTCCACTCCCCGGGTATCGCGGAACAGCAGGGCTACCGCGTGTACCGCGATCCCTTCCCCGCGCCCGATCCACCCCATCCGTTCATTTGACTTCCCCTTGACGGAGACGGCACCGGGGACCAGTCCGGTGCGTTCGGCCACAAGACGCCGCATATCGGCTGCTCGCGTCCCGATCCTCGGGGTCTCGCAGATCACCGTGACGTCCAGGTTGCCCACATGCCAGGAATCGTCGCGAAGCTTCTCCACGACCTGAGAGAGAAGGTCCATGGAGTCGGCTCCGCGCCATCGTTCCACACCCGGTGGGAAGTGCGTGCCGATGTCGCCCAGGCAGGCGGCCCCGAGCAGGGCGTCGATCACGGCGTGGGTCACCGCGTCCCCGTCGGAGAAACCGCTCAGGCCGGGATGGTCCGGGAAGTGCACGCCTCCCAGTATCAGAGGACGGGCGGCATCGAAGCGGTGGGAGTCGTAGCCGCTCCCGACGCGGATCCCGGGGCTCGTCCAGGGACCGCCGGACGAATTCGGACCGCTAATCCTCGTATCTCCGCACCACCAGGCAGGCGTTGTGTCCGCCGAAGCCGAAGGAGTTGTTCAGGGCCGCGGACACGGGGCGCTCGATCATGCCGGCGTGGCCGTACTCCAGGTCGCAGGCTTCGTCCTTTTCGGCGAAGTTGATGGTCGGGGGAATCCGGCCGGTGCGGCAGGCCATGACGCACATGACCATCTCGATCGCCCCGGCTGCGCCGAGGAGGTGGCCGGTCATGGACTTGGTGGAGCCGACCACCACATCGTAGGCGCGGGGGCCCAGGACCGCCTTGATCGCGGCGGTTTCCGCGGGGTCGTTCGCCGGCGTGGAGGTACCGTGGGCGTTGACGTAGTCGATGTCTTCCGGGCCGATCCCGGCATCGGCGAGCGCCGCCCGCATGGCCTCCTGGGCGCCTTTCGCCTCCGGAGGCGGGGCGGTGATGTGGTGGGCGTCGCCCGTGGCTCCGTAGCCGGCCAGCTCTCCCAAGATATCCGCTCCGCGGGCCCGCGCGTGCTCCATCTCCTCAAGCACCAGAATGCCCGCGCCCTCGCCGATGACGAAGCCGTCGCGGCCGGCGTCGAAGGGACGGCTGGCCCCCGCGGGGTCGTCGTTGCGTCTGGACATGGCCTTCATGGCCGAGAACCCCGCGATGGTGATCGGGGTCACAGCGGCCTCGGCACCGCCCGCCAACATGAGATCGGCCTCACCCCGCCCTATGTGGCGGGCGGCCTCCCCGATCGCATGGGCACCCGACGCGCACGCCGAAACCGTGGCGTAGTTGGGTCCCCGCAGACCGTACCGGATCGAAACGACGCCAGCGGCGATGTCGGGTATGAACATGGGGATGAAGAACGGGCTGACCCGGGCCGGTCCCCGCTCATCGAGGACCTTGCAGTTGGCCTCCAGGGTGGCGATTCCCCCGACGCCGCTCCCGATCAGCGCACCGAAGGCCGTTGGCGGGCAACCCGTGGGAGGGCCGGATAGTCCCGCGCCCTGCATGGCCTCGTCCGCCGCCGCGACGGCGAGCTGGAGGAACCTGTCGTAACGCCGTGCCTCCTTGCGGGTCAGGTGGGCCAGCGGATCGAAGTCCTTGATCTCACAGGCGATCCTGGTGGCAAACCCGCCGGCATCGAATTGCGTGATGGGCCCACCCCCTGGAGTGCCCGCCAAGAGCGCCTCCCAACTGGATGGGACATCAAGGCCGACGGGAGTCGCCATTCCGATTCCGGTGATCGCGACTCTTCGCCGGTGTCCGCCGATGGTCATGGCCCTTGCCCGTTGACGATTGGTGATGGGACCGGGTAGCCGCTACCGCCGTGGAGTGCCCACGGCCGGACGGCGGCCCGCGCTACTCCCCCTGCCGGTCCGTCCCGGTCGTGCCTCTATTCGGTGTGCTCTTCGATATAGGCGACGGCGTCGCCCACGGTACGCATCTTCTCGGCGTCCTCGTCGGGGATGTCGATCCCGAATTCCTCTTCCAGCGCCATGACCAGTTCGACGGTGTCAAGGGAGTCGGCACCAAGGTCATCCACGAAAGATGCCTCCGAGGTCACCTTGTCGGCCTCGACGCCGAGTTCTTCGACGATGATCTCCTTGACCCTGGCTTCCGCTGTGTCGGACATGCTTTGCTTTCTCCGTACGTTTGCTGTTGTGGGCGATCGAAACCGTCACGGTGGTTGCGAAACCGGTTCCCCTACATCGCCATGCCGCCATCAACCGCGATAATCTGGCCCGTAATGTAACCCGCCTCAGGTCCCGCCAGAAACCGGACCACCCCTGCCACATCGGCGGGCTCCCCCAGACGTCCGGCGGGTATCCGTCCTGTCAGCTCGTTCACGCGCGCTTCCGGCAATCCGGCGGTCATGTCGGTCCGGATGAAGCCGGGGGCCACCGCATTGCAGCGGATGTTGCGCGATGCGAGTTCCCGGGCCACCGACTTGGTCAGCCCGTGCAGTCCCGCCTTCGAGGCGGCGTAGTTGGCCTGCCCCGCGTTCCCCATCAGGCCGATGACCGAAGTGACGTTGACGATGGATCCGGCGCGGCGTTTCATCATTCCGCGGGTCACGGCCCGGATCATGTTGAAGGTCCCGCCGAGATTCGTATCGATGACGCGAGTCCAGTCTTCGTCCCGTAGGCGAAGCACGATGTTGTCGCGCGCAATCCCGGCGTTGTTCACCAGAACCGTTACCGGGCCCTGTCGGGACTCCACGGCGGCCACCGTCTTCCTGCAGGCACGCGAGTCCGCGATGTCGCAGGAGTAGGCGGCGTGCCCGTCGCCATCGAGTCCGGCGGCCGCCTCCACCGCCCTGTCCGCGTTCCGGGCCACCACCGCGACGCGCGCCCCCCCCCGGGCGAGCTCGGCGGCGATTCCCAGTCCGATGCCCCGTGATCCGCCGGTTACGATCGCAACCCCTTCGGCCAGTTCGGCTGTCGCCTTCATGTCCAGTCCTCCATGGAATCGATGGATTCGGGCGTCCCGAGCGCCCGGGTAGGAATACCCCACGCGTTGCGCCGGTTCAACCCTGTCAGCACCTTGCCCGGACCCAGTTCGACGAAGCCCGTCACGCCCATGCGCCGCAGTGTGGCGATGCAGTCGATCCAGCGGACCGGAGAAGTCAGCTGCCGCACCAGAAGCCGTCGGATCTCGCCGGGGTCATCCACGGCCCGAGCGGTGACGTTGGACACTACCGGAAACTCCGGCCGTCTGAATCGGACTTCCTCCAGGGCGATCCCGAATTCCGCGGCCGCGGGCCGCATGAGGGGAGAATGGAATGCGGCCGAGACCTTGAGCGGCATTACCCGCCTGGCACCCTTTTTCTTGGCGGCCCGGGCGATCCAGTTTATCCCCCACACGTCGCCGCTGAAGACCACCTGGCCGTCCGCGTTCAGGTTGGCGGCAACCAGCGTGAAGTCCGAGTCCTCGGCTTCCCGGCAGAGCTCGGAGATCTGTGCCCCTCCCAGGCCCAACACGGCGGCCATCGTACCCGGAACCGTCCTGCCCGCCCGTGCCATGAGTTCTCCCCGGCGTCGTACCGCCCTCAGACCGTCGGCGAAGGAAAAGGTGCGTGCGGCGGCGTGGGCCGACAGCTCGCCCAGTGAATGGCCCGCGGCGGCGACGATCGTCCCCAGGCGGGCCTGCACTACGCGGTAGGTTGCCAGGGAATGGACGTACAGGGCCACCTGGGCATTCTCGGTGGCGGTAAGGAGTTCCTCGGGGCCCTCCCATGCGAGCCGGGAGAGTGCAAAGCCCACAACGTCGTCGGCCTCGGCGAAGGTCTCGCGGGCCACCGGAAAACGCTCGGCCAGCGTCCGCCCCATTCCGACTTGCTGGGATCCCTGTCCAGGAAAGAGCAGTCCCGTCTTCATCCCCTGGACCGTTCTCCCGCGCCGGCTACCACCGCATCGCCATGGCGCCCCAGGTAAGTCCGGCCCCGAATGCGGCCATCAGAATCAACGAGCCGGGCTCGATCAGTCCCTCCTCGGCGGCTTCGTCAAGGCCCACGGGGATGGTGGCCGACGATATGTTGCCGTAGCGCTGGAGATTGACGAAGACCTTCTCCATCGGGATTCCGGAGTACCTCGCCGTCGACTCGATGATCCTCATGTTGGCCTGGTGGGGCACCATCAGGTCCACGTCGGAGGAGTCGACTCCCGCCTCCCGAAGGACCGCCGTCCCGGCGCCGGCCATCGAACGGACGGCCGACTTGAACACTTCCCGGCCGGACATCCGTATCATGTGGTCCCGGTTGCGCAGCGATTCCGGATCCAGGGGCCGGGAGGCTCCTCCCGCCGGCCGTTCCAGGAGGTCGGCCATGTCACCATCGGACCGGTGAAAGCTCGATAGGATGCCCTCGCCGTTTTCGGAGGGTTGTACCACGGCGGCTCCCGCACCGTCACCGAAGAGGATGCAGGTCGCGCGGTCCTGCCAGTCGATGATCGAGGACATCTTCTCGGCCGATACCACGAGGACCACCTCTCCCCGGCCCGCCGCCACGTACCCCTCGGCCATCGAAACCGCATACAGAAAGCCCGTGCACGCGGCGTGCAGATCAAAGGCCGGACAGTTCCGGGAGGCACCGATGCGCGCCTGGATCTCGCACGCCGTCGAGGGCAGCCATCGGTCGGGCGTCGCCGTCGTGACGATCAGCAGGTCCACATCCGCCGGCTCCAGCCCGGCCTTCGCCAGAGCCCGCGACGCCGCGCCCGCGCCCATGTCGGTGGTCGTCATTCCGTCCGGCGCGATCCGGCGCTCGACGATGCCCGTGCGCTCCCGGATCCAGGCGTCACTGGTGTCCACCATCTTCTCCAGATCGGCGTTGGTCAGGACATGATCCGGCAGGAACCGGGCGGTGGCCGAAATCCTGGCGACGGCGTCTCGCCTCTTCATGCGCCACTCGTTTCGAGACGGGAGAGATCCTGGGCCATGTGCCCCACCAGCCCGCTCCTCACCGCCCGCACGGCCACGCCGATTCCGGCGCTGATCGCCCGGGGAGAGGACCGGCCGTGACAGATGACGCTCACGCCGTTGACACCCAGCAGCGGGGCGCCGCCGTGCTCGGCATAGTCGAGATCCCGCAACAGGTCGTCCACCTTGTCGCGCAGGCCGGCCACCCTGAGACCCGGAGCGAGCTTCCGGACCATGAACGCCGCCACCGATTCGTAGAACTTCAGCAGGATGTTCCCGTTGAAGCCGTCACACACCAGCACGTCGCATCCGTGCAGGAGAATGTCGCGACCCTCGATGTTGCCGACGAAGTTGAGATCGCTCGCGGCGAGGAGTCTGTAGGCCACCTGGAGGACCTCGGTCCCCTTTTCCGCCTCGGTTCCGACATTCAGCAACCCGACCCTTGGAGTCTCGATTCCCTGGAGGTCCTGCATGTATATGGAGCCGAGGCTCGCGAACTGGACGAGCTGATGCGGTTTGCACTCGATGTTGGCTCCGACGTCGGCGACCAGGGTGAGCCCGCTGTTGGTCGGAAAGAACGTGGCGAGGGCGGGACGATCGACTCCCTTGAGGGGGCGCAGCAGCAGCACCGACGCCGCCATGACGGCTCCGGTCGAGCCTGCCGACACGAAGGCGTCGGCTTCTCCGGTCGCCTGCAGGCCCAGCCCCACGCTGATGGAGGAGCGCGGTCTGCGGCGTACCACCGAGGCCGGCGCGTCGGAGGAGGCGATGCGATCCGGAGCATGGATCACCGAAATCCTGTCCTGTCCCCGGAAGCGGCTGAGCGGACGGACCAGCGCCGTTTCGTCCCCCACCAGGATGACGTGCAAACCGGGGTCCGCCTCGACCGCGGCCACGGCACCGGCGACTTCGCTGGACGGGGCGTCATCCGTCCCCATCGCGTCCAGTGCGATCCTCATGAGATGCGAATGAGCCGAAAAGGGAACCGGACGGCTACTCTTCCGCCACCTCGAAGATGACCTTGCCCCGGTAGACTCCCGAGGTGGGGCAGACCCGGTGCCGGAGTTTCGGCTCGCCCGTTCTGGAGCAGGTTCCGAGGGTGGCTTGCGAAGCCTTGTAGTGCGTGCGCCGCTTCCGCTTCCGTTGCTTGGAGACGCGTTTCTTGGGAACGGCCATGAGTCTTCTTTTCCTAGTCGGTTCGCAGAGCTTCGAGAGCCGACCACCGCGGGTCGATTTCGGGGCCGGGCTCGTTTTCCACCCTGCTGAAGCGTTCTACCCGGTCGCCGCACTCCGTGCAGCGGCCATCTTCCTTTTCGTGCGGCACCAGGTACCGCGGCACCTCCAACACGATTTCCTCGCGGATCGCCTCCGCCAAGTCCAGCGTGGTCTCCCGGACCCCCAGAGTGCGAACCTCCGGATCCGAGACCTGCCATCCATCGACAGGAACATAAACCAGCGTCAGCGGCCTCTCGACCTCCAGGTGGAGCTCTTTCAGGCAGCGACCGCAATCGTAACACATCGGGGCCTTCCAGGAGCCCTGCACGACGACCCCTCCCGCCGCCGTCGCCGTGACCGAACCGTCGATCTTCACCGGTTTCGCGAACTTCAGCTCCAAACCGGCCCAGATCTCGTGGTCGGCCGCGATCGACGCGCTCAACTTGAGCGTGCGACTCCGCCGCAGGCGAAGCAGGTCAACTTGCAACATAGATCCTCACAATGTGGCTGGAAAGGGGGTGTGTCAATGCGGAATGTCGACCTTCGCCGGCAGCGGCTACGGGAGGACGGGCAGCCTATCCCAGACGCTCCCATTCCGCAAAGAAGAATCCGATCTCGCGCCGGGCGTTCGGGGCCGAGTCGGATCCGTGGATCGCGTTGCGCTCCCTGGACTCGGCGTGCAGCCGCCGGACCGTGCCCGGGGCCGCTTCGGCCGGGTCCGTGGCCCCGATCACCTGCCTGAGCCGGCGAACGGCGTCGGGTGCCTCGAGTACCAAGGGGATGCAGGGGCCGGACGTCATGAAGGCGACCAGGGAATCGTAGAAGGGACGATTGCGGTGGACCTCGTAGAAGGAGCGTGCCTGGGCCCGCGTCATGGTCAGCATGCGCGCCGCGGTCAGCTTGAACCCGTCGGACTCGAGCTGGGCGACAATCTGTCCGGCCTTGCCGTTCGCGGTGGCGTCGGGCTTGATGATGGCCAGGGTCTGGTTCATTGGGGATTCCTCGTTTCGGCGGATTCGTTCCGGCGCGGGACTCGTCAGGATGATCCCGTCACGATGGCCTCGGCGAAGGCCCGCATGACCGGCAGTCGTTCCAGGAAGCCTATCAGTTCGCCGTCTCTGACGACCGGGAGCATGGGCACGCCCCGCGCGATCATCGACCGGCTGGCCACGACCAGAGACTCGTCCTCCGATACGCAAAGCACCGACCGGGTCATGATCTGACGGGCCAGCGGAATGTCCCCTCCCGCCGCGCTTCCCGAGTCGCGGCCCGGGAGAATGTGCGGCAGGACGCCTCCGATGGTAACGACGCCCAACAGCTCGTGGCTTGCACCGACAACGGGCACCGCGGACACTCGCCGGCGGAGCATTAGATTCTGGATTTCGGTGATCGGGGTCTCGGGATAGATTCTGTAGCCGAGGGGAGTCATGACCTGCTCCACCTTGACGTTCGTCGTTATCTTATTGTCAGAAAATATTTTATATATTGCCGTCTCAAGTTCTACATCAGAGTTCTCCGTGAGGATTTCCGAAGACAGGCGGCCGAGAAGCGGACCCACGGAAAGGTTGACCGAGGGTCGTGACAACCCCCAGACGACCCATGTGGCGCGGCCCCTGGGTCCTGCCGCCTCCTCCTCCGCCAGACAGAGAATCACTCCCGGCTCTGAAACGTCGGCGCCCAGGTCGAGGAGGTCCACGCCGGGCGCCACCGAACCACGGCGTGGTGTTGCTTCCTGGCCCAGGAGCCGAGCGGTTGCAAGCGAGAGCGGGTGGCCTGCCTTCAGCCCGCCCGCTCCGTTGCGCAGGAAGTGCCAGACGTCGTTGCCGGCTCCCGTCAGGACGGATGGCCGGACGAGAAGCCGGCTAAGTTTCATGGGACCCTCGGTGCGCGGACGGAACCGCGCGAGCACCTGGAGCGGCGAGGCGCGACGAGAGGGCGGTGGCAGCGCTGCTCGCCCGCCCCGGACCGCTAGCAGCCCAGGGATTCTCCGACCAGGGCGGAGATTTCAACGGGACGCTTTGCGACCTTGATTCCATTGTCCTCTAAGGCCTGGGTCTTTTCGGCGGCGGTGCCGGACGACCCGCTGATAATAGCACCGGCGTGCCCCATGCGCGTCCCCGGAGGTGCCGTCCGGCCCGCGATGAATCCGACGACCGGAATATCGAGGTTCGCGCTGACCCACCGGGCGGCCTCCTGTTCGGCCGTGCCGCCGATCTCCCCGATCAGGACAACGGCCTCCGTTTCCGGGTCCTCGGCGAAGGCCGCGAGGCAATCCACGAAGTTCGTCCCGACCAGTGGATCGCCGCCGATGCCCACGCAGGTCGTCTGCCCCAGGCCGGCCCGGGTCAGATGGTGCACCGCTTCGTAAGTGAGTGTTCCGGAGCGGGAGATGAGTCCCACCGGTCCCCGGGCTACGATCCTCCCGGGAATGATCCCGAGGGTGGTCTTGTCCGGGCAGATGATCCCGGGACAGTTGGGGCCGAGCACGCGGCTTCCCCGGTCGCGGGCCAGCGCATGGGCCCGCGTCATGTCGAGGACCGGAATGCCCTCGGTGACGCACACGATGAAGCCCACCCCGGCGTCGGCGGCCTCCATGATCGCCCCGGCTGCGAAGGCGGGCGGAACATACACGACGGAACAGTCGGCCGCGGTCTCCGACACCGCCTCGGCGACGGTATCGAAGACGGGCACGACTCTTCCGTCCGGCCCCTTGAAGTCGCGTCCACCCTTCCCCGGCGTCACCCCGGCCACGACCCTGGTTCCGTACGCCATCATCTGGCGTGTGTGGAAGGAGCCGTCGCGGCCGGTGATCCCCTGCACCACCACGCGGCTGTTCCCGTCAACGAAGATGGACATGGATCTCCCCGTGTTGCGACGATGTCCGCGTCGGTGTCCCGGCCCGAATCATCCCGCCAACCGCACGGCCCGCTCCACCACTTCGTCCATGGACGTGACAGCCGCCAGTCCGGCGCCGTCCAGGATCTCGCGGGCGGGCGCTTCATTGGTTCCCGTGAGGCGGATCACGAGCGGGACCTCGATGCTGATCCTGCCCACCGCCTCCACGATCCCGTTGGCGACATCGTCGCAACGCGTGATTCCCCCGAAGATGTTGAAGAGGATGACCTTCACGCCCGGGTCCGCGGTGATGATATCAAGTGCCGCCACGACCTTGTCCGGGTTGGAGGATCCTCCGATGTCGAGGAAGTTGGCGGGCTCGCCGCCGTAGTACTTGACCAGATCCATGGTCGCCATCGCCAGCCCCGCACCGTTGACGCAGCACCCCACGTTGCCGTCCAGCTTGACGAAGCTGAGTCCCGCCTCCCGGGCCTGCCTGTCGGCGGGGGACTCGGAGAACGGGTCGCGCAGCGCGGCCGCGGCGGGGCGGCGGAAGAGCTCGTTGTCGTCGATGCTGACCTTGGCGTCGATTGCCTTGACCCGGCCCCCCGTGGTCGAGATGAGGGGGTTGATCTCCGCCATGGACGCCCCGTTGTCGACGAAGGCGGCGTAGAGCTGAGAGATCACCCGCGCGCCCTGCCGGGCCAGATCGGGGTCGTCGTAGAGCCGGGTGGCCAGCCGGTATGCCTGGTGCGGCAGCAACCCGTAGCGGGGGTCGATCCGCAGGCGGTGAATGGCTTCCGGGTTGGCGGCCGCGACATCTTCGATATCGACGCCTCCCTCGGCCGAGACCATGAAGACCGGGCACTGGCTTTCCCGGTCGACCAGCACGCCGACGTAGGCCTCCGTCGCGATGTCCTCGATGGGCGACACGAGGACCTCGCGGACGGTCAGACCGCCGATCGTCATGCCCAGGATGGCACGTGCGTGGCCGCCCGCCTCCTCGGGACTGCGTGCGAGCCTGACACCGCCGGCCTTGCCGCGGCCGCCCGAATGCACCTGTGCCTTGACGACCGCGCTGCCGCCGTACTGCTCCGTCAGCGCTTGCACGGCGGCGGGATCGCGAGCGACTTCGCCGGGGTTCACCGCCATGCCGACGGCGCGGAAGAGCTCCTTGGCCTGGTATTCGTGAAGATTCATTGGAGACCCCGTGTGTGCCGGGAGCGAGGGGAGCGGCGCCTCGTGCCCGATCGTGGGCCGACATGTCCGGGCGCGCACCGCCCTCAACTTACAGTGAAAGATGCGGGCATCAAGCGTCCGCCTCTCCCCGCGGGTCCCACGAACGGGCAGGTTCGGACGGATTCCTGCATATTGCGAGAACGTCCCCCGCGACCGGAGCAGGCCCCGGTGTATCCGACCACTGAAGCGATCTACCTGGATCACGCCGCGACCACGCCCGTGCGCCCCGAAGTGGCCAGGGTCATGGCCGGGGCGCTTGCGGAGGACTTCGGCAACCCCTCCAGTGGGCACGCGTGGGGGCGCCGGGCAAGACGGCGGCTCGAGGAGGCGAGGGCCACTCTGGCGGAGGCGCTGGGTGTGTCCGCGGCCCACGTCTTCTTCACCCGGGGAGGCACCGAGTCGGACAACCTGGCCGTCCTGGGACGGGTGCGGCATGATCTCGCGCACACGAAGTCGGGCCACGTCGTGACCTCCGCCATTGAGCACCCCGCGATCCTGGAAGCCGCGGAACGGGCCGTAGTGGAGGGGGCCGTGCATACGGTCATCGGCTTCGATGCGGGTGTCCTGGACCTGGACGCGCTCGAGACGGCGGTGCACGGGCGGCCCTCGCTCGTCTCCTGCATGTGGGTGAACAACGAGACCGGCCTGGTCCTGCCCATGGCGGAGGTGGCGGCGGCGTGCGGGCGCCACGGGGTCCCGCTGCACAGCGACGCGGTGCAGGCGGTCGGCAAGCTCGAGGTCGACTGGGGAAACGCTCCGTTCGACCTCCTGACCCTCACCGGACACAAGATCTACGGGCCGAAGGGGACCGGCGCGCTGATCGCGCGCGACCCTCGCGGATTGCGACCGCTCCTCTACGGCGGAGGCCAGGAGCGGGGACTGCGCCCCGGCACGGAGGACGTCGCCGGTGCGGCCGGTCTGGCCGAGGCCGTGCGCCTGGCGGTTGCGGAGGCGCCGGCCGAATCCGTGAGACTCCGGGCGCTGCGGGGGCGGGTGGAAGCGGCGCTGCTGGGACGAATCCGGAATGTGCGGGTCAACGCGGGTGATCGGCCGCGGGCGCCGCACATACTGTCACTGGCGATTCCCGGAGCCGATTCCGACACCCTTCTGGCCGCGCTGGACGCCATGGGTATCGCCGCTTCGGGGGGTTCGGCCTGCGCCAGCGGATCGAGCATGCCGAGCCGGACCCTGGCCGCGCTCTACCCGGGCGACGGGGCGGCGGCGCTCAGGCTAAGCTTCGGACGGCTCACCCGGAGCCGGGATGTCGGCGCGGTGGTCCGCGCCGTCGTCGAGGCCGTCGCGCGGACCCGGGCCCTCGTGTCACCGTGAGCATTCGGGCGGGCCGGTTGCGCATCCTGGCCGCGATGTCGGGCGGGGTCGACTCGTCCGTCGCGGCGGCCATGCTCGTGGAGGCCGGCCACGAGGTGGTGGGGGCGACCATGAAGACCTTCTGCTACAGCGGCGAGGCGGCCGAGAGCAGGAAGACGTGCTGCGGTCTGGAGGGCATTCGGGACGCCCGGCTGGTTGCGGACCGGCTCGGGATCCCCCACTACGTCTTCGATGTCGAGGAGGAGTTCACCCGGGACGTAATCGACGACTTCGTGGCGGAGTACGGGCGGGGGCGTACGCCCAACCCCTGCGTCCGCTGCAATTCGAACACGAAGTTCCGCGATTTGCTGCGTCGCGGGCGGGCCCTGGGTTGCGACGGGGTCGCCTCGGGACACTATGTGCGGCTCGACCGTGCCGCCGGAAGGCCGCGGCTGCTGCGCGGTGCCGACCGTTCCAAGGACCAGTCCTACTTTCTGTGGGGCCTGCCGGCCGGCCTGCTCGGCCTCCTGCACTTTCCCGTGGGCGACCTCACCAAGCCCGAGGTGCGGGAACGCGCGCGCAAACAGGGCCTGGCGACCGCCGACAAGCCCGAGTCGCAGGAGATCTGTTTCGTGCCCACCGGGGACTACCGGGACCTCCTGGCCAGGAAGCTGCTTCCCACCCATCCCGCCCTTTCCCCCGGTGCCATCGTCGATCCCCGGGGGCGCGTCCTGGGCCGCCACAACGGCTATTCGGGGTTCACCGTGGGCCAGCGCAAGGGGATCGGCGGAGGTCGCCCGGAGCGCTATCATGTCCTCGAGATCCGTCCGGAAACGCGCGAGGTCGTGGTGGGGCCGCGACACCTCCTGGCGGTCGGGGGCGTGGTGGTCGCGGGTCTCAACTGGCTGGCGACGCCTCCGGAGCCGGGTCGGACCCTCCACGTTCAGATCCGCTACCGTGCGCCGGCGCTGGCCTGTACGGTCGAAGCGCTCCGCGAGGATGCGGTGGAGCTGTCCTTTCGGGAGCCGGCGCGCGCGGTGACGCCGGGCCAGTCGAGCGTCTTCTTCGACGGAGACCGCGTATTGGGCGGGGGCCGGATCCGCCGGGTTGTGGGAGCACGCTACTGAAGGAAGCGAGGGCGCCCCTCACCACTTCATTCCGGCAGCTGCCGCGAACTCGCGAATACGGGTCTCCTGGTCTTCGCTGAGGGACTCGGGGATCTCGACCCTGATCTCGACGTACTGGTCCCCGGTCCTGCCGTCGCGGGTGATCCCCTGTCCGGCGATCCGAAGGCGCGTGCCCGGCTGGGTGCCGGCGGGAATGCGGAGTACGACCTTCTTTCCCCAGATCGTGCCGACGCGGATCCTGGAACCGAGCGTCGCCTGGGCCAGGTTGATCGGCACGGTGACGTTGATGTCGCTGCCCTCGCGCCGAAAGAACCGGTGAGGCTTGACCCTGAAGGTGATGATCAGGTCGCCCGGCGCGCCCCCTTTCTGGCCGCGCTCGCCCTGGCCGGTCAGGCGCACCCTGGAGTCTTCCTGAACGCCGGCGGGGACGGTAACCTGGATCTTGCGGTTCTGGTGCACCTTGCCGGAACCCGAGCACGCTCCACAGAGCTTCCCGGGCTTCTCCCCGCGTCCCATGCACGCCGGGCAGGGACGGTTGACGGCGAACCCCCCCTGGCCGAACGAGACGCTTCCGGACCCCTTGCACTCCCCACACTTGTTCCACCCCGTTCCTGGAGCTCCACCCGAGCCGAGGCAGGTGGCGCACTCCTCGTTGATGGGCACGGTGACCGGCACCCTTCCGCCCCTTGCGGCCGTTATGAACGGAACTTCCACCACGCACTCCACGTGTTCGCCCTTGCGGGGACCCGAGGGCTTCGGAGGCTGGTTCCTCCTGCCGCGGTCGAAGATCGACGAGAAGATCTCCGAGAACCCCCCGAGCCCGCCGATGTCCTCGAAGGAAAACCCCGAAGACCCGGTCGCCTCGGGACGGGGGCCTGTCCTGGGACCACCGAAACCGAACGCGCCCAGCTTGCGCATCTGGTCGTACTTCTTCCGTTTCCGGGGATCGGAGAGGACCCCGTTGGCCTCTCCGACCTCCTTGAAGCGTTCGGCCGCCCGCGGGTCCCCGGGGTTGGCGTCGGGGTGGTACTTCTTGGCCAGCCGCCGGTAGGCCTTCTTGATCGCGGCTCCATCGGCCTTCTCGCCGACCCCCAGAATCGCGTAGTAGTCCTTGTCCGCCTTCGTCATGTCACCGTCGGGGTTCTGTCCACGGGCTGCTAGGCCTTGAAGACGCTGACGCGGGCGGGACGGACCAGCCGGCCCCGAAAGGTATAGCCGCGCTGAAACACCTTCTCGACCATGTCGTCTTCCTCGTCCGAAGCGGCGGGCACCCGCATCATGGCCTCCATGGTATTCGGGTCGAACGCTTCGCCCTCGGGGTCGACGACCTCTACACCGGCCTCCTCGAGCACACGGAAGAACTTGCGCTCCACCAGGTCGACACCTTCGACGATTGCGTCGACCGATGCGTTTCCGGGCTCGAGGGCCGTCACCCGGAGCAGGTCGTCGAGCGGTTCCAGAAGACGGGAGACCAGGTCGGCCTGTGCACGATCCCAGCGCCGGCGCAGCCTGTCCTCCGTCCGCTTTCTGTAGTTGTCGAAGTCGGCGGCCAGACGCAGATGTCGGTCCCTGACGCGGTCGCGTTCGGCTCTCAACTCGTCGGTCTCGTCCCGCTCCGCCTGACTCCCGCCGGCTTTCTCTTCGGATTCGGCGTCCAGGTCGGCTCCGGCGGAACCGGGCCGGCTCTCCGCCGACCCGTTCCCGGACTCGCCCGTCCGGTTCCGGGTTGGGTTCACGTCTTCGCGGTCGGCGGCCTCGCCGGGGAGGGGATCCCCGCGGGTTTCGGCGTCGACGTCCCGGGCGGCACCGGAAACTCCGTCGGGGCCATGCTCCGCCGTCCGTTCCGCTGCCTGGGTGGAGTCCTGCTCGGAGGCGTTCATTCGGTCGCTCGGGTTCGTGTCCTGGTGGTCACCCGGTCATCGGGTGCTCCAAACTGGTGAAATTGGTGTTCCCGGTCCACATCGCGATACGATCGGCGGGGGTCCCGCGATTCGAGGACAACTTCAAGGTTCCGGATGCCGGCCGGGAAGGCGGCCTGTCCGGTTGGCCCGCCGCGACGACCCGCGGGAGCGGGCTGCCAGGCTACTGCCGGAAGGTACGTCCTTCCACCGCTTCGAGCGCCATGCGAAGGGCCTCGGCGACACTCCGTTCCCGCACGGCCCGCCGGTCGCCCGCAAAACCGAACCTCCTTGCCAGTGCGGTCCGGTCCGCCAGCGCGACCGCCACCCAGACGGTGCCCACGGGTTTCGCCGAGGTGCCGCCCCCGGGTCCCGCGATCCCGGTGACGGCGAGCGCCACGTCGGCCGAAAAGCGGTGGAGGACCCCTCTCGCCATCTGCAGCGCGACGGGCCGCGACACCGCCCCCGAGGATTCCAGGACGTCGGCATCGACACCCAGTTCGCGCACCTTCACGTCGTTCGCGTATGCCACAACCCCGCCCGCATAGCAACGGGACGCGCCGGGCAGGTCGGTGATCGTCTTGGCCACCAGCCCGCCGGTACAGCTCTCGGCGGTGGCGAGCCTCAGTCCCGGGGCCGCGGCCGCGGCGGAGAGCCGGGCGGCCAGTTCGCGGACTCCGGCGTCCATGTTGCCGCGGCCGGCCGGATCATCCACCGCCCGTGACCAGAGCGCGGTATCGCCAGAGATAGTCGGCCATGGAAAAGACGGTGAGTGCCACTGCCAGGGCCAGTGTCGCGCCGATCCATGCCGTGTGGAAGGGGCGCCAGATGCCCCAGAACGCCCCCGACCACCCGCGCTCCGTGGCCGACAGCAGCACCGGGTACCAGAGAAGAAGTCCCCCTACGAAGAGATTCTGGACAAACGCCTTGTACTTTCCCGACTTGCCCGCCGGGATGACGACGCCGCGGCGGGCGGCATAGCCGCGGAACAGCGTGACGAAGATCTCCCGCCCGAAGACCACCACCATCACCCAGAGGGGCATGGTCCCCCACCACGGCAACGCGTCGAGTTCGTCGGGTCTGCGGGTCACGATGTAGATCGGAATGAAGGTGCTGGCCAGCAGGAGCTTGTCCGCGGCCGGATCCAGCAGTTTGCCCACGTCCGTGATCCACCCGTACTTCCGCGCCAGGTAGCCGTCCCAGAGATCCGAGAACGCCGCCGCGAGGAACAGGAAGAATGCGGCATACCGGCTCGTGGTCCCGGACGCAAGGGTCAGGTGGAAGATCACGGGGCAGGCGGCGATTCGACCGATGCTGATCGCGTTGGGGAGGTTCAAGCGGGTCCTGCCATATCCCGGAGTTCCTCCTCCATGCGTGCCAGAACGGTGCTTGCCCGGTTGCGCAGCAGGCGCCGGCGTTCCCACGCCTTGAAGTCGCGCAGCACGGTTACCGCGTCCACGCTCGCCGGCTCCCCGTTCAGGTGTCTCAATGCCGCAAGGCGGCGAACCGGATTGGCGCTGAACAGCTCCCGCCGGTGACGGGCCACCTGATCCCGCAGGAAGAGGCTCGCCAGGGCCGCCAGGGCTCCGGCTCCCAGCAGGAACAGACCGATGCGTCGATTGCGGCTGTTCACGCGTCCTCTCGCACTTCCCGCCGTCCCGCCAGTGCCTCGGCGATCGTGGTGCCGTCGACGTACTCGAGGTCGCTCCCCACCGGGATGCCCCGCGCCAGTCTCGTGACACGCACCGGGAAGGGTCGCAGCAGACTCTCCAGGTAGACGGCCGTGGCTTCGCCTTCGACGCTCGCGTTGGTTGCCAGAATGACCTCCTTCGGCACCTCGGCCGGATCCCTCACCCGCTTGAGCAGACCACCGATGTCCAGCTCGTCGGGGCCCACGCCGTCCAGCGGCGAAAGGCGGCCGCCCAGGACATGGAAGAGTCCGCCGTAGCGCCCGGCACGCTCGATCGCTCCCACCTCGTAGGCCTCTTCCACCACGCAGATCATGCTTCTGTCGCGGGACGGGTCACGGCAGACGGAGCAGAGATCGGAGCTGCAGTAGTTCCCGCAGCGGCTGCAGGGACGGATTCGCTCGGCGACCTCGGCCAGGGCGCGAGCCAGGCGGCGGATGTCCTCCTTCGGACCCTTGACGAGGTGATAGGAAAGACGCAACGCGGTCCTGGTACCGATTCCCGGCAGTCTGCGCAACTCTCCGGTGAGCCCCTCGATGGCGGACACGCGCGGCGCCGGTCGTCAGAACAGCCCGGGCAGGGTGACCGGCAACTCCCCCGCCGCTCCCCGCATCCGTTCCTCCGAGAAATCGCGCGCCCGGTTCTGAGCCTCCGCGACGGCCGCCACTACGAGATCCTCCAGCATCTCCGGGTCCTCCGGGTCGATCACCTCCCGGTCGATGGTGATGCTCTTGAGGTCACCCTTCCCCGTCACGCGGGCCGTGACCATCCCTCCTCCCGACGACGCCACGAGTTCCTCCGTCTGCAGGGTGTCCTGCAGCTCCTTCATCCTGGCTTGCAACTGCTGTCCCATCTTCATCAGTTGTTGGATGTTCGTCATCATCCGCTCCGGCAACTCCTTGTATGTTGTTGATTGTCCCGTTCCCCGAAGATCAGTCCATGAGTTCGAGGTCCAGCTCGGCCACGGCCCGCTCGAGGTACGGCGCCTGCCTGACCAGTTCCCGCAGCCGGGTCTCGCGTGCGGATCCCTCACTGATCCTCCCGGACGGATCCGGGACACGCGTGGTGGTGCCGGAGTCCCGGTCCGCAGCCCTGATTGAAATCTTGACGGAATCCCGTCCGGAATGAAGTGCCAGGGCCTCCTCGAGTTCCCTGTGCACCGGTGCGCTCTGCAACGCTTCGGCGAACGGTCCCCCGGGGATTTCCAGCACCAGCCGCCCGTCCCCCGTCTCCTCGACGACGGTGGCCGCCTGGAGGGCGACTCTCAGCCCGCCCGGGCCGAAGCGCTTGCCGCTGGCCACCAGCGCCCGCCACGCGTCCGGCAGGGGGCCGGGGGTAGGGGACACCCGGGAGCCGCGGACGCCGGGCGCGGACGAAGCATCCGCGGATTCGGACGCGGATCCGGGTGAAGCGGAACCGCCGGCCGCTGGAGCGGCGGCGGACTCGGGCCGCTGAGACGCCGGATCCGCGGGCGGAGCGCCACCCAGTGCCCGGATGATCTCCTCCAACTCGACGGTGCGGTCCAGATAGCTCATGCGCAGAAGAAGCATCTCGACGAGGACCCGCGGCCTGCCGGTGCGCCGGAGACTTCCGTCCGACTCCAGGCCGGACGACATGGCCAGCATCCGGACCAGGTCGCCCGGCGCGAATGCCGCCGCCCGCCGCGCGAAGGCCTCCCGCAGTTCGGATGTCATGCTCGCCGCGGCGAACCCCGGGTCGAGGGACATGCGCAAGAGCAGCCGCAGCTTCTCCGCCAGTCCGTGATAGAACTCGACCAGGTCGTGTCCCTCGTCGATGAGTCCCTCCACGAAGTCGAATACGGCGCCGTGGTTCCGTTCGCTGACCAGGTCGAAGAGCTCGAGGTAGCGTTCGTCGGCCACGACCCCCAGAACGCGCACGACCGAATCGACCGTGACCTTTTCGTCGGAGAGCGCGAGCACCTGGTCGAGCAGCGAAAGTCCGTCGCGCATGCCCCCGTTCGCCTTGCGGGCGATGGCGCGCAACGCCTCGGGGTCGGAGGAGATCCCCTCGCCACCGAGCACGTCGCCGAGCCGGTTCACTATGTCCACGGTACCGATGCGCCGAAAGTCGAAGCGCTGGCAGCGCGACAGGATCGGAGAAGCGGTCTGCTGGATCTTCCGCGCTTCGGTGGTGGCGAAGACGAAGATGACCCGGGGAGGCGGTTCTTCCAGGATCTTGAGGAGTGCGTTCCACGCCTCCCGCGTCAGCATGTGCGCTTCGTCGAGGATATAGACCTTGTAGCGCTTCTCCTCGGAGGGGGCGTACATGGCGCGTTCCCTGAGTTCGCGCGCATCGTCGACTCCACGGTTCGAGGCGGCATCGATCTCCACCACGTCGAGGGAGGTGTGTCCCGCCCAGATCCGAGTGCAGTCCGCGCACTCGCCGCACGGTTCCCCCTCGGGCGTTCGGCGGGGACAGTTGAGCGCCATGGCAAGGATCCGGGCCAGCGTCGTCTTCCCCACCCCGCGAGGTCCGCAGAAGAGATACGCGTGACCCACCCGGTCGCCCGCGACAGCCCGCCTGAGCGTCTCGGAAACGTGCTCCTGTGTCGTCACCTCCGCGAAGCTGCGGGGCCGGTACTTCCGGGCCAGTGCGAGGTAGGACAATAGGGATTGGCGGAGGCTGCAGGTTGGCCGGGACAGCGCGCGCGAGGTGCCCCAGGCACTCCGCGGCGACGGTTACCGCACTTACCGCTGCTACCTGCGGGGTCCTGACGGGGTTCATGGGCTTCCGTCCCACGGACCTGGGGCACCCGCAAAAGCTACCCGGATCGTGGAGAGCGCGTCAACGCGGTGTGGCCGCTTCCCATAACCACCCGGGTTCAGCGGCCTCCCGGACGCCAGGCGTCTCGGACATGTTCGATCTCGTGCCGCCCGTGCCTGATCCGTACGGCGACGGCGTCGAATCGGTAGGCCACGCCCGGCTGGCCGTTCTCGATGATCCAGCGCCGGGCGGCCGCCTCCACGGCCCGCTGTTTCGTCCACCGGATCGGCTCCAGCGGGGTGCCGCCGGTCGCGGTGGCGCGGGTCTTCACCTCCACGAAGGCCACGACACGTCCCCGCATCGCCACCAGGTCTATCTCCCTGGGTCCGGCGCGGTAGTTGCGCGCGAGGATCGTCCAGTCGCGTTCCTCCAGGTAGGCTGCGGCCAGGTCCTCGCCCCGGCGCCCGAGTCTCAGTCTGCGGTTCTCCATGGCAGACAGTCTCCGCCTCTCCGGCGGGCGGGGCCATGCGAAGACGGGACCAACCGCTGCCGCACCCGCTCCCGGTGCTCGCGCGGCTTCATCCGCGGACTCCTATACGCCGGCGTGCTCCGCCACAAGCGGCACGGGGGGCGACGCCAGCGAGCGGCCGATGGCCCGGGCTATCGGGCCGCATTGGGCTACGAGTTCGCGGAACTGCTCCGGGTATAGGCTCTGCACGCCGTCGGAGAGGGCCTCGGGCGGATTGGGATGAACCTCCACGAGAACGCCGTCGGCCCCCGCCGCCACCGCAGCCCTCGCCATGGGCACCACCTTGTCGCGCATCCCCGTGGCGTGACTGGGATCGGCGATGACCGGGAGGTGCGTGAGCGACTTCGCAAGAGGGATGGCGGTCAGGTCGAAGACGTTGCGGGTCGCGGGATCGAAGCTGCGGACCCCCCGTTCGCAGAGGACCACGTCGGGGTTGCCTTCGCTCAGCAGGTACTCGGCCGCGAGCAGCAGTTCGGTGATCGTGGCCGACATCCCCCGCTTGAGCAGCACCGGCCGTCCGGATCGGCCGGCGCGCTTGAGCAGCGGGTAGTTCTGCATGTTTCGCGCGCCGATCTGGATCATGTCGGCATGCTCGGCGACCACGGCCACGCTTTCGGCGTCGACCGCCTCGGTCACGACCGCCAGCCCGGTCCTGTCGCGTGCCTCCGCGAGCAGCTCCAACCCCCGTGCTCCCAGCCCCTGGAAGGAGTACGGCGAGGTCCGCGGCTTGAACGCGCCGCCGCGCAGCACGCTCGCCCCGAGGTGTCGCACCCGGTCCGCGATCTCGAGGATCTGGCCGCGACTCTCGACAGCGCAGGGACCCGCCATCAGGACGACTTCGGGACCGCCCAGCACCGTCCCGTTTTCCAGCCGGACCAGGGTGTTCTCCTCCCGCCACTCGCGCGAGACCTGCTTGTAGGGCTTGCTGACCTTGATGACCTCGCGGACGCCCGGGAGGCCCACCAGACGTGCTTCCTCGACGCGTCCGTCGTTGCCCACAAGTCCGATGGCGATGCGCTGGTAGCCGGGTATGGGTTTGGCCCGGTAGCCCATCTCGTCGATCGTGTCGACCACCGTCCGGATCTGATCCGGGGTGGCCCGATGGTGCATGACGATCAGCACGGCTCTGTTTCTCCGGGGTTGGAAGGACGACGGATCATCCTGAACAACGGATCATAAGCGAGGCCGCGGGAAAGGTCCACGGGGGTTCGTCGCGCGGAGGGCCCCCGGGGGCCGAAACTCCCGTCCCGGGCGGTAGAGTTCCGCGGAGATGCGGTGAGGGTCCTTCCACGGGCCGCTGGACCCTTCACCCCGCAAGGGTGTAGATTGGGCGCAAGTTCGTAGCTCCACCGCAGGATCGGCTTCGTCGCCGAGGAGGTCAGTCTCATGAAGGGTTCCGTCATCCCGGCAGCGTGTCTGCCGTTCCTGTTTCTCGCGAGCGCGCACGCATCCGCCCAGACCAGGATCGCCCTGACCGGAGGCGTCAGCCTGACGTCGGCCGAGGCTCGACCCGGAGGCCCCTCCAGCGTGGGGGAGTCGGTGCTCCGATCCTCGATCGGACTGTCCGCGGTCGTTGCGTTGCCGCGGAGCCTTTCCCTCGAGTTGGGCGGTGCCTATTCCAAGAGGGGCCGTGAATTCGAATTCGGGTGGTGTGGTACCCCCACCCGGCCAAGAGCGTCGGTCTCCATGGAATACCTGGAGTTCAAGGCACTGGGGAGGGTGAACCTTCCTCTGGCCGGAAACCGGGTGCTCGCCTTCGTGACGGTCGGTCCCACAGTGGCGTGGGAATTGTCCTGTCGTTCGAGTCTCGTCCCAACCTCCGACCAGCTACCCCGCGACGAATCGGGCCCGCGGCCCTGCGGGGGCATCGCTGAATTCGGCGAATTGGGCCTGGACAATCTGGACTTCGGTCTTACCGGGGGTGCGGGGTTGGAGGTTGGAATGACCGGGAGACTGGGTCTTACCGTCAGCACGGTCTACAGTCGCGGAATGCAAGACCTGCACCGGATCGAAGACATGGAGCTCCGAAACGTGACGGTCAGGGGGGGGCTGGTCTACCGGATCGGCTGAGTCGCGGTACGGGAGTCCACGGGCTCCCGGGGCTCGCTCCCGCGCATCGTGCAGGGCCAGAGGTGCCACGACAATCATACACCAGCGCATCGGTCTTCTCCTTGTCCTCCGCCGGCTTCACGCAGGCCGGCTCACATTTGGGGACACCATACCGCTCATCCGACCCCGGACTTACCGGATGTCCCCGGTTGCCGTCGTCAGACCGCCAGCGGCACCACCGCCGAGCTCCGAATGGTGCGATCCCGCGTGACGAGGGGAACGCCGTGCACGACGCTGGTCGCGGCGATGATCTCGTCGGCGGGGTCGCCGCGGAAGTCGAGCCGGGTCGACGCGCGCGCAACCACCAGGTCGAGTGGCCAAACGTGGATCCTGCTCAACGCTCGGACGACCTCGCGAT
This sequence comes from Gemmatimonadota bacterium, assembly GCA_028874985.1. Lineage (GTDB taxonomy): Bacteria > Gemmatimonadota > Gemmatimonadetes > Longimicrobiales > Gaopeijiaceae > Bin94. The sequence goes on along the minus strand of JAPPGI010000116.1, from coordinate 56,657 downwards.
CGTCGAGATCCATATCCAGCCGACCCAACTGAACCAGCTTCGCAATCTCCCACAGGACGATCGCCGACACCGACCAGCGATTGCGGTCCAGGAGTTCCAGCTCGGTCGTCTTCAGCTTCCCTTCCAGCGCGTGGACCAGGACGTGCGTGTCAAGGTTGATCATCCGCGTCCCAGCGAACCCTCGTGGTCATGATGTCGCCACGCACCCTTATCCTGTCGCGCAGGCTGCCGATCAGGCTCGCGTGGTCCTGCTGGTAGGGAAGCACCCTGGCGACCGGCTTGCCGTGCTTGGTGATCACCAGTCCCTCGGGCGACAGCCGGTCCAGGAGGGCCAGGCAGCGCTCCTTGAACCGGGCTGCCCCGATGATCTTCGGCTCCATGGTTCACCCCTTTCCTGGAAAACTGGACATATTATATGTCTGGTCGGAATATATGCCCCGACCTCTCCAGCCGCCACAGCTGGATCGACCCCACCCCCAGTTCGTCCACCTTCCTGCCGAGCGGGGCAGGCCTTTCTAGCAGCCGAAGACCGCGCGGAGCATCGGGTCAGCATCTACCTGACAGATTGCACACTCGGGCCACGCTTCTACTCTGCTGAGACCGGTTGGTGGGTTCGGCGATGCACTCACACCCGGGTGCCCGGGGGATGCCCGGCAACCCGCCCGATGGCGCCGGCACCGCGAGCAGGTCACTCCGATCGTCCACCGGCAGGTCCCAGGACGAACCTCTCCCCGTCCCTGGCACATACCACCTCCCCGCGATACCCGGCCTCGCGCACGAGCCGCGGAGCGGATACGCAATCCAGGGGCGGATACAGATGCGTCAGGACGAGCACTCCCGGTTCGGCGCTCCGGGCCATGGCCGCGACCGAAGCCGGGGAGAGATGGGAGGCGGAGGCGGGAGGATCGGCGTACCCGCACTCGCTGATGAGCACGTCCACGCCCCGGAAGAAGGACCCCAGCGTGGGCTCCGGGCCCGTGTCTCCGGTGTAGCCGAGCGACCGCCCCCCCAACGTGACGCGCACGGCGACCGAGGCGGCCGTATGGGGAACGGGCAGAAACCGCAACGATGGCGCGCCGGGCGCAGGCTCGTCCCGGCTTCCGTTCCGTCCCACCTCGTGGTACGCGACCTCGAACCCCGGATCGGTCACGAAGTCGCCGAATGCGCGGCGCAGGGCTTCGACACGCCCCTCGAGGCCGGGCGGACCCAGGACTTGAAGCGGCCGGTGCCGCGGACCCGGCGACCCCCACTTGAGCGCGAAGAGAAGGTGTGGGAGGTCACCGAAGTGATCGGTGTGGTAGTGTGTCAGGACCACATGGGTGACTTTCCACCAGGGCTTGCCGAGACGGGCCAGACCGTGGACGGCGCCGGGACCGGCATCGAGCAGCAGCACCGTGTCTTCGGCCTCGACAAGGTGGCAGGGAGAGGACCGCTCGCCCGAAGGAACCAGCGTCCCCGAGCCGACGACGGTCAGGACCGGCCTCACGCCGCCGGGCCCGCGGTCCCCGCCTGCCCTTCCAGCCGAACGCCCACGACGGACGACACGCCCGGCTCCTCCATCGTCACACCGTAGATCCAGTCCGCCGCCTCGATGGTCCGGGGATTGTGGGTGATCACGACGAATTGCGTCTCGGCCTTGAATCCCTCCAGCATGCGTATGAAGCGTCCGATGTTGGACTCGTCCAGCGGGGCGTCGACCTCGTCCAGGACGCAAAAGGGACTCGGCTTCACGAGGTAGATCCCGAACAGGAGCGACAGGGCGGTCAGCGCGCGTTCGCCTCCCGACAGCAGATCGATGCGCTGCGTTCGCTTGCCCCTGGGCGCGGCGTGGATCTCCACCCGCGATTCGAGCGGGCTGTCCGGGTCCGAGAGCCACAGGTTGGCCTCGCCTCCGCTGAAGAGGTGCTCGAAGGTGCGCTGGAAGTTCGTCCGAATCGCCTCGAAGCTGGTCATGAACAACTCGGTGGCGGTGGCGTTGATGCGGCGGATGGCAGCCCGGAGGTCGTTTCGGGCAGCTTCCAGATCCTCCTGCTGGCTCACCAGGAAGTCCAGGCGGGCGCTCTCCTCGGCGTGCTCCTCCACGGCCAGCATGTTCACCGCACCGATCCGCCCCAGGAGGGCCACGATCTCCGCCAGCTCGGCCCGGAGTCCCTTCGGGTCCCCCTCGGCAGGCCCCGCCTCGTCGAGGAGAATCTCCAACGACCGCCCCCATTCCGCTTCCAGCCGCTCCCCTATCCGGGCGGCGCGATTCCGGACGTCCTGGCGCTCCAGCTCCAGCTCGTGGCCCCGGCCCATCGCCGCGCGCTCATCCTCCCGCACCTCGCGGGCCCGGCGCTCGGCCCCCAGGACGGCGTCGGCGGCCGCCTGCAGATCGCGGTCCTGGTCCGCCAGGACACCGCGCAGCTCGTCCCGCCGTGCGAAGCGGTCCTGCAGCGCCGCCTGTCCGCCGCGCCTCGAGTCACGGGCCGCGGCCACTTCGTCACCGAGCGTCTTCGCCTCCTTCGCCAACTCCCCGATCCGTGCGGTCGCCCGGTCGGAGGCGGCCCGCGTGTCGGAGAGCCGCTCGGAGAGCCGCCCGAGTTCGCTCTCCAGCCGGGCCGAGCGGATCGTCATCTCGGACTCGGCGTGGCGAGCCTGCTCCCACTCGGCCTCGACCGCGCTCTGGACGGAACGGAGCCGCTCCAGTCGCTGGGCGACTTCGATGTCCGTCTTACCGAGCCGCGCCAGCTTCTCCCGCGCCGCCCGGCCCCGCTCCACCGCCCGGTCCCTCGCGGTCCGGGTGCCTTCGAGTTGACGCGAGATCTCCTCCTGCTGCCGGCTGAGACGTTGCCGGCGGTCGGTCTGGGCCAGAGCTCCCGCCTCGGCTGCGCGAGCCTCGTCGCGGCTTGCCAGAAGCTGCTCGGCGGCCTCGTCGCGGCGCCGTTCGCAGCCGGCGTATTCCCGATCCAGCAGAAGCCGGGTCTCGCGCGCCTCATCGAGTTCCCGCCTTGCGGATTCGATGGCGGATTCGAGTTTCCGCAATCCGCTTCTGCGCTCGAGACGGCCTTCGGCACCTTGCTCCGCAACCAGGTGGATGGCGCCCAGGGCGTCGGTCCAGATGTCGGCCGGGGCACCGCCGCCCCGCCCTGCCTCCTCGCCGGATGCCGGCCCCGCGAGCTCGTCTCCCCCGATTACCGCACCTCCCAGCAATGCCTCGGCCCAGGCCGCCCCTTCGCCGAAGGCGGCAACGCCGGGGGGCAGCGGTCCGGGAGCTTCGGGGCACGCGTCCAGCGGGAGTACCGCCAACCCCGCCCGGCGCCCCGGCTCGCTGCGGTACCACTGCACGACCCGATCCGCGTCGCCACGGTCGCCGACCAGGAGGGCCAGCCCGCAACGGCCCAGCACGTCGTCCACGACGCGGGGCCCGGTCCCGGTAACCCGCACGCAGTCGGACAGTACGCCCCGGACACATTCCGGCAACGCTTCACATGCCTCCTGAGCCACTGCCGCCCTGGCCCCTTGCGACTCTCCCGCCCGGCCCAGCGCCCCGGCCTCGGCCTCCAGCGCGGCCACCCCGGCTTCGGCTTCCCTCTCCCGTGAACGCGCCGAACTCAACCGCTCCCGCACCAGGGCCACGCGACGGCGGGCCCCTTCGAGTTCCCTCTCGGCCTGCGCGGCCCGCCGGCCCGCCTCGTCCCGCCGGTCCGAGAAAAGGTCGCCCTGCGACTGCAGTTCGCGGAGGGCACCCGCACCTTCGCGGGAGTCGGCGGCGAGGCGGTCGAACCTGTGCCCCAGTTCCCGCGCCTGCAGGCGGGCGCTGTCGCGATCCCCCTCGGCGCGCGCGATCTCCAGTGCGATCTCCCCCGCGCGGGTCTCCAACTCCCGCACTTCATCGCGCGCGGCTTCCATTCGCCGCCTCGCCGCGGCGGCCGCAGTGGCACGGGATGTCAACTCCTCTTTACATTCTGTCAACGCAGCATGACAGTTCTCCTGCTCCTCCCTTAGCGTGACGCCCTCGTCTTCCGACCGCGCCCGGAGTCCGCCAAGCGACGTGCGCTCCCGCGCAATCTGCGCCAGGCGGCGTTCTCCACCCGCGATCCTCTCCTCCGCAACGGCCACCTCCCTTTCCACCCGCGACAGCTCGGCGGCAACCGCGTCCAGCCGCCCGGCCGTTTCCACACGCGCCTTCTCGGCTTCGAGGTGTTCCACCCGGGCCCGTTCCAGCGCGGCTTCGGCCGCCGCCAGCCCCGCCGCCATGCCGGCGGCCTCCTCGCGCCCCTCCGCCAGCGCGGCCTCGATCCGGGACAGGCGGGCGTCCAGTTCGACCAGGTCGAGCCGCGCCACCGCCACCTCCACGTCCAGGCGCCGCTTGCGCAACTCCCGGTACCGTTGGGCCTTGCCCTTCTGGCGCGCGAGCGACCGGACCTTGGTGCGCACTTCCGCGATCACGTCCTCAAGGCGCTGCAGGTCGGCCTCGGAGGTGTCGAGCCGCCTTAGCGCGGCTCGTCGGCGGTCCTTGTACTTGCCGATCCCGGCCGCCTCTTCGAAGAGTGAACGGCGTTCGTCGGTGCGTTCCGAGAGAATGGCGTCGATCATCCGGATCTCGATGATCGAATAGGCGTTCGCCCCCAGGCCGGTGTCGCGGCAGAGGTCGACGATGTCGCGGAGCCGACAGGAGGACCGGTTGAGGCGGTATTCGCTGCCTCCGTCCCGAAAGACCGCCCTGCCGAACTCCACCTCGCCGTAGGGCACCGGCAGCGCTCCGTCCTCGTTCGTCACCACCATCGAGACGGCCGCGCGATTGAGGGCGCCGCGCGACACGGTGCCCTGGAAGATCACTTCCTCCATCCTGGCCCCGCGGATGGCCGTGGGGCGCTGCTCACCCAGGACCCAGCGGATTGCGTCGCCGATGTTCGACTTGCCGCAACCGTTCGGACCCACGATCGCCGTGATGCCGTCGTGGAACCCGATGCGGGTCGCGTCCGGGAACGATTTGAAACCGTGCAGGTGGAGCGACTTGAGCTTCATGGCTTCAGAGGACGGGCGGGCGAAGCGGTCCGGCCAGGATGCATCGTCGCTCGAATCTCCCATGGCCGCGAGCGGCCACCCCGCAGGGCTGAAACGCGCCGCGTCGAGCGGTGTTGTTTCATGGGAATGCCGTGGGGATTCTGTCCACGGGCTAGTCGTCCTCGACGACGGTGGACCTGGCGTCGCCCCACAGGGTTTCCAGACGGTAGAAGTCCCGCACCGCCGGGTGGAAGACATGGACGACGTAGTCGATGTAGTCCAGAAGTACCCAGCGCCCTTCCTTCAGGCCTTCGACATGGTCCGGCCGGTTCCCGTCGCGTTTGGCGGAATCGAGGATGTGTTCGGCGATGGCGCGTACCTGGAGGTCGGAGCGTCCGGAGGCGATCACGAAAAAGTCGGTTGCGGTCGAGACGTGGCGGAGGTCCAGCACGGTAATGTCGATGCCCTTCCGCTCACGGGCGTAGCGGACGGCCCGGCGCACCTCGGACGTCATCTCGAAGGCGCCCCCCACGGGCTGCCGCTCAATCCTCTTCGGGCTCCACGACCACCATGAGCTCCACTTCCACCCCGGACTGGAACCGGACGGGAACCCGGTGCTCACCCACCGACTTTATCGGCGCGGGGAGTTCCACCGCCCGCGGATCCAGCTCGAAGTCGATGCCCGACTCCGCCACCTTCTCGCAGATGTCCCGCACGGTCACCGACCCGAAGAGCTGCCCCTCCGCCCCCGCCCTGGCCGTCACCGCTATGGTCACCTCCTCCAGACGCGACGCCTGGCGGTTGGCCTCCAGATAGTCTCGTCGGGCCTTCTCTTCGCGGCGGCTCGCCTCTTCCTCGATCCGCCGGACGTTGACGGCGGACGCCATGTACGCAAGACCCTGCGGAAGCAGGTAGTTGCGGGCGTAACCGGGCTTCACGTTCACGACGTCCCCGGCCTGCCCGAGGCTCGCGACCGTCTCTCGCAGGATCAGTTTCATGTCTCAGCTAGCTCCCGTGATCGCGAATGTAGGGAAGGAGGGCGAGAAACCGCGCGCGTTTCACCGCCGTCCCGAGCCGGCGCTGGAACCGCGCGGTGACCTTCGTCGTGCGCTTGGGCAGGATCTTCCCCTGCTCGGTCAGGAAGCGGGACAGGGTGGTCACATCCTTGTAGTTGAGAATGGCGATCGGCGGGCCCTCGTGTCGCCGCCGGCGCCCTCGCGCGCCTGAGAATTCCGGCGGACCGGACCTCCTGGGAGCCGCTTCGCGCGGGTCTCCTTCCGCGTCTTCATCCGGGCGCTCGCCCCCGTCGGGATCTCCGTCCTCACCCGCGCCGTGCTCCTGGTTGTCGGCCGCCCCCTCCTCCTCCACCGCCGGGTCGGCGCCCCCTTCCGGCGCGGGTCGGCCGGCCCGTTCAGCGAGAACGGACGCTCCCGACATGGGTTGCCCCTCGTTGAGGACGATCAGGTACCTCATCGTTTCCTCGTCCAGCCTGAGCAGCCGCTCGAATTCGGGCAGTGCCACGGGGTCGGCGGTGACGTGGACGATCACATAGTATCCGGTCTGTGACTTCCGAATGGGGTAGGCCAGCTGGCGAACGCCCCAGTGGTCGACCCCCGTGATCTCGCCGCCGAGTGCGGCGTGAAAGCTCTCGAGCTTTTCGTCCACCGCATCCTGCTCCAGCGTGGGATCCAGGATGTAGACGACTTCGTATTCTCTCATTGGTGGCGGGAACTCCCTCGGACCGTGGTTGATGACGGGCTCCGCTTCCCTGGCGGAGCGGGTATGGATGCCGGGAATATAGTGGAAGGGGACTAGCAGGGGGAGGCTGACCGAATGACCCGGTGGCCGGCTCGGAGACCGGCTCGGGAACAGGATTGTGGACCCGGTCGGCCCCTGGTCTGGGGACCACCTCCCTATCCACGGACTGCTGGCGCACCGAAAGATCCCGCTTTAGGCTAGTCTTGGCTTGATTTCCCTTCCGAGGAGGTGTGGTGCCCCAATGAACTTCACATATGTCGGCTCACCGGAGAACGGGACCTTCGGCTGGTTCTCGCGGGGGTTGCGGGAGGTCATGGAGACCGAAGGGCATCGCTATGTGGACGACGCCGACAGCGCCAAGCTCGTCTTCAACTTCTTCCCGCGGGGACGGCCGCGCCCCTTCCGCCGCAGGGCCCAGGCCGTCTTCGTCTGCGCGGTCACCGAGTTTCCCCACCCCTTCACGGACCACATCGCCCAGGGATATCCCATCCTTCCCCGGGCCCTCGCCAACCTGGCCGTCGGGCTCGTGCGTTGCGGTCCAGGCGATCCGGACGCCCATTTCATCACCATGGAGCAGGGGCACTATGTGGTGCCGGGGAATGCCCTGGCGAACGGCTACTTCCAGCAGGTATACGCGCGCATCGCACCGATGGCCTCCTCCACGCTGGTCATCGACAATTTCTTTCGGCCCGATCTGCCCGAAGCACTGTGGAGCGGTGATGCGATCACCGAGTCGATATCCCGTGCGGGGAGGAAGCTCGACGAACTCGACCTTCTGCCCGCGCCCTTCCCGATGGACGAACTCCTGTCTCCGCGCGATTTCCGGCATATCCGGCGCCTGTTCGGAATCGGCGGCCTCTCCTACGGCAACATCTCCGCGCGCTACGACGCCGACCGGTTCTGGATGAGCGCCAGCGGGGTCGACAAGTCCAGGCTGAAGGCCATCGGCCGGGACATCCTCATGGTCACGGGCTACGACCCGGCCCGGAATGGCATGCTGGTAAGCCATCCGCCCCGGGTGGAGCCCCGCCGTGTCTCCGTCGACGCGATCGAACACTGGATGATCTACCGGGAGCACCCGGACGTGGGCGCGATCCTCCACGTCCATGGCTGGATGCGCGACATTCGCTCCACCGACTTCAACTACCCCTGCGGTACCCGGGAGTTGGGCCGGGCGGTCGCCGGCATCGTGCGCGAAGCCGAGGATCCGAGCCGCTGCGTGGTCGGTCTCAGAAACCACGGCCTCACGATCACGGGTACCAGCCTGGACGAGATATTCGCCCGGGTGGATGGGAAGATTCTCCGGACGGTGCCGATGGAGTGACGAGGGCGGGAAATTCCTCCTCGGGCGCCGATCCTGGCCCGAGTGGGGGTTGTGTGTGGACCCCGTTCCAGCGTGCGGGAACCTCACGCGTCCCGGCCCGGTACTAGGCAAGGGCGCGTTTTTCGCTTCCTCCGGGGTATCGGAACAGCCGACCCTCCGTTCCGCACCCCTGACCGCGAGAATCCGCTTCGGCCGCGGAACGTCGGCCCCAACCGCCAGGAGTTCATCCCGAATGACCCACACCGCCCTTTTCGTAGCCGCGATGCAGCAGGCCATCCTGTCCGGAGTGGTGCGCGACAGCGTCGATCTCGAACCGATCGCGTTCGCGCAGGTCACGGTCACCGCCGTCGCGGGGGAAGCGGCTGCGTCGGGGGTCTCGGACCGGTATGGGGCGTTCGTGGTGCCGGGGGCGCCGGAGGGCGTCGCGGTTCGCGTGGAGGTCACGGCATACGGCTACGCCGTGTGGACGCAAAGCCATGAGTCAATCCCCGGCGAGCACATCCGCGTTCTGCTGAGTCCGGTCCCCATCGGCCTCCAAGGTCTCGAGGTGAGTGTGAGCGGCCGCCCCGGGGACCCGATCTCGCGGTCACGGGATGCCTTCGTCATAGACTCGGCCCTGATTCGAACCCTGCCCACGATCCTGGAAACGGACGTGCTGCGGGCCGCCGCCGTATCACCTTCCGCCTCCGCTCCCTCGGACTACACTTCGGTCCCCTTCATCCGGGGAGGCGCCAGCGACGGCACGCCCGTCCTGCTCGACGGGGTCCGGCTTTTCAACGCCTTCCACCTGGGAGGATTCCTCTCCGCGATCAACGCGGAGGTGGTCGAGCGGGCGACCATCCTGGCCGGCTCGGGCGGAGACGGCATGGCCATCGGGTCGCTCTCGGGCGCCATCGACATCGCGACCCGGGACGGTTCCCGCGACGAGATGCGGATGGCGGGCTCCCTGGGGCTCGCTTCGTCCCGTCTTTCCGTCGAGGGACCGATCGGCGGGAGCGTGTCCTACCTGCTGGATGGCCGCCGGACATACATAGACGGATTCACGGCAGGGCTCGAGCGGGTGGGGGTCATCAACGGGCACCTTCCCTACTTCTTCCAGGATCTCCACGCCAAGGCGACGGCCGATCTCGGCGGGGTCCGCCGCCTGTCCGTGAGCGGCTACCTGAACTCCGAGTCTCTGCAGATCTTCGACGAAGAGGAGACGAGGACGATGGGGCTGGCGTGGGGAAACGCCGCGGCCTCCATCCACTACCGCGACAGGCTCGGAGCCGGTGGAATACTCGACGTGAACGTGGGCCACAGCCGTTTCGGCAGCGACCTGATCGCATTGGGCGGAGGCACACCCGGATACGTGGACCACGAAGGTGAATCCCACGAGTACGTGCCGCCCGCGGACACTCTTCTCTTCGGCGACGGCGCCATGAGCGAGACCCGCGCCGACCTGCGGGTCACCTGGCACGCGGGCCTCGCCACGGTCACCGCCGGGGCGCAGGCGACCCGGTTCCTGGGCGATCACGACTACGACGTGACCGACGCTTTCGACTCCGACGAAGGCTTCTTCTTCTCGCCTGTCACGCTGAAGGAGGGGAGTTGGCGTCTGGCCGCGTATTCGAGCGTGGAACTCCCGTTGCAGAAAGGGCTTTCGACGCGCATGGGACTTCGCGTCGACCGCTTCGAGGATCTGGGCACGACCCTGGCGCCGTTCGCTGAGCTGAGCTACGCGGCCTCGTGGTGGGACGCGCGGATCTCGGCTTCACGCTCGCACCAGGCACTGTCTTCGGTCCGCAACGAGGAGGCGATCGGCGCGAGCTTCCTCGCCTACGACCTGCTGGTGCCGGTCAGTGAGGCACCGGTTCCCCGCAACACCGAAATGTCGATCGGCTGGCAGGGCTCACGGGGTGGGGTGCGTGTCCGGGTGGACGCCTATGCCCGCACCCTGGACCACCTCCGGCTGCCGGCGCTCGGAGCCAAGCCGGTCACCGGGACGGCGCTGGGAGACCCGTCGCTCTGGGAGGTGGCCGGCGGGACCGCGCGGGGAGTAGAGATGTCCTGGAGCTGGACATCGAACAGGGGACTCTCCGCGCTGGGGAGCTACCGCTGGGGCAGGGTGACCCGTACGGTCGGTGCGCGAACCTACACTCCGCGATTCCACCGGGACCATGAGTTCGAGCTGGGGACCTCGTACGCACACGGCGCGTCTTCGTGGTCCGCCCGCGTCTCGCTGCGCTCGGGCCAACCCGAGACACCGGTGCTCGCGATCGTCCCGATCGATCAGTACGGGGCCGGCTATACCGACAACGTGGTGCTTGGGGGGGAGTACAACTCCGAACGGCTTCCCCGCTACGCCCGCATCGACATCGGCTGGCGGCGCGAGAGCCGAGTGTCGTGGTTGGGGGGAGGGTCGGTTGTGCCGTACGTGTCGGTGGCCAATCTCTTCAGCCTTCCCAACGTGGTGGGGTGGTACGTGGAACAGGAATACTACAGCAACAAGGTGGAAAAAGTGTACCTGCCGCAGCTGCCGATGATTCCGTTCTTCGGCTTGGAGTTCCGGTTTTGAGCCGGCGCGCGGTCTGGCGCCCGGTGGTCACGCTCGCGTCCGCCGTGGTCTGGTCGGCCTGCGATTTCATCCGCCCGCCGGATCTGTTCGAAGCTCATCCCGACGTCGTATCGATCTCGATTCTGCTGATCGCCGGGGAGAGCCGGGCCCGCCTGGTGGCGGTGCATCCCCATCGCCCGCGGAATGGCGAGGCTCCCGAGATCACGGCGACGCTGGAGGGGCCGGGTTGGAGCGCACCCTTCCTGGAAGAGTTGGAGTTGCATTCCTGCACGTCCTCAACCAGCTGGCCTGGTCCGCTACGATGCCTGGGTGCGAGGCTGCCGGAGCCGGTAAGGGCGAACCGGCGATACGCGATCGTGGGAACGGGACCGCTCGGCGCGTTCAAGGGCGCGATGACAATGCCCGCCGCTCCGGAGGTTCTGGATCCGGGGGACAGCCTGAGGCTGCAGCCTCAGGTGCCTTACAGGGATGTTGAGATACCGATGCGATTCCGGACCGGATCCGACATCGGTACCGTGCTGGTCGACGTGCGGGAGGCCTTCGAGACCCTGGACGATGGAGAGGAAGTGGAAATCAACCGCCACCACCTCGGGTATTTTCCCCGGCCCGTCGAAGACGCCGAAGCGGACACGGTGTACATCCACTACCGCACCCACCCCCTGCGCTTCAAGCTGCACCTACTGGGGATCGGCTGGCACTACACCAACTTCCTGGCGAACACCGGCACCTTTCCGACCCCCAAACCCTGGCCGAGTTTCGGGATCGAGGGCGAGGGGGTGTACGGGTACTTCGACGGCCTGACCCCGTCGGATGCCGTGCGGGTCTGGATCAGGTGACGGGCGCATGCGGGGCCCGGTGCTTCCCGTCTTCGTTGGAAGTGGTGTAAGGTGTTCCCCTGCTTGACGTAACAATCTCCGACGATGCACCCTCCAACAGGTGTTTCGTGCTACAGGTTCATCGGGGGAACGAGGCGGACCGGCGGGTCTCGGCCCGGGGTCCGGGAAAGGAGTTGGCTTGCTCACCGACAGGGACTACCGGGCCGTATTCGAGGCGTCACCCGACGCAATGCTCATCGTGGACTGGGAGGGGATGATCCGGGACCTGAACCCGCAGGCCGTCGCAATGTTCGGTTGGAGCCGTGAAGAGATGGAAGGCTCCCCCGTGGAGCGGTTGGTGCCCGTAGCCAGCCGAAGCCGGCACCGGCAGCACCGCGACAACTATGTGAGATCGCCGCGGCCGCGGCCCATGGGTCAGGGACTGGAGCTGCTGGCCGTGCGCAAGGACGGCACCAACTTCCCGGTCGAGATCAGTCTAAGTCCCTCGAAGCTGGCATCGGGCCAGGGGCACGTCATCTGCGCCGTCCGCGACATCACGGGCTGGAAGCAGATGCGGCAGCTGTCCAGGAGCATGGTGACGGCGGCCGAGAACGAGCGGAAGAGCCTGTCCCGCGAGCTGCACGACCAGTTCCTTCAGTCGCTGGTGGCACTGAAGATCAGGGTGAAACTGCTCGCTGAAGAGTCGGACCGGGAAGAGCGAGGACGGGCGCGGGCACAGATCGCCGACGAGATCCATGAGGCTATCCGCGGGATCAAGCGGATGATACGGGGGCTGCTGCCCCCGGAACTCGACGAGCGCGGGCTGGCTTCCGCGCTCGGCTCCCAGTTCCGCGACATCCGGGAAGTCTACGGGTTTACGGTCCACGCCAGCCTTGATCGGGTGGACGGCCGACTGGACGCCGTCGCCACCCTGGCCCTGTACAGGATCATTCAGGAAGCCGTGAACAACGCCGTGAGGCACGCGCAGGTCAGCGAAGCCAGCGTGACGGTGAGGTCGGCAGGTGGGGTGGTCATAGCCGAGATCCGCGACGAGGGCTGCGGATTCGAGTACAACGGTCATGTAGGCCTTACCAGCATGCGTGAGCGCGCGGCGATGGTCGGAGGCGGCATCACCATCGATACCGCACCGGGCAAGGGCACGATGATTCGAGCCACCGTACCCATGGTAGGGCTCGGAATCGACAGGCGACGAAAGGAGATCGAAGCGTGGTGACCGTACTCCTGGCCGATGACCACAAGGTGGTGCGTGCCGGCCTCAAGGCTCTTCTGGAGTCCGCCGGAGAGGTGGATGTCGTGGGTGAGGCCTCCTCGGGCCAGGAGGCGGTCGACAAGGCTCGGTCTCTGGAACCGGACATCGTCATCATGGACCTGGCGATGCCCGGGATGGACGGAATCCGCGCGACCCGGCGTATCACCGATCTCGGACTCCCGACTCGGGTCCTGGTTCTCACCATTCATGACGAGGACGAGTACCTCCAGCCCGCCCTCGACGCGGGAGCGGCGGGCTTCCTGAACAAGTCCGTGGCGGATACGGATATCATGGGGGCCATAGAGGCGCTGATCCGCGGACACTCCTACCTTCCGCGCAGAGCGGCATCTCTGCTCGCGCGGAGCAGGGCCAGAGGCGGGTCGACCGGCGAACCCGGGCCGAAAGAGGTGCTTTCACCGCGTGAACTCACCGTGATCAACCTGTACGCCAGAGGCTTCACCGCCAGCGAGATCGGAAGCCAGATCTTCCTGAGTCCGAAGACCGTCGAGGGTTACCTGGCCCGCGCCAGGAACAAACTGGGACTGAGCCGGCGGCGTGACATCGTGCGCTTCGCCCTGGAGGCGGGTCTGATGGGGGACGAAACGGAGCCCTAGAGTCATCCACGGGCTCCCAGGCCAGGAGCCGGGTTGGGCTTCGGACAAGGCCGGTTTGACCCCTCCGCCGCGGTCACGCCGGCCGGGGAGTCGTCTTGACGGGGATTTCCCGTCACGGGACCGTGGTGTTTTTCCCCTCCGAATTCGCGGGTAATCCCTCTGCCGGTCCCCGGGCGGGTCCTGCATTGTACAGCGGCGTGGTGTCCCATCCATCGAGTTCCCCCACAAGGAGATGCATCGTTGAGCAACAAGATCCTGTATGTGGTTCTCGCCGCCTTGATGGTTACGGCGTGCACCTGGCTCACTGTTGAGGCAAGGCGGGACTCCTCATGAGATCCGCCGGAGGCATCCGGGCTGCCGCGGACTGACGGAGAGGTGGTTGTTCCCGCCACGTCACTATACTATGGTATGAGGATGGACCGATGTGACGTTGGACAGCCGCGACGAGGCCGGTGTCCGGAACATGAGCGGTGTCCCGAACGCGAAAGGAATGCGCCAATGAAGAACTTCCGAATCCTGGGAGCCGTCCTGTTTCTCCTGATCCTCTCCGCCGCGAATGTTGACGCGCAGACCAGGGTCGCCTTTACCGGAGGCGTCGAGTTTGCCCAGACCGAGGGACACAACTACTCGATGTGGCCGGGAGGATCGACCAGTGGATTCTCCGCCGGACTGGCAGCGATCATTCCGACGTCCGGGGCTTTTGAGTTCGAATTCCATGGCACCTATTCCCGGATGGGACGAGCAAGCTCATATCATGGTCCGGTGTCGATCCCGGCATGGAGCAACGACACGATCCGAACGGCAAGGGTGGTCTCCGGGAACCAGCTGGGGCTGACGGCGCTGGGCAGGGTCAACCTGCCCCGGATGGCGAACGGATTGCGCACCTACGTGGCGGCCGGTCCCGCTCTGTCCTGGGAAGTATCCTGTCATGTCAAGTCCACCGTCTACGAATCGCCCTACCACTGGGACACTACGGGGACGACGACCTCGAGCTGCAGGGGCAGGGACAGGCTGGATTTCGGTCTCGCCGGAGCACTGGGGCTGGAATACCGAAGCGCCGGGGACGTTGGTGTAACCCTAGGCACCGTATACACCCACGGCATTCGCAATCTGACGAAGGCCCTGTACCAGGGGAGGGGCGAATCCGCGACAAGTCGGGCCGTGACCATTCGCGCCGGCCTCGTGTACCGGATCGGCTGACCTCCGCGGTTTCATCCCTTCCTAGCAGTTGGCGCCCGCGTCAGCGCGCGGAGCCTGCGTTGACGGCCCCCTGCACCGCCGGAACCAGATCCAGGTGTTTCGCGTAGCCCCAGCGCGCCTCTTCCAGATCGAGGCGTTCGGTATTGGTGTGGGCGTGGCGCTCCTCGCCCGGTGCGAAGCCGATCGTGGGGATGCCGCGCACGCCGCGGGTCCAGCCGCCGTCGGTGGCGAATGTCCAAGGGCGGACCCGGGCCGGGGCATCGCTGTCGCCGCGTGTGCCGACGGCGCGGGCCGCCGCCGTGACGATGGGGTCGGAGGGGTCCATGAGGAAGCCGGGGCTGAACATGCGCCGGGCTGCCTCGACGCCGGTGTAGGTCCGCTGTGTTTCGGTGGCGATACGGACCTGGACGGAATCCGCGGCGCCGGCCCATGTGGCCTTCCCGGCACGGTCCAGATGGGGCTGAAGGGACTGGCGCACACGCGCCACTAGGGATTCACCGGTGTCCTCGGGCAGGATCCGCCAGTCGAGCGTGACGGTGACCCGGTCGGGGATCACGTTCAGGCTCGCGGGGACGGCGCCGACGCCCGTCGCCACGACGGACGAGGGCCCCAGCACGGCGTCGCTCCCCTGCCGGGCGGCCAGGTCGCGGACGCCGGCCAGGATCGCGGGGAGCAGGTCCAGGGCGTTCCTCGCGCGGTCGGGCGCGGACGCGTGCCCGGCGAGCCCGTGCGCCACGATCTCGACCTCGGTCCGGCCGCGGTGGCCGATCGCGATGTCGCCGTGCGTCGATTCGCCGATGATGACCACATCGGGGCTGAGCCCGCCGTCGGGCCGCACAAGGTGGTCCATCCCCCACCCACCCCGCTCCTCGTACACGGGGTGCGCCACGATGATGTCCCCCGCCACCCGTCCCCTCAGCGCCGCCGCGGCGTGCACCTGCAGCGCCAGCGGCCCCTTGATGTCCATCGCGCCTCGTCCGTGCAGGTACCCTCCGGCGACCACCCCGTCGAAGGGCGGGTGTTCCCACTCGTCCGGGTCCCCCGCCGACACCATGTCCAAGTGCGCGCTCAGCATGACGGTGCCGCCCTCCCCACCTCCCCTTACCACCCCGATCACGCTCCCCAGCTCGTCGGTACGCACCTCGTCGTAGCCGAGTGCCTCCATCTCGGTCACCACGCGCCGGGCCAGCTCACCCTCCTCGCCCGGCAGCGACGGGATGCGGATCAGGTCCTGCGCGAAGGTGATCGCCCCGTCGAACGAGGCGGCCCTCACCCCACGAACCAGGGCGCCAGCACCAGCGACACCACGCTCATCAGCTTGATCAGGATGTTGAGCGACGGACCCGAGGTGTCCTTGAAGGGATCCCCCACCGTGTCGCCCACCACCGCGGCCTTGTGCGGCTCGGACCCCTTGCCGCCCAGCGCACCGCCCTCGATGTACTTCTTGGCGTTGTCCCACGCCCCCCCGGCGTTGGCCATGAAGAGAGCCATCAACACGCCCGTGACCGTCGCGCCGGCGAGCATCCCGCCCAGCGCCTCGACGCCCAGGAAGCGCCCCACCAGCACCGGAGCCAGGATGGCGGTGATTCCCGGCAGCATCATCTCGCGGAGCGCGGCCCGGGTGGAGATGTCCACGCAGCGCGCCGAGTCGGGCTTGGCCGTCCCTTCCATCAACCCGGGTATCTCGCGGAACTGGCGCCGCACCTCCTCGACCATCCCCGCGGCGGCGCGCCCCACCGCGGTCATCGTGAACGAGGCGACCAGGAAGGGCAGCATGCCCCCTATGAAAAGGCCGACGACCACGAGCGGTTCGGTGATGTCGATCACCGCCTTGTCCAGGCCCGCGCTCGTGTCGTGCCGGGCGATGCTCGTGGCGTAGGCCGAGAAGAGCGCCAGCGCGGTGAGCGCCGCCGAGCCGATGGCGAAGCCCTTCCCAATCGCCGCGGTGGTGTTGCCGATCGCGTCCAGGGAATCCGTGACCTTGCGCGTCTCGGACCCCAGCCCCGCCATCTCGCTGATGCCGCCGGCGTTGTCCGCCACCGGGCCGTACGCGTCGACCGACATGGTGGCGCCGACCGTGGCCAGCATGCCCACCGCGGCGATCCCGATCCCGTAGAGGCCGCAGGTCAGGAACGAGACCAGTATGGCCCCGCAGATCAGCAGCAGCGGCAGCGCGGTCGACTCCATTCCCACGGCCAGCCCCGTGATGATGTTGGTCGCCGATCCGGTCTCCGAGGCGCCGGCTATCTTCCGCACGGGACGGGCGCCGGTGTAGTACTCGGTCACGAGCCCGATCAGGATACCCACCAGCGTGCCGGCGAGGATCGCCCAGAACGGCGCCAGCGCCGAGCGTTCGGAGCCGGTCACCGGGTCGATTAAGTGCATGTCGAGGGCGCGCACCACGAAGAACATGACCAGCAGGAAGAGACCCGCGGCGATGAAGGTGACGTTGCGCAGCGCGGCCCCCGGGTCGCTGCGCTCCAGGAGCTTCATCGCGGCGATACCGATCACCGAGCAGACCAGTCCCACCAGCACGGTGATGATGGGAAGCGCCACCGCCTCGGCGGTGCTCGCCGCCAGCGCCGTCGCGGTCGCCCCGATCGCGATCGTCGCCACGATCGAGCCCACGTACGATTCGAAGATGTCGGCGCCCATTCCGGCCACGTCGCCCACGTTGTCGCCCACGTTGTCGGCGATGGTCGCGGGGTTACGCGGATCGTCCTCCGGGATCCCCGCCTCCACCTTGCCCACCAGGTCCGCGCCCACGTCGGCCGCCTTGGTGAAGATGCCCCCGCCCACCCGTGCGAAGAGCGCGATCGACGAGGCGCCCATGGCGAAGCCCGAGACGATCCGGGCGAAGCTCGGCAGCTCGCCCGTCCCCGGGATCGCATCGGCGGCCAGGAACCAGTAGAGCGCGCCGATCCCGAGGAGCCCCAGGGCGGCGACCGAGAGGCCCATCACCGCGCCCCCGAAGAATGCGATGCGGAGCGCCTTCCCCTGCCCTTCCTCGTTGGCCGCGGCCGAGGTGCGCACATTCGCGCGCGTGGCCGCCTTCATCCCGAAGAAGCCCGCGAGCACGCTGCTCGCCGCCCCGGCCACGTAGGCGAGCGCGGTCGGCTGGCCGATCGCCAGGAAGAGGAGTGCGGCGACGACCAGCACGAAGACCGCCAGCACCGTGTACTCGCGGCGCAGAAACGCCATCGCCCCGTCGTGAATCTGCTCCGCAAGATCGGTCATGACCCTGTTGCCGCCCGGCTGGGCGACCATGTAGCGGTAGACGACGAGCGCGGCCAGCAACCCGACGGCTCCGGCGGCCCACGACCAGTCGGTCAAATCCAGTAGTTCGATCACGGCTCTTCAGTTTCCTGTGTTGATGGTTTGCAATTCGTTTCAGGGACTTGGCTTATGTTTCATCGATTAAAGCGGTTCATCGCCTTCTCGATTCCCTCCTCCGCCCACACCGCCACAGCCTCGCTGAGTTCCGGCAACAGGCCCACCACCACGTCCTCGTCCTCTACGGGCATCGCCGACAGGACCCAGTCGGAGAGGTCGGAGCCTGCGGGCATCACCCCCACACCCACCCGCAGGCGGGCGTAGTCCCGCGTGCCCAGCACATCGGTCACCGAGCGCAGTCCCTTGTGGCCGCCGGCACCTCCGCCGGGGCGGAACCGGACGCGGCCCACATCCAGGTTGGCGTCGTCGGTCACGACCAGCAGGTCACGACCGGCGTCGAACCCGGCCATCTTCCCCAGCGCGGCGAGGGCCAGTCCGCTCCGGTTCATGTAGGTGTGGGGCTTGACCAGGACGATCGTGCGTTCGCCCACCTCGCCCGCGGTCTCGAGCCGCCTGCCCCGCCGTTCGAAGGACTCGAAGCCGTGGTCGTGGGCGAAGCGGTCCAGCACCCACCACCCCACGTTGTGACGGGTCTCGTCGTACCTGGGCCCGGGATTTCCCAGACCGACCACGACCCTGGTCTGCGGTGTTTCCGGGCCGGAGGCGCGGAGGTCGGCCTCGCCGTCGGGCGTCAATCGGCCCCGGCGGCGTCGGGCTGGACGCGCATGAAGTCGACGTGCAGGAGTTCGGCGCGGTAAGGGTGCGTCTGCACCTCCCGGACCCGGGCCCGTTCGGTGCGGCCGCCGTCCAGGGACAGTTCGAAGACGGTGTCCTCCACGGGGACCGCCTGCAGCACGAGCCGGGTCTCGCGGGCCTCCATCGAGACCAGCACGTTGTCGGCCCCGCCGCCGTAGATGACGCCGGGCACGCGTCCCGCGCGGCGCAGCCTGCGGGCAGCGCCCTTTCCTGACCCGGTTCGGGTCTCGATGCTCAGTTTCGCTTCCATGACTCGGTGTTCGTATGGGGTGCGGCGCCGCTCAAGCCAGGGCCACCCTGGCCCTACCCTTCCGGTCGCGGAGTTCGAAGAGCTTGCTGACCGACGCGTTGGAGTGGATGCAGGTGATGGCCCGCGCCAGGAGGTCGGCGACCGAGAGGATTCTCAGGCGGTCGAACCGTTTGGCGTCGGGGACGTGGATCGTATTGGTGACGACGAGTTCCTCCAGCGGCGAAGCCTCCAGCTTCTCCACCGCATCCGCCGAGAGCAGCGCGTGCGTGGCGGCCACGTAGACACGACCGGCGCCGCGGTCCTTCAGGGCCGTGATCGCCTGCGCGATCGTGCCCCCGGTGTCGATCATGTCGTCGGTGATGAGGCAGGTGCGGCCCTCGACGTCCCCAACCACGTGAAGCACCTCGGAGACGTTGGCGGCGGGGCGCCGCTTGTCGATGACCGCGAACGGGGCACCCAGCCGCTTGGCGAAGCCGCGTGCCATCTTGGCGGAGCCCACGTCCGGGGCCACCACCACCAGGTTGGAGAACTGCTTGCGGCGGAAGTGCCCGGTGAAGACGGGGGCCGCGTAGAGGTGGTCGACGGGGATGTCGAAGAAGCCCTGGATCTGGTGCTGGTGGAAGTCGATGCTCACCAGGCGGTCGGCCCCCGCGGCCACGATCAGGTTCGCGACCAGCTTGGCGGCGATCGACACCCGGGGCTGGTCCTTGCGGTCCTGGCGGCCGTAGCCGAAGTAGGGTACCACCGCCGTCACATGCTCGGCCGAGGCGCGCCTCGCCGCATCGATCAGGAGCAGCAGCTCCATCATGTTGTCGGCGTTGGCTACGGTCGGCTGGATGATGAAGACGTCGCGGCCGCGGGCGTTGCGGTCGATGCGCACGAAGATCTCGCCGTCGGCGAAGTTGTAGATGGTGACTCCCTCGATGGAGGTGCCGAGAGCGTCGCCTATCTCGCCGGCCAGCGGGCGGTTGGCGCGTCCGGCGAGGAGAAGGAGGGGACCGCGAACGGGGGAATCTTCCATGACCGGGGGGGCGGTGGGTGTGGTTCGGTGACAGCCATGTAGTATAGCGAATCCGGCGGCCCGTGCGCCAAGCGTCTACCGGACCGTGAAGCTCCGCCGGGTCTGGAGCGGGGACCGTCCCCACGTGGACACCTCTATCACCACATCGTAGGCGCCCGGATCCAGGTCCGGCAGGCGAATCGTGAAGGTCCGGAAGAGGGGCCCCGGCCGGTCGGGTCCGCCTTCCCGCCAGCTCAAAGTGACCTTTTCCTTGCGCCCGAACCCCAGCCGGCGCACCAGTCGCGTGATGAGCCATTCGTCACGCTTCTCCACCCATGCCTTGAACCCGACCGATTCGTTCGGGGAACGCAGCCCGTAGACCTCGAACGCCAGTCCCAGCACCTCGTCGCCACCGGCGTCGGTCGAAGGTCTCAGCACTTCGACCATGGCGTCCAGGTCCTCGGGCTCGGACCTGGGCTCGAGCAGCATCAGGTCGGAGAGGGTGAAGAGGTCGGGTGGCACCTCGCGAAAGCCCATGGCGAGGCGGTGGCGCGCGGCCTGGCGGGTCGCGGGCGCCCACACCTCCATGCTCAGCACGCCCCAGTCGGCGAAGGGCGCGTGTCCCGAAAGGCGGACGGGGCCTCCCGGGTCCACCCCGGTCGCCCGCGCGTCCATTGCCACGACACCATCCTGCTCCACGAAGAGACCTGCGCGCACGGGCTTCGAGACCGGTTCGCGGACGTCCGCCGACACTGCGCTCGCCTCCTCCGGCTTCCCGGCCGCTCCACGAGCGCCGCCGGCCACTTCAGCCAACCCCGGCCGGGGCGCCGTCCAGGCCCCCACCACGACCACGCCGTCCTGCCGCCAGAACCGCCCCGCCTGGGCGTCGAGAACATCCAGCGAATCGACGAAGGGGGGGCGATGTGTGCTGCGCGCATGACCTTCCGCTACCTCCCACGGGACACGCTCCGGGCCGCCCGGGTCCCGCTCCAGTACGGCGCCGGGCGAAAAAGTCCTGAACGCCTGCGGGTCCCCCCTGCCCGCCACCCGGTCGGCCGCGGGGAGCAGCCCCCCCTGGGGCCAGGAGCGCTCCCACCCGGTCGTCCAGCCATAGCGGACGATGATCTCGGTAAGGTCGTCACCCCAGCGTATTCCGAACGGATTGCGTGCTTCCTCCGAACTCATGGCGTACACCCAGCGGCTCAGATGGGCCGTCCAGCGGTCGTTGCCCTCCGTCAGCAACAACCCGTCCCCGAGCTTCCACAGGCGGTCCACCGCCGCGGCCGAATCGGGCTGTTCCGAGAGCCACCGCCGCAGCTCCCGGTCCAGAACGGGATCGGGATCCGTCCATTCGACGCGCATCTCGGCGGGCATGGATTCCAGGGCTCTCCGGAATGCCTGCTCGGCGCCGGAGATGTCCTCGGCACGGTAGAGGACATAGCCCAGGTAGGCGTCGCACCGCCACCGTGCCGGGAGGGCGCACCGACGTGCCAGCGACGCGGCCTGAGCATGGCGGCCGGCCTCGAACAGGTAGCGGATGCGCTGGCCGAACACCCAGTGGTCTCCCGGGATTTCGCGGGCGACCGCTTCGAGTTCGTCGAGCAGCTCGTTGCGGGCCTTCACTATCTCCTCCGCCTCCTCCTTCGGCGTCCAGCCGGTGTCCCCCTCGTCCCATATGCAGAAGCGGCCGATGATCTCGTCGCATTCCGGAATGTCGCCGCCCAAAGTGAGGGGCAGATGCCGCAACTCGTGACGCTCGAAGCGGGACTGGAGGGAACGGGCCCGGGAGCGCGCGGCCGACGAGTCGGGGGCCTGCTGTGGTGCCGGAGACACCAAGTGAGCGGCGGCCCCGTAGGGTCCCTCGTCGGGCCGGCCGGCCGCGTCGCGGATGCGGCCGTGGCTCGGGCCGCCGGACACGACCGTACCCGCGGAGAGCGCCAGAGCGGCGACCGTGAGTGCGGCGGGCGTCGTCATCCTGCGTGAAACCTTGGGGCGCGACGCCGCCGAAGGCAATGCCCGCCCCGCCGGCCATTCCCTACGCATGCAACAATCCAGGAGCAGCTGAAATGGCAACCGCACACAACAACCTCCCGGTTAGGGTCACCCCCTGGGTCACACTGCGCGACTTCGTCGTCTTCCAGCTGAAGCTCGTCCTCGAGGCGTTCAAGGACGTGGTCGCAATCAACCTCTCGGTGCTGGCGATGGCCACCGATCTGATCGTCGGCCGCTGGCGGAATCCGCGCCTCTTCCACGGGGTGGTGCGGCTCAGTCGCCGCTTCGACGGCTGGCTCGGCCTGCACCGGCTGAGGGGAGCGACGCTGAACGAGGAGAACGGTTCGTTCCTCGAGAAACTGATCGCCGAGGCGCCGGATGCGGATGAGCTCGCGGACGAGTTCGAGCGCCTGGTGCGGAAGCGGATGGTGAGACAGGGTAGCCGCTGAAACGGGGCCCGCTTCCGCGCAATTGGCCCGGGTGGAGTCGAACCACCACCCCCGGTTCCAAAGACCGGTGTCCTGCCATTAGACGACGGGCCAGTTGTGCGGGTCGCGGGCGGGGGGCAGCGGTATGGTAGCGGTTCGACGCGTTGGCGTTCAAGGTCACCATCCACGCATCACCGTCCACGCGTCGCCACCCGCGCACGGCGTGAGTCCACGGGCTGCTACACGTCGGCGAGGATACGCTGCGGTGCCGGAATCCCGGTCAACGTCGGGACGACGATTGCAGCCGCGACACCCTCCATCGCGCCCACCACCCGCGCGGCGTCGCCTGCGCGGCCGGGGCCGGTGTCGGCGAACACGCCGAAGAGAGCGGAGCCGCTGCCGGTCAGGCGCGCCATGACCGCACCGGACGCCGCCAGGGCTTCCCGCATGGCCCCGAGCACCGGCATCCGCTCGAACGCGACCAGCTCGAAGTCGTTGTGCTGCAGGGCGGCGAGTTCCTCCCAGTCGCCCGTCTCGATGTCGGCCAGCCACGTGGGAGGGACCGGCAGTTTCAGCCTGGACGACACTTCGCCGTAGGCGTCGGCCGTCGAGGTTCGGGCGTGTGGGACGACCAGGACGACGTGTGCGGCCGGTGGTGGGGGACGACCGAGCAGCCGGTCTCCCCGGCGCCACGCCACCGCCGTCGACGCCCCGGTACAGAAGAAGGGGACGTCGGAGCCGATCCAGCCTCCCTCCCGGATGATCTGGTGGTGCCGAAGGGGATGGCCGTGCAGTGCGTTCAAGGCGGCCAGGGTTCCGGCGGCATCCGAAGACGCGCCCCCCAGCCCCGTTCCGGCGGGTATCGCCTTGCTGAGGACGATCCTGACGGCCGGCTCGATGCCCGTTGCCTCGAAGAACGCCCGGGCGGCCCTGACCACCGTGTTGTCCTCGGGGTCCCCGAGTTCGGCGGCGATGTCGCCGAGTCCGGGTTCGGTGGTGTCGGACCGCACCTCCAGCACGATCCCCCCACCCCCCGGATACGCGTCCACCCTGTCGTAGAGACCCACCGCCTGGAACAGCGTCTCGATCTGGTGGTACCCGGAATCCTCGCGCGCCAGGATGCGCAGGAAGAGGTTGACCTTGGCGGGGCACGCCACCGAGATCCCGTTCATTGCACGGCACCCCCTTCACTCGCCCCGCCCGTCCCGGTGCCCCTCCCGCGGAAGTCTCGCAGCGAAATCCCCAGCCGCCGGGTGTACCACAGTCCCAGGACCGTAATCGGCGGAAGGTTCACGATGTGCCAGCCGACCGCGCAGGCGAGGGCGGGTTCGGGCGCCACCCCGTACACCTGCACGAGGGCGACGGACACCGCGGCCTGCAGGGTGCCCACGTAGCCGGGTGTGGCGGGCAGCGCCGCCGCGAAGGCCACCACGGCATTGGTGAGCAGCGCCGCCGCAAAGGACAGGCGGATGTCGAAGGCCATGAACCCGAACCAGAACGACACGGATTGGAGGAGCCAAACGCAAAAGGTCCACGCCAGGGCCGGAAGCATGAGACGCCAGCCGCGCATTGAAGCCAGGCCCTTCACCACGCCTTCCATCACCCTCTCGAGCCCCGCGGCGATCCGGCCGGGTGGAAGCCGTGCGATCAGCCGCGCGGCGACGCGGAGGCTGCGGACCGGGAAGGCGACCACCAGAAGCGCACCGGCGAGGGCGACGGCCAGGACGGCCGCCGAGCCCCGCATGGCCGCGACGAGATCGTCCGGGAGCTCCTCGGCCGGGAAACCGGGACTCACGATGGCCGCGAACAGGAGGGTGAAGATGACCAGCCCGTCGAGGAGCCGCTCCACGACCAGTGTGGCCAGCGCGGCCGTGAAGGAGACCGGTTCCATGCGGCTGTAGGCGTAGGCGCGTCCCGGTTCGCCGGCGCGTCCCGACGGCAGCAGGTTGTTCGCCATGAAGCCCACCGCAACCGCGGCAAAGCGGGAGCTGAACGGGCTGGCCTGCTGGACGGGGGCGAGGAAGTACCGCCAGCGTGCGGCCCGCGCCCCGAACCCCGCCAGCGCGACCAGCGCCGAGACGGCGAGCAACAGAGCATCGCCGGCTCGCAGGTGACCCCAGACCTCCGCGGGATCCGCGTCCCGGAAGAGCCACCAGAGCAGGAGCGCGACGGCCGCCAGGACGGCGGCGAGAGCCCACTTGGTGCGCATGGTGTGCGTGGCCGGGCCGCTAGCAGCCCATCGGAGGAAGCCAGCGCCCGGGTTCCGGGACGCGTCCCGGCGCCGCGAGCACGATTTCCTTCATCTCGCGGACCGCGCGCTCCATCCCCACCAGGACGGCGCGCGAAACCACGCTGTGCCCGATGTTGAGCTCCTCGATGTGGGGGAGCGCGGCCACCGGGATCACGTTCTCGTAGGTGAGGCCGTGGCCGGCGTGGACAGCCAGGCTGCGTTCGCGGCCGCGGGCGGCGGCGTTGGCCAGCCGGGTCAGTTCGGCGGCCTTCTCCGCATCGCCGGAGGCGTTGGCGTACTCTCCGGTGTGGAGCTCGACGGCGTGCGCACCGAGCTCCGCCGCCCGGTCGAGAGCGTCGGGGTCGGGATCGATGAAGAGCGAGGTCCGGACTCCGGCCGCCTCGAGACGGCGGAGCGATGCGCCGACGGCTCCCCGCACCGGGGCGGAAGCCAGGTCGAGGCCTCCTTCCGTGGTCACCTCCTCGCGCTTCTCGGGGACCAGGGTGGCCTGCACGGGAGCGAGCCGCAGGGCGATGTCGACCATGGGAGCGGCGGCGGCCAGCTCGAAGTTGATCCCGGTGCGCACCGTTTCGGCCAGCAGGCGCACGTCGCGGTCGTTGATGTGCCGGCGGTCCTCACGCAGGTGGATGGTGATGCCGTCCGCGCCGCCCAGCTCGGCGAGCACGGCCGCCCGCACCGGATCGGGTTCGTCGGTGCGGCGCGCCTGACGCACCGTGGCGACGTGATCGATGTTGATGTAGAGCCTCATCTGAAGGTTCCCGTGAAGTCTTGCCGCATCCGGATGGACCGCTTGCGCGACGGCGTCCCCCTGCCGGCCAACCCAAATCTACCAGCCGGGCACCGAGGCGTCGTCCCGTCACACGCCCTCGGTCACCCGCACGCCGCTGTGCGACCGGAGACGCCCGATCAGTGCGGGGGAAGCCTTCGCGACCACGGTCACCGTGGCGCCGTCCTGGTTGCGGGACATCACCTCGGCCTCCTCGTAGAGTGCGGCCAGCGCCTTCCCCTCCCCCACGGGGAGTTCCACGCTCACCCTCCGCAACCGACCCAGGATCCGGTCACCGAGTTCAGCCCGCAACGGCTCCATTGTAGAAGGCGTAAGCGCCGAGGTGAAGAGGGCCCGGGCACCGCGGGAACCTCCGGCCCGCCTCCGGAGCGCCAGCAGGTCCTCGTCATCCAGCAAATCGATCTTGTTGAATACGAGGACGCGGGGACGCCCGGTCAGCCCGAGGTCCTCCAGTACCGAGCGCACCACACGTCTCTGGCTGTCCCGGTCCGGGTGGGAGGCGTCGACCACGTGCAGCAGAACATCCGCCTCGCGGGCCTCCTCCAGCGTGGAGCGGAACGAGGCGATGAGATGGTGCGGCAGCTTGCGGATGAACCCGACGGTGTCGGTGACCAGGGCTTCGCGGCCTCCGCCGAGGGCCACGAGCCGGGTCGAGGCGTCCAGGGTGGCAAAGAGCCGGTCCTCCACGAACTGCTCCGTGCCCGAGAGAGCCTGCAGCAGCGACGACTTGCCCGCGTTGGTGTACCCCACCAGCGCCGCGCGGAAGCGCCCTTCCCTGCGCTTGCGGCGGGTGGCCTGGGCGCGCGCGACGGCCTTGAGCTTGCGACGCAGCTCGGCGATGCGCGTGCCGATCAGTCGACGGTCGGTCTCCAGTTGAGTCTCGCCCGGGCCGCGGAAACCGATCCCCCCGCGGATCCGGGAAAGATGCACCCACATGCGCCGGAGCCGAGGCAGCAGGTACTGGAGCTGCGCCAGTTCGACCTGCAGACGGGCCTCGTAGGTGCGGGCCCGGGTGGCGAAGATGTCGAGGATCAGTTCGGCGCGGTCCATGACCCGCACACCGCAGAGCGTTTCCAGGTTCTTGCACTGGGCCGGGGTCAGCTCGTCGTCGAAGATGACCAGATGTGCGTCCCTTGCGCGCACCAGTTCCACCAGCTCGCCGGCCTTTCCCTTGCCGAGGTAGTAGCGGGACCGGGGCGCGGCGAGGCGCTGTACCAGCTTGCCGACGACCAGTCCTCCCGCCGTGGCGGTCAGGCGGGCGAGTTCCGCCAGGTGCCCGGCGGTGGCGGATGTGTCGCGATCGCGCGGCGTACCCACCAGGATGGCGCGCTCCACCGGCGTGCGCAGGTCCAGAAGCTGGGTCGGGATGGTCGGCTACCTCCTCTCGCCCCGTTTCCGGCTCCACGCGGCCAGACGCTCCCGCAGGCCGGCCTCCCAACCGGTGCCGCCGGGTTCGTAGAAACGCTCTCCCGCCATGTCTTCGGGAAGGTATTGCTGGGAAGACACGCCGCCGGGCTGGTCGGGGTCGTAGAGGTAGCCCCTGCCGTGTCCCAGGTCCTTCATGAGCTGCGTGGGGGCGTTGCGGAGATGAGCGGGTACGGGCTTGCCGGGGGTCTCACGGGCCCGGCCCAGTGCCCGCCCCCAACCCCTGTGGAGCCGGTTCGACTTGGGGGCCCCGGCCAGGTAGACCGCCGCCTGGGCCAGGGCCAGCTCGCCTTCGGGCGATCCCAGGAAGCGATAGGCATCCCGGCAGGCCATGGCGATGCCCACGGCATGGGGATCCGCGAGACCGATGTCCTCGGACGCCATGCGCACCAGGCGTCGCGCGATGTACAGCGGGTCCTCACCCGCATCGAGCATGCGGCCGAGCCAGTAGAGAGCGGCGTCCGCGTCACCCCCGCGCACGGACTTGTGGAGCGCCGAGATGTGGTCGTAGTGCTGGTCGCCGGACTTGTCGTAGAGGGCGAACCGTCGCTGAACGGCGGTCTCGACGACTTCCAGCGTCAGGGTCGCACCCGGGCCCGCGAGCCCGGCCGCCCGCTCCAGGATCCCGAGCCCGCGGCGGGCGTCGCCGTCGGCCGCTTCGGCGATCCGCCCCACGATGTCTTCGGGCGCCCGGATGCGGGCGGTGCCGAGGCCGCGGTCCTCGTCCGCGAGCGCGTCGGACAGGATCCGCGCGAGTTGTGCGGGTGAAAGGGGGTCGAGGACGATGACGGGGGCTCTGGAAAGGAGCGGCCGGACGACCTCGAAGCTCGGGTTCTCGGTGGTGGCGCCGATCAGGACGATGTCTCCCGCCTCGACCACGGGGAGGAAGGCATCCTGCTGCGCCTTGTTGAAGCGGTGGATCTCGTCGCAGAAAAGGATGGTACCGCGTCCGGTGGCAAGACGGCGCGCGCGGGCTTCGGCGATGATCTCGCGCACACGGGCGACGCCTTCCGTGACCGCGCTGAAGGCGACGTATGCGGCGTCCGCCGACTCGGCCACGAGACGTGCCAGGGTCGTCTTCCCGGAGCCCGGCGGCCCCCACATGATGAAGCTCGATATCGTACCGGTTTCGATCATCGCGCGAAGGGGACCTCCGGGTCCCACGACCCTCTCCTGGCCGCGAAACTCTCCCAGGGTGCGGGGGCGCATGCGCGCGGCCAGGGGAGCGGTGGCGGATGTGTCCCGGGCCGGCCGGGCGTCGCCGGGAAAGAGCTCGAGCGTGTCGTTCATCGCACCGTCCGCGCCGGGTCCATCGCCGCGACCCTCTCCAGCAGGGCGGCGCGGTTGTTGAGCGAGGGGTCCTCCCACACGGCCTCCAGGAGGGCGCGTAGCGCGGCACCTATCCCCGGGCCTGGAAGCCACCCACGCGCGATCAGGTCCCGTCCGGCGACGGCGAGCTGCGCGACCGAGGTGGGGACTCCCGCGTCGAGGTCCTGCTTCACTGCGGCGATGACAGGCTCCACCTCGTTCGTGTCCGCATGCCCGGAGGCCCCCGGTCGCACGGCGCGCCAGATGCGGAAGACATCGTCGACGGTCGCAGGGCCGGTTCTCGCGGCGGCGGCGGTCCAGCGCCGCCGGGATACCCGGTTGGCCGCCATCCCCTGCGGCGGCCCGGGTCCCCCCGCCACCGCGCCGGCGATCCGTTCGACTTCGGCGTTGGAGAAGCGCAGGCGGACAAGAAGATCGGCTACTTCGCCCGGGTCGGCACCCGGATCGAGGCCGAACAGGACAAGCACGGCCATGCGCAGCAACGCCCGCCCGGGCCCTTCCAGCGCATCCACGGCGGTGAGAGCATCCTGCGCGACGTCGTTCCTGAACTCCGGGAGGATGCGATTCAGCGCCCCGGAACGCCGGTAGAGCGCCAGCGCCCGCGAGGGGATCGGTCCGGCCAGCACCTTCATCAGCTCCTCCCGAACCCTCTCCATCGACAGCAGCGCGAGCCCGGGCACGGCCTCCACCATGCCATCCCACGTTTCCCCTTCGATCTCCAGGCCCAGCGTCCCGGCAAATCGCAGCCCCCTCAGAACCCGCAGATAGTCCTCCCGAAAACGCTCGTTGGCATTCCCCACCGTGCGCAGGATCCCGTCGTACAGGTCGTCCCGGCCCCCGTGCGGGTCTCGGAGTTCCTCGCGATCCGGATGCCAGGCCATCGCGTTCACCGTGAAGTCACGGCGGGCCAGGTCCTCTTCCAGCGTGTCGGCGAAGGCCACCCTGGCCTTGCGCCCGTAGGTGATCACATCGTGGCGAAAGGTCGTGACCTCGTAGAGGTTGCCGTCCGAGCCGAACACGCCCACGGTCCCGTACTCCAGGCCCAGCGGCACGGTCCGGCGGAAGAGCCGGCGCACCCGAGGGGGCGTTGCCCGGGTGGCCAGGTCCCAGTCCCCGGGGTTGCCGGGGCTTCCCCTCACCGCGTCGCGCACTCCGCCGCCCACCGTCCAGGTCTCGAACCCCTCGCCTTCGAGGTGGCGGACCAGTTCGCGGACGGCCTTCGGTACCCTGATCCGGGGCGGGTGCCCCGCGGCGGCGGCGGATCGCTCCGACCGTCCCGCCAACGCACCTTCACCCTCCATCTCGGATCTCACCCTGCAAGTACCGCTCCCCCGTTGACGTTGACCACCTCACCAGTGATGTGCCGGGCCATCTCCGCGCAGAGCATCACGATCGGGCCCGCCACGTCCTCCGCCGTCGCGACTCTGCCGAGGGGGATCGACGCCTCGATTGCGGCGCGGTCCTCTCCCCGCAGCGGGTCCTCCGACATCTCGGTGTCTATCCAGCCGGGCGCGACCGCGTTAACTGTGATTCCCCGGTCGCCGACCTCGCCGCAGAGCCCCTTGACTAGGGAGATGATCGCTCCCTTGCTCGCGGCGTAGTCGCAGTGGTAGGCCTCGCCGCGCTGCCCCGCGGTCGAGCTCAGGAGCACGACGCGGCCGCCGTCGCTCATGCGGCGAAGCGCCTCTCGGGTGGTGAAGAAGATCGAGTCGAGGTTGACCGCGATGGTGCGGCGCCAGCGGGCATGGTCCATTTCGGCCACGGGGATCTCGGGCACCGGCCAGATTCCTGCGTTGCCCACGAAGATGTCGAGTCCACCGAACTCGGCGTCCACGCGCCGGAAGAGCCGGCCCACGGCTTCGTGATCGGAAAGATCACCGGACTCGGCCCAACTGCGCACGCCGCTCGCCCGGGCCTCCTCGACTACCCGGCGCGCCTCGGCGGCCCGTTGGCGGTACGAGATGCCCACGTCGGCCCCGGCCCGCGCCAGCAGCCGCGCCGTCGCGGCACCCACGCCGCGCGACCCCCCGGTCACCAGCGCCCTTTTTCCGGCCAGGTCAAGTTCCAGACCCATCCGCACCTCCGTTTCCTTGCAGGGGCCCTTCGCGGCACGAGCCGCGGCGGTTCGTTCAGCCGAAGAGAGACTCTTCCACGTACTGGCAGACAATATGGCCGATCGCGAGGTGAATTTCCTGCGCCCGGGACACCCGCTCCGTCGGCACGACGACCGCCACATCGACCATGGACCGGAGACGGCCGCCTCGCCGGGCCAGGACGCCGACCGTCGAGAGGCCGGCCTCGGCAGCCGCTTGCGCCGCCCGGATCAGGTTGGCCGACTCACCCGATGTGGAGTGAAGCACGAGAAGGTCACCGGTCCCGCCCAGGGACTCCACCTGGCGGGCGAAGACGTGGTCGTAGCCCATGTCGTTGGCGGATGCCGTCAGTACGGAGGTGTCGGTGGTGAGCGCGAGAGCCGGAAGAGGCCGCCGGTCCCTTTCCAGGCGGACCACGTATTCCGCGGCCAGGTGCTGGGCGTCGGCGGCGGACCCCCCGTTTCCGCAGAACAGGAGCTTGCCTCCGGATGCGATGGTGGACCTCGCCAATTCGGCGTACGCCAGGATCTCGTTCCGGCGGGTATCCGCCACGGCACGGGCCAGCGCGGCCAGTTCACGGAGGCCGTCGCGCACCCTGGCGGCGTCAGCCATCCGGCCAATCCCGGAAAGCGTGCATGGCCGCCTCCGCCTCCGCCAGCGGCGGCACCTCGAGGGGCGGCCCGTCATCGAAGAGCCGGCCCGGGTTCACCCTTCCCAGCAACTCCAGCTGCGCTTCGCCCCCGAGACGGCGCAGTTCCTCCGCGCCCGGCTCCAGGTGGAAGGTGTAGCCGGGCCTTCCGTGGAAGTCCGACGACAGGTAGTCTAGCAGACCCGTCCGCAGCAGGCGGAGGATGAGCGTCCGGGGCCGTGGTCCGTACTGTCCCACGAGCGAGCCGTAGCTGCCCTGCAGGTAGGCACCGGCTCTCTTCCAGGAGCGGACCAGACTCAACTCGTCGTCGATCCCGAAATAGCGTTCGGGGTGGGCGATCACGGGGACATGGCCGGATTCCGCCAGGCGGGCAAGCACGGCCGGGGAAGTGGCCGGAGCCCTGAAGCCGGGGCACTCGACCAGTACGAATCGCGTGCCGCCGAGGTGCAGGCGGGGATCGGACAGGTCCGGCCCGGGCGTATCGAGGCGGACTTCGAAGCCCCGGCGGAAGTCGAGCCCGGGGAAGGCACCGCGCGCCGCGTTGCGGACGCCTCTCCATCTGCCATCCAGGAAGTTCATCAGCTGACCGTATCCCGGGCTCGAGATGTAGGAGGCGTTCAAGTGGGGAGTGGTGATGATCGCACCGACGCCGGCCTCGGTCATGCGCGCGATCGAATGCATGGCGTCGTCCACGGTCCGGGAGCCGTCGTCCACGCCGGGCACGAGGTGGTTGTGGAAGTCGCGGTAGCTCTCGATCACACCGGCTCCCCCGGGGTCCATGCCCTCACGATGCGCTCCGCGATGATGCGGAGATCGCACGCGTCTCCCTCCGTCAGCGCCCAGATACAGGCGTAGGAGAAGTACGCGTCGGCGGCCAGCAGCGAGAATGCGGCGGCCCGGTCGCCGGACGCACCGCCCGCGCAGGCGTGCAGTTCCGCCTCCGCCGCGCCGATCAGAGCGTCGAGCGAGACGGGGCCCTCGGCTTTCAGGTACGGCCGGAAGGCAGCCGGGACCGGGCGACCCCGGCGATCGATCCACTCGGCGATGGTCACGCCCGGGCTCCGTGTGCGAGCTCCCGCACCAGCTCCGCCCCTCCCCGCACCGCACCATCGAGTTCACCGGGATCACCAACCCCCGCCTGCGCCATGTGCGGACGCCCCCCTCCCCGCCCCCCCACCTTCGCGGCCACCCCCCTCACCACCTGGTCGGCCCTCACGCCCGCGGCGATCGCGCCGTCCGTGGCGAACGCGAAGAGAGAGTGCTTCCTCCCCGGCATTTCCGCCGCCACCACCGCCACCGCCGCGTCCGGCGCGTCCCTGAACGCGTCACCCCACTTCCTCACGTCGGCCGCGTTTCGCACCCACATGCGCACCCCGCTGTACCTCACGGGACGGCCCCCCGCCTCGATCTCGGCCTCGGCCAGCACATCGGCGCCCCCCGAGCCGTGCCGGCGCAGGTCGTCGACGAGCACTTCGAGGGCGGCCTTCTCGGCCATGAGCTCGGCGACCCGCCGCTCGACGTTGTCGGGCCGGGCCTTCACCGAGACCGCCAGCTCCTCGACGCGCTCCTTGTAGCGGGCCAGATACTCGAAGGCCTTCCGCCCGGTCAGCGCCTCGATTCGCCGCACGCCCCCGCCCACCCCCGTCTCGGAGGTGATCTTGAAGAGCCCGATTTCGCCGGTCCGGCGGACGTGGGTGCCGCCGCAAAGCTCCATGCTCACCCCGGGAATCTCCACGACCCTGACCTCGTCGCCGTACTTCTCGCCGAAGAGCGCCATCGCGCCGGCCTCGACGGCCTCGGCGAAGGGTCGGGATTCGGTGCCGACCGGGTGGTTGCCCCAGATCCCTTCGGCTACCATCGCCTCGACCTCGTTGATTTCCGCCGGCGTGAGCGGGGCGGTGTGGGAGAAGTCGAAGCGAAGCCGGTCCGGGGCGACGAGCGAGCCGCGCTGCACGACGTGGTCGCCCAGGATGGAGCGCAGGGCCGCGTGGAGGAGGTGGGTGGCGGTGTGGTTGCGTTCGGTGTCGCGGCGTGAAGGGGCGTCGACCCGGGCGGTGACGCTGGCGCCGAGGACGGCTTCGCCGGGGAAACCGCCGGTGGGTGTGCCGCGGAGGATGACATGGTCGCCGTCGCGGAGCACTTCGGCGACGTCCATGCTCCAGGTGTCGGTGAAGACGCGGCCCCGGTCGGAGACCTGGCCGCCGGCCTCGAGGTAGAAGGGGCGGTGCTGAAGGATGAGATCGGCCTGGCCGTCGTGGATGCGGATGCCCATGACTGCGGTTTCGACGTCGAGGGTGTCGTAGCCGACGAAGTCCTGCTCTCGGGCACTCGGATGCATGATCGGATCCCGCGCGACCGTCGCCTCAACCCGTGCGCCAATGGTATCCGAAAACTCCACCCCCCGCGACCGCCGCCGCTGCCCCTCCAACGCCTCCTCGAACCCCTCCATGTCCACCCCGTACCCCCGTTCCTCCGCCACGATCCGCGTCAGATCCGGCGGGAACCCGAACGTGTCGTACAACTTGAAAACCTCGCCCCCGGGAATGACCGGCGCGGGCGATGTCCCGGCCTCCACCCGCGGCGCCACCTCGCCCAATCTCTCCATCCCCCCCTCGATCGTCCCCAGGAAACGCTCCTCCTCCCCCCGCACCGCCGCCACGATGCTCTCCCGGCGAGCCCCCAACCCGGGAAACGCTCCCTCCATCACGTCGATCACCCGGTCGGCCACCCGCGTCAGCGTCGGCTCCCTCCTCCCCAGCAGCCACGCGTGCCGCACGCCGCGCCGCAGGATCCTCCTCAGCACGTACCCCCGCCCCTCGTTCGCCGGGAACACTCCGTCGCCGAGCAGAAACGCCACCGCCCGCGCATGGTCCGCCAGCACGCGGTACGAAACCCCCTCCTCCGACGCCGCCTCGTACGGCCGTCCCACCACCTCCGCCACCCGGTCCAGCAGCGGCATGAACAGATCCGTGTGATAGTTGCTGCCCACCCCCTGCATCACCGCCGCGAGCCGCTCCAGCCCCAGCCCCGTGTCGATGCTGGGCGCCGGCAACGGCGTCCGTTCCCCCGACCCGTCCCTGTCGAACTGCATGAACACGAGGTTCCAGAGCTCCAGGAACTCGCCCGCTTCGCCGCGTATCTCGAATTCCTCCGTTTCCGGCACCGTCCCCCACTGCGCCCGCGGCCGCATGTCGTAGTGCACCTCCGAACAGGGGCCGCAGGGACCCGTATCCGCCATCTGCCAGAAGTTGTCCCTGTCCCCCAGCCGGTGGATCCGTGCCGGCGCGACCCCGGCCACCTCGGTCCACAGCCCCGCCGCCTCCTCGTCCGTGCGGTGCACAGTCACGAAGAGCCGGTTCGGATCAAGCCCCATCTCGACGGTGAGGAACTCCCACGCGAAACCGATCGCGTCGCGCTTGAAGTAGTCGCCGAACGAGAAGTTGCCGAGCATCTCGAAGAAGGTGTGGTGCCGGGCCGTGCGGCCCACCTCCTCCAGGTCGTTGTGCTTGCCGCCCGCCCGCACGCATTTCTGCGATGTCGCCGCACGCGCGAACGCCGACTTCTCCTCGCCCAGGAAGACCCCCTTGAACTGCACCATCCCCGCGTTGGTGAAGAGGAGCGTGGGGTCGCCCTCGGGAACCAGCGAAGAACTGGGGCGAACCGCGTGGCCCCGGGCCTCGAAATATTCGAGAAATCTCCGGCGGATTTCAGCGGATGTCATCGGACGGGAGGTTGTTGAGCACCGCAGAGTCGGCAGCGGGAGAACGACGACCGCCGGGTCACCTGGCCCGGCGGAACCGCCTAAACCTACGCGTTTCCCGGCACTCTCGCCTAGGAAAGGGGGCGCCTTCCGGCGCCTCACACCACCTTGACGGCCGGCTCCTCTCCCCCTCCCTGCCCGGAACGCTCGCCGGGCTCTTCGTCGATCCCGAGCGCCACCCTGAGCCGCGCCTCGATCTCCTCGGCAACGTCCCTGTTCTCGTGGAGGAAGCTCCGCACGTTCTCCTTCCCCTGCCCCAGCCGGAGGTCGCCGTACGAGAACCACGACCCCGACTTGTCCACGATGCCGCGCTCCACCCCGACGTCGATCAGCAAGCCCGTGTGGCTGATTCCCCGCCCGTACAGGATGTCGAATTCGGCCTGCTTGAACGGCGGCGCGCACTTGTTCTTGACCACCTTCACGCGGGTGCGGTTGCCGATGACTTCCGGACCGTCCTTGAGCGCTCCGATGCGCCGGATGTCCATGCGCAGCGAAGCGTAGAACTTCAGCGCCCGTCCCCCCGATGTCGTCTCGGGGCTGCCGAACATCACGCCGATCTTCTCGCGGATCTGGTTGGTGAATATGACGGCCGTGTTCGAGCGGCTGACCGCGCCGGTGAGCTTCCTGAGCGCCTGGCTCATCAGGCGGGCCTGCAGTCCCACATGCGAATCACCCATCTCGCCCTCTATCTCGGCCCGGGGCACGAGCGCCGCAACCGAGTCGACGACGATCACGTCCACCGCGTTGCTGCGGATCAGCACCTCGGCGATCTCCAGGGCCTGTTCGCCCGTGTCGGGCTGCGAGACCAGGAGGTTGTCCACTTCGATCCCGAGCTTGCGCGCGTACTGGATGTCCAAGGCATGCTCGGCGTCGATGAAGGCCGCGATGCCCCCTTTGCGCTGCGCGTTCGCGATGACGTGCAGGCACAGCGTGGTCTTGCCCGAGGACTCCGGTCCGTAGATCTCGCTGATTCTGCCTCTCGGCACCCCGCCGATGCCGATCACCGCGTCGAGGTTGACCGCTCCGGTGGAGATCGCGTCGATCTGGAGGCTGGCGCCGTCGGCACCCATGCGCATGATGGCCCCCCTTCCGTACGACCGCTCGATCTGCGTGAGGGCGGTGTTGAGCGCCTTCTCGCGCTGCTGATTCTCCTTGCCGCCGGGGCCGGGCCTCTGCCTGGTGGACGTTGATTGTCTGGGCATCGATGAACCTCTTCCTCGTAAACGGGGGCTTTCCTTGGGCGCCGGTCTCCGGGAGACCCCGGCACCAATACCGAAGATAATGCGAAACCCGTCCGGGTCAAGCCTCGCGGGGTTGTGAAATTCCCCGCCCGGGGAGATCATCCCTTGGCTGGCGCCGGAACCCGGGAACCGGTCCCGCACCGATCAAGCTACGACTATTCATGGGCGCATACATGTCAGAACGGGCCAAGTCCACGCAGCACTACGATCTGGTCGCCCTGGGGGGTGGCACCGGCGGGCTGGTTGCGGCCGCGGGCGGGGCCTATCTGGGTCTCCGGACGGCCATCGTCGAGAAGCACGCCCTCGGGGGCGACTGCCTCTGGACCGGTTGCGTCCCCTCCAAGGCGCTCATCGCCTCGGCCCGGCTGGCCCGGCGGATGAGCCGCGCCGCGGGTCTCGGCCTCGCACCCGGCGGCGAACGCCACGACTTCCGCGCCGTCATGGAACGGGTGCGAGCCGCGCGCGCCACCGTCGCGCACCACGACGACCCGGAGCGCTTCCGCGAGATGGGGGTCGGCGTGCACTTCGGCGCCGCGCGCTTCCTCGATCCCAACACGGTCGAGGTGGAGGGCGAGGGGACACTGCGCGCCAAGCGCTTCGTCGTCGCCACGGGCGCCGTGCCGGCCATCCCCCCCATCCCCGGCCTGGCGGACGCGGACTACTGGACGTACGAGACCGTCTTCGACGAGAACGAGCTCCCCGGTTCGGTCGCAATCATGGGAGGCGGCCCCATCGGGGTCGAGTTCGCGCAGGTCTTCGCGCGTCTGGGGTCGAAGGTCGCGATCCTCGAAATGATGCCGTCGATCCTGGTCCGCGAGGACCCGGACGTCGCCGCCTTCATGCACGGGCTCCTCGAGGCGGAAGGGATCGAGATCCGCACAGGGGCCGCGGTGAGCGGCGTGCGCTCGGAGAACGGCGGCACGGTGGTCGAGACGGACGACGGGGGCCGCATCGCGGTGGAGCGGGTGTTCGTCGCGACCGGGCGGCGTCCCTGCACCGAAGGACTCGACCTGGAAGCCGCCGGGATCCGCACCGAGCGGGGCGCGGTCGTGGTGGACTCCCGCCTGCGCACCACCTCGAAGTCGGCGTGGGGGGTGGGCGA
Organism: Gemmatimonadota bacterium; assembly: GCA_028874985.1. GTDB lineage: Bacteria > Gemmatimonadota > Gemmatimonadetes > Longimicrobiales > Gaopeijiaceae > Bin94. Next base: position 19,737 of record JAPPGI010000116.1, on the reverse strand, counting down.
CGTTACCGGGGCGCTCCAGTTCACCCACGTCGCCGAACAGATGGCCAAGGTCGCGCTCCGCAATTCGGTCCTCCCGGTGAAGACGAAGATCCGCTACGACAGCGTCCCCCGGGTGACCTTCACGGACCCGGAAGTCGCGCACATCGGGATGTCGGAGGCCGAGGCCGAGGCGGCCGGGGGGACGACCTACCGGTACGGGATGGACGACCTGGACCGGGCCATCGTGGACGGTTCGGCGGTGGGATTCGTCAAGATCTCGGCCGACCGCAAGGGCAGGGTGATCGGCGCCACCATCTTGGCTCACGGCGCCGGGGACCTGATCATGCCGCTCGTCCTCGCCAAGACGCACGGCCTGAGCCTGAGCCGGGTCAACGGCACCATCTACCCCTACCCCACCATGGTCGAGGGGGTGAAGCGCGCCTCGGGCGAGTACATGCGTTCCCGCCTCGACACGGCGTCGGGGAGAATCCTGAAACGGGTCATACAATGGCTGAAGTAGAGGCATCGCGTACCGGTCCCTTCGTGAAGCTGGGGATCCTCGTGCTCATTCTGGCCGGCGGCTACCTCGTCGCCCGTGCGACACCCGTGGGCGACTATCTCACCCGGGAAGGCATCGGCGCCGCGATCGACCGGCTGCGGGGGAACGCCTGGGCCCCGGTGATCTTCGTAGCAGTCTACGCCACCGCGACAGCGCTGGCAGTCCCCGGCGCCATCCTCACACTGGCCGGGGGCGCCGTCTTCGGCTTCTGGTGGGGCACGCTCTACAACTCCATCGCCGCAAACATCGGTGCCAACGCGGCCTTCGTCATCGCCCGCTCGCTGGGCAGGGACGCGGTGCGCCGCCTGATCGGAAAGGACTCCAAGGTGCTGAACAAGCTCGACGGCATAGTCGCACGCCACGGATTCAGGGGGCTGCTCACCCTGCGCCTCATCCCGCTGGTCCCCTTCAACGCCCTCAACTTCGGGTCCGGGCTGATGCCCCTGAAGTGGCGCACCTACGCGGTTGCCACGCTGGTCGGCATTCTGCCCGGCACGGCGATCTACACCTTCTTCGCCGACGCCCTGCTGCAGGGCTCCCAGGAGGCTTCGCGGGACGCCCTGGTGCGGTTGATCCTGGCCGGTGCGCTGCTGGTACTGCTGAGCTTCCTGCCCGCCATATTGAAACGGCTGAATGTGAGATTGCCTGGGATGTCAAGCGTAGTTGTCTTTTTGTCAACTGCAGTTGTCTCCACGGCGGGTCTCGGGGTCTCGGGATCGCAGGCGCACGCGACCGCGCAGGAACTCCCGGACCATACGGCCTTCACCGGGGTGCTGGCCGAGGTCGTCGTGGAGCCGCGGGTGGACTACGCGAAGCTGGCCGGGAGCGACGCGGGGCTCAGGAGCTACCTCGCCCAACTCGCGGCCACCGATCCCGGGGCCGTGGCGAACGCGTCGCATGACGACCGGCTCGCCTTCTGGATCAATGCCTACAACGCCTGCATGCTGAAGCGCGTGATCGACAACTACCCGATCAGGAAGGCGGGCGGCCTTCAGCGCATCAGGAACGCCGCCGCCGGCAGGCCCGACAACTCCGTGTGGCAGATCAGGGACGTCTTCACCGGCGCCCACTGCGACGTGGCGGGCAGGGAACGCTCCCAGGACGAGATCGAGCACGAGATCGTCCGGCCGATGGGCGACCCGCGCATCCACTTCGCGGTCAACTGCGCAGCGGTGAGCTGTCCCCCGCTGATCGCCCGCGCCTACCTGGGTGAGACGCTTCACAAGCAGTTGGAGGAGAGGGTGGGCTCGTTCATGAGCGACTCCGCCCATTTCGCCGTCACGACGGAGGGTGACGAGCGCACCGTGCACGTGAACAAGGTGCTCGACTGGTTCAAGGAGGACTTCGGGGACCATGCGGGAGTCCGGGAGTTTCTGGCGGGCTACGCGGACGGACTCCAACGCGAGGCGCTCCGGGACCCCGGGACGAAGCTGGACTTCATCGACTACGACTGGACCCTGAACGACACGCCGCGATAGGGGGCCGGCGGATGCTGCCGGCCGGCACCCCGTCCGCCAAGGTCGGAGTGGTCGTCCCGGCGCTGGACGAGGCGGACTACCTGTCACACCTGCTGGAGGACCTGTCGAGGTTGAGGCTGGAACACGTCGTGCTGGTGGTGGACGGAGGCTCGCGCGACGGGACGGTCGCGGCCGCGAGGGCCGCGGGCGCCGGGGTGATGAGGAGCCGGCGGGGCCGTGCCCGGCAGATGAACGCGGGGGCCCGCGGGCTGCGGTCGCCGTGGCTGTTCTTCGTGCACGCCGACTCGAGGCTGGGAGAAGGGGCCCTGCGGGCGATCGAGGACCATGTGCGCGCCGACCGCCCCGAGGCCGGGTACTTCAGGCTGCTGATTTCCCACCCCCACTTCCACTACCGGATCATCGAGCGCGGGCAGCGGGTGCGGGAGTGGCTGTCGAGCCTGGTCTACGGCGACCAGGGTCTCCTGATCCGGCGCGATCTCTTCCTGGCGTCGGGCCCCTACCCCGACGAGCCGATCATGGAGGACGTCGTCCTGAACCGGCGGCTCCGGCGCGCGGGACGGCTGATCCGTCTTCCGGCCGCGATCTCCACCAGCCCGCGCCGCTACGAGGAGGAAGGCCGCCTGAACGCATGGTTGCGAAATGTGGGACTCGTCAGCCGGTTTCTGGCGGGTACCCGGCCGAGCGATCTGGCGGCGAGGTATCCGGCGCGAACACGCGGGGGCGCCGGGGCGGACGACGCGGAAATCGCCGGCGACGCCACCGAAGCGACCCTCCTGGTCTTCGCCAAGGCCCCCCGGCCCGGCGAGGTCAAGACGCGCCTGGCGCGGAGCCTGGGGCGCGCCGGGTCGCCCGACCACGATGCGGCCGCGGCCCTGTACCGGCGCATGGGCCGTCTGATCGTCGACCGGGTGGCGGAAGCGCCCGCAATCGTGACCGTATGCTACGACCCCCCCGGCGCCGAGGCCGAAGTCCGGGACTGGCTCGGTCCCGGGCCGGAGCGGTTTTGGGAGCAGGGCGCGGGGGATCTCGGCGAACGCATTTCGCGGATGTTCGCCCGGGCGTTAGAGTGCTCCCGCCGCGCCGTGGTGATCGGCACGGACACGCCCGCCGTCGGCGCGGCCACGGTCGCGCGCGCGCTGGCCGCGCTCGACACTGCCGATGTCGTGCTGGGGCCTTCCCGCGACGGGGGTTACTACCTCATGGCATTGCGGGAGCCCTGCCCCGCGCTGTTCAGGGGAATCGCGTGGAGCACCGAAGCGGTCCTCCGGGAGACCGCGGCGCGCGCGCGCGAACGAGGGCTTCGGGTCACCCTGCTCGAGGTGGAGTCGGATGTCGATACGGCGGCGGATCTGACGGGCGAGGTGGCGGGGTGGCTGGGGATGGGGTAGGCGACCCGGCAGGAGATCCGGCGCGAGGTCGTCCGGCCCCGATCGGTTACCGCAGCCCGCCCGCCGGTATTCCCCTGGTGACCGTGACGTTCGCGCCCGCCTCGCCGGGGAGCGGACCTCCGTCCCAGTCTCGGATGATGGCCCGGATTCTCCCCGTGGCCCGATCCGCGACGACGGCCATCTCGGACGGGCCGTCGCGCGTTACGGTGGTCTCCCCCTCCGGCCCGGTGAGGACCATCCGGTCCAGGTTGTCGGCCCACTCGGGCTCGTAGGGGATGAAGAACACGAAGCTGCCTCCACCATACGCGAGCGGAGTCGGCGTGAACGAGAGCGAGAACCTCGTCTCGCCTTCCGCGCCCAGCCCGTCGACCCGGTAGGGACCGCCCGCCTCCGGGAGCAGCACCGGCCCGTCCAGAACGAACGCCGGCTCGAGCATCAGGCGCCCGTCCCGGACCGCGCCCCAGACCACGAGCATCTCGCCCCGTTCCGGCCCGCCGGAAGCCGCGGGTTCCGGACCGTGGTTGATCCCGCCGTCTCCGCTCAGCCGGTGCGTCATCGACTTGTTGAACTGGAAGTCGCTGATCCAGGCTCGCTGGAAGCAGTAGCCCATTATGTCCGCGTAGCTCGCCGGATCCAGCAACCGGCTCCCGGCAACGTCATATCCCCATACTCCGATGAGCCCTCCGCCGTAGGGGTATTCCGGATCCGGCCCCCCGGCACCGCCGCAGGGGGCGTGCCACAGACCCATGGTGTGTCCCACTTCGTGCGTGTGGACGTAGTCGACGTCGGAGCCGACACTCACCGGATAGGCGAAGTTCGCGATCCCGGCAACGCCCAACAGGTTCCGGCTCACGACCCCGTAGTAGTAGCCGCGCTTGCCCTCCTGCTCGTAGAGGACCCCGATTTCGTTTCGCCACAGGAGCCAGGTGCCGAAGCTTCGCAGATTGAGGTTGGTGAAGTAGGTCTCGCGGACCTCCACCTCCATCGCCGCCACCGGGAGAATGGTCCTGGCAAGGCGCATCTGCTCGCTGTCCGGGTTCACTCCGTCCACCCATGCGAAGACCGCCGAGTCCGGGGCCGGGCGTGAGATGGTCGGGACCAGGATGATGCGGTACACGGGCGGCTCCACCACTTCGAGTTCCATCGAACCCTGGGCCGGATACCGAAGCTGGCTCCCCTCGGCAAGTGGAACGATCCCGTCCGGATCGAGTTCCACCACCAAGCGGACGCCGGGCCTGATCGCGGAGCCGGGAATCACGGCGTCGTAGGACCCTATCAGATTCGACTCGTTGACCTCGGTGGGAATGTTCCCCGTCTCGGGCGGGAGAAGCTGCTCGAAGACCACGTCGTTCCCGTGCGACAGCGTGACCGCGACCGACGGGGGCTCCAGCCAGTTGACCTGGTCACCCACCACGAAGACCCGCAGCAACCCGGGCCGGCCCGCGATGAGTCGTACGGTGCCCTCCCGGTTCTGCGTGACCTGGTTCACGTAGATGACCGGCGCGGTCAAACCGATTCGGTCGGGATTCATGCGGAAACGCGCATCGTCCTCCAGCCCGGCCAGCTTCGCCCTGACCGTGACCCACCCGCCCGATTGTCCCGTCAGCGTGCCCAGCATGCCGTCCCGGCTCAGTTCCGCGACGGACCTGTCGGACACCTCCCATGTCGGAGCCGTCCAACCGGGAACCGGCATGACTTCGCCGTTCTGATCGCTGACGGTGAGTTCCAGCTTCGTCGGTTCCCCCACCGTAAAGAGGCCGGCATCGGGGGAAAGCGTCACCTCCGTGGGTATCCGGTCCGCTTCCATGGCCAGATCGGCACAGCCCCAGAGCAGAACCATCCCCGGCAGCAACGTCTTCACCAAGTCCCTCTTCCTCGGGCGCGTCCCCGTCTCCTTCATGTTTCCGCCTCCTCGCAGTAAGCACTCATCCCCGACGACAAATGGGGGCCAGCCTTGAACTCCTAAGATACCCTCCGACACTCTCCTCGTTCCGATCCTCCGCCGGCTGTCCCCTGGGTCCCGGCCACAGGGGCGGCCGAAATCATGACGGCGGAGAAGGTCACGGACGCCGGCACCAACCTAACGTAAACCCATGGCGCATTCCACGCGACACTCTCCGCGGCCATCGCCGGCGGAGGCAGCTTCGTGTTCTTCATCCCCTACGAGCCCGCATCCGCATCGTGGTCGATTCCGCCGTCTCCGTCGAGCCGGTGGCTCAGCGCCCGGCTGAACTGGTAGTCGCTGATCCACCTGGGATGGCAGTAGCTCATCACGTCCGTGTAGAGATCCGGATCCAGCAGCCGGCCCTCGGCGATGTCGTATCCCCAGACTCCGATGGACCCCTTGCCGTAGGGATAGTTCGGGTCCGGCGTGGGGGCGTTGCCGCACGCGGCGTGGTACAGACTCATCGTGTGTCCCACTTCGTGCTCGTGGATGTAGGTCGACGCCCGTCCCCACGCTCACCGGGTAGCCGATGTTGGCGAGCCCTTGGGCGCCATAGGCCGGCTCGCCCACCACCCCGTAGTAGTAGCCGCGGCCACCTTCGTGCACGTAAAGGACCTCGATTTCGCCACGCCAGTGGATCCAGTCGACAATGGTCCGCAATTCCAGGTTGGTGAAATGGGTTTCGTGGACCTCGACCTCCATGTCTCCCACCGGCAGGATGGTCCTGGACAGGCGCAGCTGCTCACTGTCGGGGTTCACTCCGTCCGTCCAGTCGAATACCGAAGAGTCAGGCGCCGGGAGCAAGATGGTGGGAACCAGGATGATGCGGAGTGACCTGAACTTCAAGTTCAAGGTCGCTGGCCCGATCCTGAATCATGAAGATCCGCAGGAGCGCCGGCCGGCCCGCTATCAGAGATGTCGTGTTGTCCAGGCCCTGTGCAGCCTGGGTCAGATAGATCGCGGGCGCTTCGATGGTGGTCCGGCCGGAAGTGATGCAGAAGCGCGCATTCGCCGTCAGGTCGGCCAACCGGGCCGTGACGGACACCCAGCCGTTGTCCATCGTGTTCAACGTTCCGTCCCGGCCCACTTCCGCCACCAGGTCGTCCGACACCTTCCAGATCGGCGGCGCCCAGCGTGGAACCCGCATGAACTTGCCGTTCTGGTCCTTCACGACGATCGCCAGTTGTTCCGGTTCCGCCAACGCAAACCGGCCGTGATCGGGAAGGATGGCCAGCTCGGTCGGGATTCGATCGGCTTCCAGGGCCAGGTCGGCGCATCCCCAGAGTAGTAGCACGGCCCCCGGCAGGATGGTCCTCCGGAGTGTTCCGTTGCAGGGTGACATCCTCGTAGTCCTCATGTTCCAGCCTCCTCAACCCAGGTGTCGTCCTCTCCACCGCGAAGCGCCGAGGGCGGTTCATGAAGGTAACGACATGGACCCTTCGGGCAGCGCGCCACCCCCTGCTTCGAGTTCAGCGGTGCCGGTATGTCCGCCAGATGCCGGGCCGCCGTGGCACATGCACATTCTCGAGCGGAGGCTCCGCCGAGCGGTCCGCGAAGACCGGCACGCCCGCGTATTCCCCGACGCGCACGATCTCGTCGCAGTTCAGCCGCATGTCGCCGCCCGTTCCCGCGTACAGGCGATCTTCGAAACGTACGGGTTCGTCCGCGATGAACCATGCGCGGTCCCCCGCGTAGCTGCCCGCGAACACCAGGCCGGGCCGCAGCTCCCCGATCGACGCCCACGAGGGCCCGACAAGCGTGTCTCCCGCGGTGGTCACCCGTACTTCCACGCCCTTTCCGGTCGCGAGGCAAAGTGTCTCCGGCGTCCCCTCCGGCGCTTCGGTCACTCCCGCCGCGGTCTCTCGCACGATCACCACGGTGTCGGGCGGCGGTGCCGGGAGCGTAACCGTGTCGGGGGCGGGTTTCCGCTCGCCACGGCACAGAGTCCGCCGCCCCCCGCAGAACACCACCGAACCGAGCAGGCCGAACTTGCGGGAACGGAAGGTGGATGTGCCGTCGTGCTGGAGTCCCAGGGCGAAGGCCCCCAGCCGGACCCCGCCCAAGTCGAGTTGCACGCCGGCGTTGGCGTCGAAGCCGTTGAAATCCGCCATCAGGTTCAGCAGGCGTCCGCCCCCGAGGCCGTAGTGGATGGCGGCTCCGCCGAATATGCCGCCGGAGTTGGCGTCCTGGTAGAAATCAAGTTCCGGCCCGGCCGAAAAGAGTCCCCCGCCCCACCCCAGGTGCAGCGTCACGTCATGGGTGGCGGGTCCGGCGGCAACACCCGGGAGCAGGGCCGTCGCCACAAGGTAGGGGCTGAAGTTGCCGCCGAACTTCCCGTCGGCGGCCGCCTCTCGGGTCACGCGCCAGTCCGGGTAGCCGAGCCGGTTGGGCTGAACCTCGCCGGACTCGTCGCCGAATGAAGGCGAGGTGAGATGGCGGAATCCCGCGGCCAGCCCGAGGCCGTGGCCTCGCGGCCGAATCAGGGCCAGGCGCCCGAACGTTCCCAGTACCTTGCCACCCCGGTCCGCACCCGCGAAGTGTTGCAGGCTCGTGCCGACTTCCAGGCGGCCGAAGAGTCCGAGCGCGAGCGAGCCGTCGGAGAACCAGCGTTCGAATCGCCGATCCGGAGGGACCGTCGCCCCCGGATCGTCCGGGACCACCGTCTCCGCGACCGACACCCGGAAGCCAGACCAGGTGGCGGTGAAGGCCATGTGCGGGAGCACCGAAGCCACCGGGATGTCGAGGAGCCCCGAGCCGTAGCGGAGGGTGCCGGGCATCGTCCCCACCGTCTGGGCGGTCCCCGCCGGGACCAGGAGCGTGAGGGCGGGAAGAAGGGTGAGGAGCCCGTGGATGAATCCGCGCGAGCGCCGGGCTGGTTGCGGCCAACCCCCTGGTGCGCCGCCGCTATCCCTCATCGGCCCTCGGGGACGCACCCGCACGCTTTAGGTTCCGGGCGATCATCCAGACCCAGAGGAGTATCAGGAGCCAGGCGGCACCGTAGGCGAGGAGAACGTGAACGTAGGGCCGCAAAGCACCGCGCCCGGCTTCCTGGGCGAGCAGACCGGCGGGCATGGCGAGGGAGAGCAGAACGGCAGTCAGGGTCCTGGAGATCATATGAGTGCTCCGGCAGCTTCCGCGGCACCGCCCGCCGAACCGCGCCGGTGCAGCCGCTCGACGGCGTAGCGGAGAATGAAGAGTCCTAGGAACAACATGGTGAAGCCGGCCAGGAAGGTCATCAGCGTAACCAGCATGTCGGGGTGCAGGGTGGGGCCTTCGGGCTTGATCACGACGGGTCCGGGGTGCAGCGACCGGAACATCTCGACGCTCACGTGGATGAGAGGGATGTTGAGCGCGCCGATCACCGCCACGACCGCGGCGAAGCGCTTGCCCCGCCGCGGGTCCGCCACCGAGCCGCGCACGAGAAAGTAGCCCAGGTAGGTGAACCAGAGGAGGAGCGTGAGCGTCAGGCGGGGCTCCCACGTCCAGTAGGTCCCCCATGCGATCCGTCCCCACAGCGGACCCGAAATCAGCATGATGGCGCCGAAGATCAGGCCACCCTCGGCGGCCGCAACCGCCGCCGCGTCGGCGCGCTCGTCCTCGAGCCACAGGTACGCCCCGCTGGCGAGCGCCGCGATCCCGACCGCGAGAAAGGTGGTCCAGGCGGCCGGGACGTGAACGTAGAAGATCCGCTGGACCACACCCTGCTCCGCCTCGTCGGGCACCCAGAAGGCCATCATCCAGTGGCCGACGAGAATCGTGGCCACCCCGGCCGACGCGAGCGCGAGTGCCGCGATCCTGCCCCGGTTCGAGTCCATGTCGCTGTGTGTCGTAGGTTCCTATTCGTCGGTCAGGTGGCGAAAGAGGGCGCCGCCGGCCACGACCGCCCCCAGGGCGAAGGCCCACAGCAGGCGCACCGAACCCGAAATCTCGGTCCAGGGGCGCTCCAGGAAAACCCGTGCGGTGGCGGTCGCGCCGAAGAAGATCACCGGAACGAGGAGGGGGAAGGTGAGCACCGGAAGCAGGGTGTCGCCCAAGGTGCTGTGGCGGGACATCCGTCCGAAGAATGTGCCCGTGGCGGCCAGGCCGACCGTGCCGGGCAGGAGGATCGCCGTGTGCGCGGCGAGGGAACCCGGGTCGCGGACGCCCAGGAAGGCGGTGAGCGATACGAAGGAGAGCGCGGATACGAGCCAGATGACGGCCAGGTTCGCCAACGTCTTGCCGAGGAAGACGGCCGGGCGGGAGACCGGGGTGAGAAGGAGGTGGCGGAAGGCGCCCTCCTCCTCCTCCGCGTCGAAGATGCGGCCGGCGCCGGCGGTTGCCGCAAAGAGGATCGTCAGCCAGATCAGGGCGGCCGCGACGTCCCGGCCCGGCACCAGGCCCCGGTCCAGGGCGAATCCGAAGAGGAAGCCGGCCAGGACGACGAACGCGGTCATCGACGGGAGCCTGCCACCGGTGCGGAACTCGAGCCGCAGGTCCTTGGCTGCGATCAGCAACGCGCGGCGGAGGTCGTTCATGACCGGTGGCCGGCGGAGGGCGTCGTCGAAGCATCTCGGCCGCCCGCGGTGAAGAATCCCAGGAGGTCGGCCGCATCGGCCGCGCCGGTCCCGCCGTCGTGGACCTTGCGGCCGCCGCGCAGCACGGCGACGCGGTTCGCGAGACCCAGGCAGCGGCGCAGGTCGTGGGTGACGAGGACGATGACTCCGCCCCCCGTTCGGCGCGCCCGCAGGGTGGTTTCCAAGGCGGCCGCGCCGGCAGGGTCCAGTCCGGTGAAGGGTTCGTCCAGGAAGAGGATGTCGGGGTCGTGGAGGAGCGACCGGGCCAGGGCCACGCGCTGGGATTGTCCCCGTGAGAGGGCCTCGGCGCGGGTGCCGGCCAGGGTGGCCGCACCGACGGCCTCGAGGGCCCGGCCCACGGCGTCGCGGGCGCTGGGGACCGCGTGCAGGGACGCGAAGAAGGTCAGGTTCTCGGCCACGGAGAGCTTCCGGTAGAGACCCGGCCGGTGCGATACCAGCCCCACCCTACCCCGCCACCGCGGGTCCGCTCCCGACACCGGAGACCCGTCCAGCAACACCTCGCCCCGGTCGGGCCGCTTCTCGCCGCTCAGCGTGCGCAGCAGCGTGGTCTTCCCGGCGCCGTTCGGCCCGACGACGGCCAGGATCTCGCCGCCTCCGGCTACGACATCGACCCCGTCGAGGGCGCGCGTGGGACCGTAGCGGCAGACCAGCCGTCGTCCTTCCAGCGTCAAGCCACGCCCTCGGAGCGGGTGACCGGCGGATGGGTGTGAGCCCGGTGGAGGAACAGCCGCGATGCCGTTGCCGTGCCCGGCGGCCGTCGCGTCCGCCCGCCACGGGGGTCCGAAGCGCTCATCCGGGGCCCGCCCCGCCCGCGGCCAGAGCCCTCTCGAGCATCTCCGCCCTTCCGGGTCCCCCGCCCCGCCTCTCGCCCTCCGGGATCGACGTCAGGAGCGAACTCATGCGGCGCAGGTCCTCCGCGTACTCCTCGAGCCGCCGTTCATGACCGGCGCGGTTCTTTGTGCAGACCAGGGTATAGGGTCTGCCGCTGCGTTCGGTCACGTGATGCATGTCGAGTCGGTGCCGGTCGATGACCTGATGCAGATGCCTGCGCAGATCCTTGCGCACCCTGAAGCGCTCCACTCGCTCGACGGGGTCGCCGCAGAACGCACGCAGCCTGGCGCAGAGCTCGCAGTCGCACGAGATGTCCGCCGCCGCCGGGACGATCCAGTCGGCCGGCTCGACGGGAACCGCGGAACTGCGCTCCAACAGGAAGTCGGCCGCCCTGTCATCCGGCTCGGCGTCGTCGAGTCCTCCCGGCGGCAGGAGCTCGAGCGGGTTCAGGCGAATCCGCCCGAAGGGGGGGTGGCTTCCGTCCCGTCCCGCCCAGCCGCCCAGCGCCTCCCATCTGTCGTGGACCTCGTCCATCTCGGTGTCGGACCCGTCCTCCTCCCCGTAGTAGTCCCACTCCCCGTCCCAACCCCAGCGGCTCGGAGGCTCGTATACGGGCGAGCCCCACTCCTCGATGCGAAGCACGGCCGCATGGAGTTCGCACTCCGCCCGGTCCGCCGCGTCGCCGAGCACCTTCGCCACGGCCGCGTCGGTGTTCTTCAGCGTGGCGAAGGACAGTCCGCCCTCGCTGTACTCGTGGTCGAGCAGCCACACGATCTTGTCCGTGACGCCTTCGTCGCGCCAGCGCGCCAGGCACTCCGCGACGGGTGCCGCCAGATCGGAGTAGTCGGGCGCCCCCGGCGCGTCAACGGCGGACTCCAGGTTGAAGACGAGCGTGACGCGGTGGCCCTCCGCAAGCGGCCGGACCTCGTGCGGGCAGTCCGCGTAGAACGCCGCGTACGACAGCTCGGACGGCTCGGCGGCGTTGAGGTCGAAGACCTCCTTCCTCCCCCCGTGGCGAACGACCAGCTCTCCTCCGGCCCCCGGTACGGGCAGCGACAGCGAGAGGGTCGCGACCATGCCCGGCACCTTCTCGGTGTCCCGATGCTCGGAGAAGAAGCCTCCCGGGCGGTACACGAGGAGCTTGTGGAGATCGGCGCCGAGCCTTTCGGCGGGCAGGCCGAGACCGGCGGCCACGAGGTCCATCACCTTCCGGAAGGAGTGCGGCCACGCGCGTCCGGTCAGACGCACCTGTTCGGCGTCGATCTGCCAGCAGTCCCGAACGGTCGGGTCCACGACCGTTTCGGTCCCCTTTCCGCAGGGCGCGCGCTCCGCCGCTGCGATCAGCGACCGGACCTGCGCGCGGGGGATGGGAAAGGAGAGCTCCCCGGCCCCATCCACGACGACGCGCGGCAGCGGTGTGAAGAGCCGGCCGCCGACACAGTATTCGCCGGGACGGTCGACGGAACGCAGGAGGTGCTCGAGCCGCTCGTGTTCGTGGCCGTATTCGATGCCTTGGATGCCCATGGTGGACTGATCATACCTCCCCGGTCCTTTGCGGACTATGCTCCGCTCTCCCACAGGTCCAGATGACGCGAGAAGACCTCGTCAAGGTCGATCAGGCCCAGGCGCTCGCGACCAGGCCGCACGGGGAGCTCGCCCGAGAAGCGCTCGTGCCCCGGCTCGTCCCCGAAGCGCCATACGTCGACCACGTCCTCGACCGGATCCACGATCCAGTATTGCCGGACTCCGCATCGTGCGTACAGGTCGAGCTTGATCCCGCGGTCCCGGTGCGCGGTGGAAGGCGACAGGATCTCGACGACCAGGTCGGGAGCGCCAAGCACCTGCTTTTCGCCGATGATCTCCCGCCTCTCGTCGGATATGAACGATGAACTCGTAGCGGTTGCCGTCGTCCGGCATCCGCAGGACATCCTCCCACGTTTTCGGTGCTTGAGTCCGGGGCAGCATGACCGTGGACTACGGGCGGGCGAAGGACATGGGCGTTACCCGGCGGACGTGGCGACCCGTCCGGCAGGCGCCCACGACGGCACTGCGGCGCACGCCACCCCGATCGTTCTCCTGTACCCAGCCGACCACCCCTTCTCGATCGCCCCGGCGCTCGCGAGGGACCATGCCGACACCGTGTCGGCCAGATCGCCCGCCAGCACCGATTCGCGGACGCCGCCGGCTATGGCCTTCCCCCGCAGGTAGGTACTTCGGGCAAGTTCGGAGCAGGATTCGGTCCATTCCCGCGATCCGAACCAGTCACGGACGATTCGGCCCAGTTCCTCGGCCCCGGGCTCGGCCTTGTCGTAGAGCCTGGTTGCCACGAGATAGCTCACGACGCCCAGGACCAGGGTCGCGACGATCTCCGCGAACCGGCGGGTCTCGGCGTTGTTCCACCAGCGCCAGAGCACCCAGAGCCGCCCCGATGAACTCCGTGGCCGTGAAGGTGACCATGTCCTTCGACCAATTTCGGGACACCCCCAGCGTCTCGTTCAGAAAGCCTGCGACGGCGTCGAAGGCCTCCTTGTCCCAAGTCACCACCGGTACTCCGTTGGGCGTGACCATGTCCTTCCACAGGGCCGAGACGTACCCCTCTCCGCGGTCAAGCCACCCTTCGTCGGGGAACGCCTCAGCGATGGTCCTCCATGCCCCGATCGGGTCGTGGCTGCCGTCGAAGATGCGGTGGTCGCCGCCGTGCTGCTTCAGCGTGTTGTACGTCAGGTCCAACGCCCTGTCGTAGCGCGAGGCTCCACCCGATGCGAACGCGGTCCGCGTCCACCGATCCAGTGTCCCCGCAACATCGGTCGCCAGGAGGGCGTCCTCACTCTCCAGGCTCACCTCACATCTCGCGCCCCCCTCCGAGCCCTTGTCCCAGGTGAACGCGCCGAACAGCCGCCACTCCAGAGAGAAAGTCGTCGGAGTCGAGTATCCAGCCCTCGATGTGCAGTCGCACGTCGGGGCTCCGTCCACGGTGAAGGTGCTCCCGGCCAGCGACATCTTGCAGGCGGAAGGCTTGATCGACACCATGTCGTCATACAACACCGTGTCTCCCGCGGGCTCGATGTAGCTGATGACTTCAACCGTAGCCGTACCCCCATGGGGACAGGACGACACAGAGTCCCTTGGACAGCTTCATTCTCCCCTCCTGACTTCGATGTTCAGCCCTTCGATCAGAAGGCCCAGCTTGGCCTCCACCGCGCTGAGGCGGGACTCCAGCCCCCGATCCGGGATTCCATCCGTACCTCCAGGGCGTGAATCTCGGCGGTCAGGTCCGTTCTGACCTCCCCGATCTCGGATGCGATCCACCTTGCTCCTCCGGCCACCGCGAACGCGAACGCCACCGCCCCTCCCCATGACTCCAGATCACACATTCCCCTCCCCCCTCGGGAACATGGAGAGAGGGACTGTGAAACTGCGCCCGCAGATCTCGGTATCCTCAACCGAGCCCTGGAACCCTCCTTCGGGATCGTCCGGCCCGAAGGAGGATTCGAAGTCGAGATGATACGGGCAGACGCTACCCACGATCTCCGACCGGCTCCAGTTGACCCACCCATCCAGAGACACACGGATCCGGCCCCCTCCTCCTTCGGCAGTGACGGTTTCGGTCTCGAAGGTCACGGATCCCCTCCCCCACAGGCTGACCTTCGGGCTACTCTCGATCATCCGGCATTCGGACGGTTTGAGAACCCATCGGCCCAAGCCAAGGTCCGGGACGAGTCCCCGTGCTCCCCCGTCTCCGCCGTGGTGCTGACGGAGACCGTACCCCCGCGGAGACAGGCATGGGTCGTGGTTCCAGGGTCCGCGTCCTTCGCCAACCCGGCCAGCCCGGAGAACACGGCCCAGGCTTCGTCCGAGCTGAGGGAGTATGTGGGTCCGGTCTCGTTACATGATGCCGGTACCAGGACGGGGAGGAGGGGGAGGAGGAAAGCGGGTCGCATCTTCATGGGATTACCTCTTCAGGTTGTGGATCCAGGTGGCCCGGATCTTGGCACGGTCCCAATCTGGCGGCTCCGTGGCCTTTCGGAAACCATCCCTGGGAGGGTTGATATTGATACCGGGGAAGTGCCGTTTGTGAAGTGCCTTGTTGGGGCGCCTCTCCAGGCACCACACGAAGTCCGACACGTCGTTGCGGTCCTGCCAGCTCGACACCTTCACCCGGCAGGTCTTGAATACGTCGATGACATACCGTGAGTAGAGGGAGGTCGAGTCCCCCTCCTCGTCCTCATCATCGACCAGGTCCATGAACAGGGCGGCGAGCGACGTGTCCCTCTATCTTCCCCGTCCACGAGCATCCCGGCAACCGCAGCCGTGTTCGCCAGGACCCCCGGCACGGACGAGAGCGGCTGGCGGCATGTGGAAATCACGCTGGAGCCGGTCAACCCCGACTTCGATCCCATCGTGATCGGCGCTGACGACGAGGGGGGAATCGGGGTGGTGGCGGAGCTGATCGAGGTGCTCGGCCCGGGGTTGGCGTGAGAGTGCCGAGAGCGCCCTACCCTCCCCTACCCTCCACCCCCCAACCCCTCGCCACACCTCGCGCAGAACCGGGCTCCCGACCGGTTGAGGTGCTCGCACCCCGAACACTGCATCCCCTCCCGGATGGCACGGCGGAGCTGGGCGATCTCCTCTTCCAGCTCGCGCGACGCCCGGTCCGGTCCCCGTCCCCCGTCCCCCCCGCCCTCCTCCTCCCCCAGGTGCGCCAGCGCCTCGTGCGACAACTCGGTCCGCAGCCGTCCGTAGTCGTCCTCATCCAGCTTCCCGGTCGCGCGGTCGTATTCCAGGTCGCGCAGCGCCGTCAGCGCCACCCTGCGCCGCGCCGCGCCGTCGTCGTAGGCGTCGTCCCCGTCGTACAGGGGCGCACCCTTCCCCGAGAACACCGGCTCGAGGATGAAGAGCATGACCCCCGCGGCCAGAAGCACACCGCCGATCAGGACGCTCACCGTCGGCTCGCCCGTGGCGCGGTCAGCCCGGCGCCCCCGCCGGCGCCGCCCCCCGTGCGGCCCGCCGGCGGACAGCGGCGGTCGCGGGAGCCGTTCGCGGAGGCCACAGCCCCACGAGCGTCCCGATCGCCACCACCATTCCCCCGTACCAGATCCACGGGACCAGGGGCAGCAGCTTCACCTCGAAGCTCGCCCGGTCGGACTGGTTGTCCAGCTCCCGGGGGATCACGTAGAGGTCCTCGAGCGCAGAGCTCGATATCCCGACCTCGGTGGAGGCCTGGTCCATGACCGGGTAGAACCGCCGCTCCGGCCTGAGAATCCCGATCCGCTCGCCGTTCCGGTACGCCGTCATGAGCGCGGTCCAGCGCCAGTCGTTCTCGTCCACGTCTTCGGCCACCCGGGGACGCGAGTGGGACAGGCTCTCGTACACCAGTCGGTACTCGGTACCGAGGGCGGAGCGTACCGTCATCGCCTCGCCCGGCACCAGCTCCTGCACCACCAGCCGGTCGAAGGCCGCGCCCGCCAGGCCCATGAAGAGCACCACGACGCCCGCATGCACGATGTAGCCGCCCCAGCGGCGGCGGTTCCGTCCGACCAGGTTGCCGAGCGCGCTCATGAACCCCTCCCCCGCGATCCGCGCCCGTGCCTTCGTCCCCTTCCAGAACTCCGTGACCACGACCGTCATAACGAAGGCGCCGATGGCGAAGGTGGCCAGCGCGAAGCCGTGCCGGATGCCCAGCGCCAGCAGAACGCCCAGCGTCACCCCGCCCGCCGCCAGCGGGATGGTGAAGTTCCGGAGCAGGTTCCTCCGCGAAGCGCGCCGCCACGCGATGACCGGGCCGATCCCCATGAGCGCAAGGAGTAGCAGCCCGATGGGGATGTTGACACGGTTGAAGTACGGCGGGCCGACGTTCCTGGTCTCGCCGAAGAACCCCTCGGTGATGAGGGGGAAGAGCGTGCCCCACGCGACGGCGAAGGTGACGCCGACCAGGAGCAGGTTGTTGAAGAGGAAGGCCGACTCGCGCGAGAGGAAGGACTGGAAGTGGTTCTCGGACTTGAGCGACGGGAGCCGGTGGATGATCAGGATCGCTGCGACGATGGCCATCCCGCCCATGAAGCCCAGGAAGATGTAGGCGATGCGAAGATTCTCGGCGAAACTGTGGACAGACTCGATCAGCCCGGAGCGGGTCAGGAAGGTCGCGAAGATCGTGAGCAGGAAGGTGAGGACCACCAGCACCATGTTCCACACCTTCAGCATCCCCCGGTTCTCCTGGATCTGGATCGAGTGGAGGAAGGCGGTGGCGGTCAGCCAGGGGAGCAGCGAGGCGTTCTCGACGGGGTCCCAGAACCAGTAGCCTCCCCACCCCAGCTCCTCGTACGCCCAGCGCATGCCGAAGATGATCCCGATCGTGAGAAAGAACCAGCTGAGCAGGATCCAGCGCCGCGTGACCGCGATCCAGCGCGAGTCCAGGCGGCCGGTGAGCAGGGCCGAGACCGCGAAGGCGAAGGGTACCGCGAAGGCCGTGAAGCCCAGGTACAGGGTCGGCGGGTGGATCGTCATCCAGTAGTTCTGGAGCTGGGGATTGAGGCCCAGGCCGTTGGCGCGCGTGAACCCCAGCCTCTCGAAGGGGTTGACGTCGGCGAAGAGAAGGACGATGAGGAGGAAGGAGAGGATGCCCAGAAGGGTGCCGCTCACGTACGGCATGAACTCCCGGTTGCGGAACCGGTTGAGGAAGACGGCGATCGAGGAGAAGCCGGAGAGCAGGACCGTCCAGAAGACCAGCGAGCCGCGTTGCCCGGCCCAGAGTCCCGCGACCTTGAAGTAGGTGTCCAGTTCGCGGTTCGAGTAGTTGACTACGTAGTAGTACTCGTACCGGTTGCCCAGGAACGCGGCGATGATGCCCGCCGACACGAGCACCAGCAGGAAGGTGACGACGTGAACGGTGCGCTCGCCGCTCAGTACCAGGTCGCTGCGGCCGAAGCGTCCCCCGGCGAACGATACGACCGCCCCCCAGAGGGCTGCGGGAAGGGCGATCCAGAGGGCGATCTCGCCCAGGATTGTCACGCTGCCAGCAGTCCGTGGATAGAGCCGCCCGAGCACCGAGAGCGGTGAGGCGCCGGGCTGGCAAGGCGCGACGAAAGGGGAATAGCAGCGCTATTCGCCCGAGGAGCAACGCAGAGCGAAGCGATCCGGCGCGGATGCATCGCCGCACGAATGCCGGGGGGGTCTGTCCGCGGGCTGCCTGGTCCGTGGATAGAGCCGCCCGAGCACCGAGAGCGGTGAGGCGCCGGGCTGGCAAGGCGCGACGAAAGGGGAATAGCAGCGCTATTCGCCCGAGGAGCAACGCAGAGCGAGGCGATCCGGCGCGGATGCATCACCGCACGAATGCCGGGGGGGTCTGTCCGCGGGCTGCCAGCTCCTCCTTGGCCGCCTCGAAGCGGCTGCCGCACTTGGTGAGCACCGTGTGGGCGCGGAAGACGCCGTCGGTCCCGTAGCGGCCCTCCACCACGACTTCGGCCCTGTCGTTGAAGGTGTCCGGGACGACGTCGTCGAAGTGTACCGCGAAGGTCACACCGGTGTCCTCCAGATCCGTGACGATGAACTCATGAGCGCCGCGGGTGCCGTCCTCGCGCGACCAAGACCCCTCCACGACCCGGCCGCTGACCTTCACCCCGACTTCGTGGAAGGTCGGATCGGCCTCGACCCGGTCCATGAGTTCGACCGGGGTCAGGTAGTAGACCATGCTGTCGTTGATCCCGGTCCACATCAGGTAGGCCACCACGGCCGCGACGCCGGCCAGACCCACCAAGAAACGTCGGTTCTTCATCTCGATTTCGCTCCGGTCCCTGTCGGGAGAGACGCATTCGGGCACCTCGTCATCGGCCGCGTTCGCAGCCGCATGAATCTAGCGGTCCGCGGATGGTCCCGCAGGCGCGCAGAGCTGGAAGCCGTCCCAAACCGTGGCTGGAGGTTGAGTTGCGACCCCGGGAGGTCTCGTCCACGGCGAGAGAGGAGGCAACGTCCTTCCTCGAGGGGATACTGGTGCTGAGGAGGATGGGGGCGTTGACCCTGATTGAGGGATCAAGGAGCGTCGTTGTGGCTGCGTGCCCACTTGACGGGCGGGTAACGTATCTGGACACAGGTTACGCGTTGCAGGTCGCGGACACTCTGTGGTTTGAAGGGGGAGAGACCGTCATTCCGGACCGGTGCGGGTTTGCGAGCGACGGTCTCGATTTCCGGATGGTCGGCAGCCCGAATCTCCACAGCGAGGTCGCCACGAAAATCGTTGGCTGGCGGGGCAGGGTCAGGGCTGCTTCAGGAGGTCTGAAGGGCGGGCTTTTCTGGCAGCTGGGTGGGCGGACGCGAGATTGTGCCATGGACCTGACCCTGAGTCTCAGGCCCGGGAATGTAGGTGTATACAAGGGGAATGTGTGCGGACACGAGGGAGTGGAGGGCGGCATAAGTCTCGGCGGCAGCGACACTCTGTTGGGCGGTTAGCACTTGGCTTCCGCCGATGTCAGCTCCCCTGCGCCACGGCCAACGTACCCCCCACCGCCGCCTCCCACCCCGCTATCAGCTCTTCGCGCTCTTCCCGTGCCAGCCGCGCCTCGAAGGTCCGCCCTGAAGCCATCGCGGCCGCGAAGTCGTCCGGCCCAGCCCAGACCCCGGCATGCAGTCCCGGCCAGACCGGCCGCCCCCATTGCGGCGTCCATATCACGTGTGACACGACACCAGCATAGCAAGCGTGGACAACCCCGCACGAGAACCGAGAGCGGTGGGCGACAGGGCTGGCAGGGCGCGGCTTTGTCTACCGGCTGCCGACCCGCGTTCCTCATTCAGGCAAGCCGAGGTCCCGGAAGGCAGCGCGTGGGAAGTGCCGACTGGAGCCGGCGCTCGTTCCACAGTCCCACCCCGGTCAACGCCGGGACAGCCGCGGCTTCAGGACGTGGAGGAGCGGCACCGCGGCATCCGTTTCCTCGTAACCGACTGTTGCCGGGCGCGCAAAATTGCACACATGTGGGCATCCAAAATGGCACGG
>JAPPGI010000208.1:1318-2453 GCA_028874985.1 Gemmatimonadota bacterium | reverse complement strand
CCCCCCCCCCAAGATAGGCACAGGCGGGGGGAGGGGAGAAGATGCAGCCAGCCATATGTCGCCCCGGATCAAGTGAAAACGGTGCCGTAGCGCGACCGGCGCCGTGCGCCTTGCCGAAAAAAATGCGCCAACATGGCCGGATAATTTGGCCTTGCGCTTGATATGTGCATGACGCGATGCCCCATTGCATTGGAAAATGAGGCATCTACGTCAGCAACAAGCATTGGTCACGGCATGCGGATTTAAGGCATGGCATCCGGGCGCCGGCCGTCCGGCGTGCGGGACGGGGGGCGGGGGGCGTCCGCGATGAGCCGCACCGCGGGGGACGGCGCGCTGCTCCGCCGCGAGCTGCGCCGCGTATGGCGCCTGCTTGAGACTGCGATGGACGCGTGGGGCGGGCAGGCCGCCGTATTCGTCGGGGAGATCAGGCGGCTTGCAGAGGAGGCGGCGGCCCTCAGGGGGCGCCGCGACAGGCTGGAGGCGGAGGTGAGGGATCTGAAGAGGCGCCTGGCCGTGCATGAAAACTACAACAATCCGGACAGGGGCACGGTCACCGCCCGGGAGCGCAAGCGGCACAGGAGGAAGCTGATGGAGAGGGAGGCCGAGGAGGCCGAGGAGGAGGAGGAGGGGACCGCCGGGGACGCGGCCGAATGCGGCGGCGTCCGGGGGACCGGCCTCAGGAAGCGCGGCGGCCAGCCCGGATCGGCGGGCGTCTCGTTTACCCTAAAGCCCGACAAGGGCCTGGAGGAGTGGCATGCGCCCGAGGAGTGCGCCGTCTGCGGCCGGACGGACATCGTGCACCTGGCGCCGGTGTGGAAGATCATGTTTGAGATGCACAAATGCGGCGGACTGTTCTGCTACATGGAGGTGTCGGTTCCGGCAGCATGCGTCCCGTGCGCCGTCGTCACGTATCCGGACACCCCGTCGCTCCCGGGGTCGTCGTGCGGCCCGCGCCTGCGCGAAAAGATCATGAACATGCACGACGTGACGCCGCCCGTACGCGGCATCCGGAAGCTGCTGCTCTCAAACCACGGGTCGCGCCTGGGCGAGGGCACCGTGTCCGGGTGCCTGTCGGCCATATCGCGGCAGGCGGCCTCCGGCGTGCCGTGGGCGGCCGCGCCCGGGGGGCTGGCGG
>JAPPGI010000208.1:0-1218 GCA_028874985.1 Gemmatimonadota bacterium | reverse complement strand
CGGCGGCCGCGGCCGCGGGGATCATGGACGCGCACTCGGGGCCGCCCGTCGGGCCGCCCGCGCGGGAGGCGGGGGCTGCACCCGGCACGCGCCGGCACGCGCCCCTCCCCCGGCCGCTCATATCGCAGATAGAGGAGCTGTTCGGCATGGCGCCGTACGTGATGGAGGACGAGTCGCGCGCAAACGTGGCCGGGTGCCGCGAGCAGGCGCTCGCCCTGCTCTGCCCGTCCGCGGCGCTGATCCGCATCACCGACGACAAGTCCAAGCTGACCATGCGGCGCACGTTCCGGCACGCGCTCGACAGGCCGCTGGTGGCCGACATGTACCTTGCAGGCAACGCCTTTGAGGGCGACGTGCAGACGTGCGGCGTGCACGTCTGGCGCAAGAGCGAGAGCCTGGCGGTGCCGCACGGCATAGACTCGCCGGAGCAGACGTACTCGGCCGCGCTCCTCGACATATACCGGGACGCCGGCGACGCGGCCGCGCGCATAACGGCGGCGGCGGGCGGCCCGCTCGCGTCCATCTGCGAGGACGCGGGCGCGCTGCGCGCCGTCCCCGGGCTGGAGCGGGAGGCGGCCGACGAGATCGCCGCCCTGAGCGAGCGGGTGTCCAGGCTGGCGCACGCGTACGGGCACGGCGAGGTGTCCGACGCGGAGACGCGCAGGTATGCGGCGACGCTTGAGAACGCCCTGCCCTACATGTTCGAGTTCCTGCGGCACCCCGGCATGCCGGGCAACACGAACGCGGTCGAGCTGCTCATCAAGAGGCGCGTCGTCCTGCCGCGCAAGGTGCAGGTCGGGCTCCCGGACTGGACCGCGGCCGAAAACCAGGCAAACCTGCAGACCATACACGCAAACGCGGCCATCTGGGGCGTCTTCTCCGGCCAGGTGGTGTCCGCCGGCCGGGGAAGCTGGAAGCCGCCGCCGACGGAGACGGACATGCTGATGTCGCCGCCGCCGCAGAGGCCGCGGCCGCGCGTCACGCCCGGGCGCATCGCGCCGGCCGCCGATCCGGCCATACAGGCATCCCCGCCCCGCACGCCGGGCCGGAGGGCCGTCAAGGTCGCCGCCGCATGACATTCCTTTTTTGCCAAAACCCGCGCGCCCTGCCGCTTCCACCGCCCACCGTGGCCGGTACATGACATGATGCGGCGTACTGCCCGCGCCGTCCCTGCGCAGACGTACTAAGGATGCAGCCGCCATACGGGGAGGTGGGGGG
>JAPPGI010000184.1 GCA_028874985.1 Gemmatimonadota bacterium | reverse complement strand
CGCGTAGTCTTTCTCCAAGATCGCTTCCCATGCGAGACCGAGGACCTCGCTCGGGTTGCTTGCCCCCGCCACCTTGTCGAGCCGCAGGATGGTCTTCATCTGCGGTTCGTCGCGTAGCCTCCGCTGCAAGAGGCAGGCGTTCGCCAGCATGAGGGCCGCGATGGTGCAGACGCCTTTCGCCCCGCCGTCCTGTTCCGGGACGAGTTCGAGCGCTTCCGCGAGCGGTTCTTCGAGTTCCTCGTCTTGGAAGACCGTGCTCGCTCGCCTGACCGCATACGCGATCTCGTCGGCCACAAGCTGGCCGGGCTTGCCCAACCCGGAAGCCGCGGCCACATGCGCGTAGATCCCCTGCTCGGCCTCCTTCAAGTCCAGTTGACGCTGGATGCTCCGGCTCTGCGGGGTTCCGCTGCCGATTCCGCCTTCCGGTATTTCGGGCGGCGGCTTCTGTTTCGGTTCGTACACCCTGATGAAGTTGGCGGGCGTCTCGGCCAAGCGACCGTCATGGGCCTGAAGCGCCCGCAGGACGCGGCCCACCGTCCGGTAGCCCTCGGTGCCTCTTTCGAGCGCCGCCGCCACATCGCCGCCCGGCTCGACGATGACGGGAATGATGATGTATCCGAAGCGCTTGCCGGGGGCCTTCCGCATGACGCGGCCGACGGCTTGGACGACATCGACCTGGCTGTCGCGAGGATCGAGAAACGCAACGGCGTCCAGCGACGGCACGTCCACGCCCTCGGTGAAGAGCTTGACGTTGCACACGATCCGGCACTCGCCGTCTCGGTCGGCGTGGGCGAGGGCGCGCAGCTCCTGATTGCGCTGGAGCGCGCTTGCGGAAGCGTCGAGGTGCTTGGCCACGACCTTCATGGCCCGCCCGTCGCTCATTCGTCTTGTGGTGGCGCGGAGCACCTCGCTTTCCATGAGCGCGTCCGCATACCACTTCGAGCGCAGAATGCTGTTCGCGAACGCCAAGGTGCGCGGAAGCTGTCCCGGTTGCTCCAGCGCCGTGCCCTCGGTGACGCCGTTCACGGCAAGCGACACGCCGAGCACCCGCGTCATGTCGTTCGTGGTCGGGGCGTTCTTCCGGCTCGTAGATGGACTGAGGTCCTCCAAGCGGCGGCGTAGACCCGGCGTCACGCTCGCCCGGCCCACCCCGAGCACGATGACCCGGTAGTCGGAGAGCATGCGGTGATTGACGGCCTTGGCGAACGGAAGCAAGTGGAATTGCGGGCCGTACACCTGCTGGTCGCCCATGTCGATCACGTCGATGCCCTTCGAGGCCAGCCTGCTCTTGGAGCGCGCGGTGTAGATGCGCGGCGTGGCGGTCATGTACAGGCGCTTCCGGGCGAGGAGGCGCTCGCCGTCGTGGAACTCTTGGAAGTTGACGCGCCCGGCACCGTTCGGTCCGCGCAGCGCGCCCGTCGTGCGGTGCGCCTCGTCGGCGATGGCCAGATCGAACTCCGGTGCGCCGTGGTCGGCCTGCGCCTCGGTCACCCTCCGGAGCGAGTGGTAGGTGCAGAAGACAACACGGGTTGGACCGTCGCCCTGAAGTGAGTGCGCGATCTCCGACGGGTCCGTCGAGACCGGGCATTCGAGTTCGGAGATGCGGATGTCCTCGTTCTCGTGGCGTCCCCCGGCGGTCGGATCCGAGCAGACTACAACGCATCTCAGCTTGCGCGTCGTCTGGCGGAGCCATTCGCGCCGCGCTTGAGACACCAGCGCGATCGTCGGGGCCGCGAACAGGATTCGCTGCCCCTCCGACACCACCTGTTCCGCGATGCGTAGCGAGGTGAACGTCTTGCCGGTGCCGCACGCCATGACGAGGCGGCCCCGGTCGTGGTTGGTCAGTCCTTCGACGGCGTCCTCGATGGCGTCCGCCTGAAGCGGCCACGGCTCCTGCACCGGGCGCTTGGCGTCGCGTTCCTCGACCTGGACGTGAAGGTATTCCCGGAAGTCGATCTGGGTGACTTGGGGATGGGCGTTCCGGATGGCCCGCTCGGCAATCGGTCCCCAACGGCACGTCGCCACGATCCAGCGAAGGCCAAAAACCGGCTGTTGGGAGCCTCCGAGGAACTTGTCGATGTGGCCCTTGCCCAGCGTTCGGCGCTCGTCGTAGCACTTGCACTGGATCGCCACCCATTCGCCGCTCATCCTCCGCGCAACGAGGTCGATCCCGATGTCCCGGCCGTCGAGTCCGGTCAACTCCTCGCGCTCCGGCCAGTCGGGCCAGCGCCAGATCCCGTCGATCTCGAACTCGGGCTCCTGCCGCGCGATCCGCATGAAC
The DNA here is from genome assembly GCA_028874985.1 of Gemmatimonadota bacterium. Lineage (GTDB taxonomy): Bacteria > Gemmatimonadota > Gemmatimonadetes > Longimicrobiales > Gaopeijiaceae > Bin94. The sequence goes on along the minus strand of JAPPGI010000184.1, from coordinate 175 downwards.
AACTGCTCGAACCAGCGGCCTTTTTCGGACTCGTCCCGGCTCTTCTCGCGGATGCGCTCCAAGATTTCGCCGGCGGTCGGCTGTCCCGCGAGATCGAGACCTATCTGCTCATCCATGAGAGTGCGTGCTCGCCGGTAGGGGGTTCGGATGAAGGATGCCGGTCACAAGAGGCCGC
>JAPPGI010000052.1 GCA_028874985.1 Gemmatimonadota bacterium | reverse complement strand
GTTGCAAGTGCCTCGATTCCCGCGAATCAGCCATTATTCGAGGTCCCCTGGAATCCCTGTGGGCTCTCTACGTCAACACCATGGATTTGAGTGGCCCGCTGCCACGAAGCCTGATGGACATGGACCTCTGGCGGTTCCACTGGTATGAGACCGACCTCTGTTCCCCACCCGACGACGAGTTCCAGGCCTGGCTCGAGACCATCCGCTACCACGAGGGGGGTAGCGTCTGCGATCAATGACGGGTGCGCTCCGGGGCCTCACCCCCCACTCCCCTCCACCACCACCTCGAACACCATCCGCTTCCCGTCCCTGAGCACCACGACCTCCACCTCCTCACCCGGCTCGAACTCCCCCAGCGCGTACATGTACCCGTAGACGTCCTCGATGTCGTGCGGGCCGAGCTTCACGATGATGTCGCCGCCCTTCAGCCCCGCCTTCGCCGCCGGGCTCCCGTCCCGCACCCCGGTGATCGCCATTCCGCCCGACTCGCGCGAATAGTCGGGGATCGTGCCCAGACGCACCCGGAAGCCGCTCCGCACCGTGCCGCCGTCGGCGGGCCCCCGCACCCCGTGAGGGTTTCCCGCACCCTCGACAGGCGTCAGCGCGGCCGGCCCGGGGGCGGGAACCACCTCGCGCACCACGGCGGTCACCAGCCCGGTCACCCGCGCCATGCCATCGGCGTTCACCAGCTCCCAATCGTCCTCGACACGGTGGTATTCCGGGTGCGTATTGGAGAAGAAGTGGAGGACGGGGATGCCCCTTGCGTAGAAGGAGCTGTGATCCGAGGCGCCGAAGCCGTCGCTGTTCAAGCGGAGATCGAGGGGGGCCGCGGTCCGGCGGTTGGCCCGCTCGAGGATCTCCGCCCACTCCTCCGCCGTTCCCGTGCCGAATACCGTAAGAAGGTCGTTCGTCACCCGGCCCACCATGTCGAGGTTGAGCATGGCGACCGTGCCTTCGAGGGGTCGCAGGGGCGACTCGACGTAGTGCGCCGATCCCCACAACCCCCGCTCCTCGCCGGTAAAGGCGATGAAGAGGACGTCCTGCGCCGGCGGCGGACCCTCGGCGAAGCGCCGCGCCGCCTCGATGAGCACCGCGGTACCCGACGCGTTGTCGTCGGCGCCGTTGTGGACCTGGCCGGCCGCGTTCGGCGACAGGGAGCCCGCGCCGCCGAAGCCGAGGTGGTCGTAGTGGGCCCCGATCACCAGCGTCCGGCCGGCAGGCGCATCGGTGCCGGGGAGGAGGGCGGCCACGTTGCGGGCCTCGCGCCGCACCGGTTCGACGGCGGTGGCGATGGTGGCGGCGGCGCCCGAGGCGGCGGCCGTGGCGGCGGCCGTGCGGACACGGTCGGCGGCGTCGCCCCGCACGGCGATCACGGGGATGGCGAGGGCGGCGCGCCTTTCGGAGTCGAGCGAGGGGAGCGGGTCCGACGGGCCGAGGAGCACGATCAGGGCGGCCGCGTCCATCGCCGCCGCGCTGGATGCCACCCGGTGCGCGTCGGGGGGAGCCGCGTGGGGGTGGGGCGCCGTGCCCTCGATCACGAGGGCCCTGCCCGTCAACTCGGCGTGTGCGGCGTCGCCGGCCTGTGCACCGGCCAGCGCCGGAACGAGGGTCATCGGGGCCCGGGCGCGGGTCGAGGCCGAGAAGCCGTAGGGCATCCAGTCGTCGCCGAGCGCGAAACCGGCGGGGGTGTCGCCGCCGTGCGCCGATTCGGCAGGGGAATCGCCATTCACCGCGAACTCGTTGCCTTCGCCCAGGGCGCTGCCGGTCCGCACCATCCACGCCTGGAAGTAGCCCTCCGCGTCGCCCGCCGGGCGGAGGCCGAGTTCACGGAACCGGGCCGCGATGTAGTCACCCGCACACCGTTCCCCGCGCGTGGCGACCGCGCGGCCCTCGAGGAGGTCGTCCGCCAGGTAGCGGACGTGGGCCGCCTCTCCTTCGAGCCCGCCGATCAGCGACGCCGGATCGGGACACTGCCAGGCATCTTGCCGGGCTTCGAGCGCGAGCGGGACGGCGAATGCCGGGATGGCCGCGGCAAGCGGGAAGGTGACGGCCCGAAAAGCCGCGGCAATCGACCCGGCGACGGGTGGCATTCGACCGCGACACGGGAATGCCGGGCCCGCCCGGCCGCACTGCCGGCCGAAGGCGGCGAGAGCCCCGAACACGGACCCGCTACCGGATGATCGCCAGCGGCAACAGCACCACGTACCCGACCACGAGGAGCATCGGCGCCAGCGTGATCGAGCCCTGCCCGAGCAGGTAGTAGCCGAGCACGATCGTGGCCAGACCTCCCAGTCCGAACCAGAGGTTGACCTTCGAGAACTTGAGGGACGGCTCCTCCGCCTTCCTCTTCTTCTTGCGTGCCATGCTCGGACGCTACCGCCAACGGGGGCCACGGTCAACCGGGACATCCGCCTCCCCCGCCTCGTTCCAATACTCGGGCGCATCCGGCGGCTCTTCCGCCCTGAGCCGGGCCATCTGCTCGCGCCGGTAGCGCCGCCTGACCACGAACATCACCACCAGCGCGACGGACAGCACCGACCAGAAGACGGCGGAGTCGGCGATCACCGCGAGCCAGCCGTACCGGCGCTTCACCCACTTGCGCCAGTCGTCCTCGAGCTGGGCGACGGTCCCCCCGTAGACGCCCCGCAACGCGGCATCGAAGGACCCCGTGCGCTTCCACTCCGACAGGAAGGCCTCCAGGCCGCGTTCCCCGCTCGCCTCCACGAGATACTGGACGACCGAGGCCGAGAGGAGATACGCCAGCTCGGCCGGAACCCGGTCGCGGGGCCAGTCCAGCGCGATCGAGTCCAGCGGCGGGGCCCCTCCGAAGGCCAGGGCCACCCGCAGCTTCCATCCGCCGCCGTCGAGCCAGCCACCCGCCGACCACTCCGCGTACCCCTCGTTGAACCAGCGCGGGATCCGCAGCCGACCCATTTCGTGGGCCAGCGCCAGGTGCGCCCACTCGTGGCGGAGAACCCGTGCCTCCTCGTAGGGGGTGCGGGGCCAGAAGCGCCCTCCGGGTATGATCATCTCCATGCGTTCACGGATCGCGACGGCTCCCGCCCACTCGGGGAGCCGGCCGCCGACCAGCGAGTCCATGGCCGCCCGCGTGGGGGCGATCGTCACCGTAAGGCGGGGGTCGGGGCCGGTGAGACCGGGCAGCCGCTCGAGCGACTCCAGCAGCGCCAGCGCCCGCGACGCCCTGAGCGAGTCGGAACCCTGGTACCGGGCCGTGAGAGTCCGTCCGTGCAGGAACCGCCACTCCGACGCGTCGTCCGGGGTCTGCCCGGAGTCCGCGGGCATGCCCCCCGCCGCGAGCAGGAATGCAACAAGTCCCATGGTCCGCCACGTCATGGTATCAATATGATGCTGATATGATATCATTCCTGCGCGATCACCGCCTCGTGCTCACGGGCGGTCGCGCACACGGCCTCCGTCCCGCCGACGCCCAGCCGGATGCGATCCGTGATGTGCAACCCCGGCTCCCGCCTCAGGCGCTGGATGCGGTTCACCAGTTCACGCGCGAGACCCTCCCGCCGGAGCGCCCCGGTCAGCTCCGGGTCGAGCGCACGGAACGCCGGCCGCCGTCCGGACCGCCGAGCACGCCCTTCACCAAGCGCGCCAGCCTGGGCTCGGCCGCCCGCGCGGTCGCGATGATCGTCGGCACGTCGGCCTCCTCCAGCGCGTCCGGCAGGCACTGGTCGGTGATGACCGTGACGGCCAGGACGCGCATGTCCATGTGGCGAGCCGTGCGACCCGCTCCGCTTCCGTCGTGTCGGCGAGGATCATCTCCCCCAGCCTGTCGGCCAAGTCGTTTCGCCCGGCCCCCGTGAGATCGAGGAGTCCGGCGGAGCCCCGCCGGTTCGTCTTGATGCAATCCAATCTAGCAAAGCAAGCAACCGTCGGTGCCGTTTCCCTTACGTGGTGCATCGGGTGTGAAGCCCGTTCACATCCCCCAGCAGCGATCCCACCACCGGGCCGCGTTCGGCTGCAGCCCGACGGCCTCGTAGGCACTCTGCGGCACGTCCACGTAGTGGATGATCTCCGGGTCCTTCAGCCGCTTGCGGACATGTACGCTGTACAGGACCGCCCCGGCCCTGCAGAACGTCGTGCTCCACGGGTCCGACGTGCAGTCCGGGCGCGTGTCGCCCGCCTCGCGGTGCCAGGCGTCGCGGAAACAGTCCGGCGGAGCCTCCGCGGCCTCGAACACCCCCAGGACGTAGGCGCGCCCCCGTACCGGGTCCGCCGATTCGATGTAGCCGAGATGCACGCGGTCGTGGAGGCCGAGCGCGACCGCCCGCTCATAGGTCCGGACCAGCACGTCGAACGAGTGTGCATGGCCGTGGATTTCGGATGCCTCCGTTAGGGTTCCGCTGGCGTGCCGCGTGACCCGCTCGCCTTCGGTCGTGTCGGCCAGGATCATCTCGCCCAGCCTGTCGGCCAGGTCGTTCCGCTCGGCCTCGGTGAGAGCGAGGAGATCACCCGCCATGATGTCGCGCACGGGTCCGATCGCCACGTTCACGTTTAGGGCCGTCGCCAGCAGCTCGAGCGCCTGGTCGACGGTCTCGATCTCGACCCATCCCGAGCCGTCCCACACCCGCCCGGTCTGCCGTTCGTACCATTGGACGACGTCTTTGTCCTGGCCGCCGACCGGCCCGGCCGCGAGCGCGACGGCCGCCGTCGCCGTGATGATGGTTCGTGCAGTCATTGTCCCTCTTTCCTTTCCGGCGGATCCCCGCCAGTTCGTCTTGATGCAATCTAGCAACCGTTGGTGCCGTCGTTGTGACCTTTTGCGGACACATAATCGAAGCTCCACCCGCCGTGGATCCAAGGGGGGATCCACAACGAGTCGACCGATATCGTGTTCGGTTGCTTGCTCCGTCTGGCCTTCAAGAGCTGTTGATGGACCTGCTTCTCGTATAGTTCTTCGACCCGTCCGGTTACTTTGCTCGCGTCCGTGTGTACGAAGCTCTCCATCACGTCGACAGCGTCTTGCAGGCCTTGTTCACGTCGAGCATGGACGCGGATTCGGGCAGCCCGTTGTTCTGGCAGGTGCTGTCGGCCGCATGGGCGTAGTCGGGATGGCCGTCATCCAAGCGGATGTCGGGACGCCAGTATAGGTGGACCGGGGAGCCTCTCCGAAGGCCAGCGCCACCCGGAGCTTCCATCCGCCCCGGTCGGGCCAGGCACCCGCCGACCACTCCGCGTAGCCTTCGTTGAACCAGCTATCACCCCCGCCCCACCGCCCACGCCCTCACGGCTTCCAGGTCGGGCGGCAGCGGCGCCGAGAAGTTCATCGCCTCCCCCGTGACCGGGTGCTCGAACCCCAGCCGCCGCGCATGCAGGAACTGCCGCCTCGCGCGCCCGGCCAACTCTGCGGCCCGGCGGCGGGCCGCCCCCGCGAACCCCCGTTCCCGCCCTGCGCCGTAGACCGTGTCCCCCACGACCGGATGCCCGATCGCCGCGGCGTGCACCCTGATCTGGTGGGTCCTCCCGGTGTCAAGCGCGGCCTCACAGAGCGAAGCGGCGTCCCAGGTCTCCAGGTGGCGGAAGCGCGTACGGGACGGCCTCCCCCCCGCCACCACCGCCATCCGCGTCCTGTCGCGGGGGTGACGCCCGATCGGCCGGTCCACCAGCACGTCCCGCTCGCCCAGAGCTCCCCACAGCGCGGCCAGGTAGACCCGCTTCACCCGGCGTGCCCTCAGCGCCTCGGAGAGACCCCGGTGCGCGCGGTCGCTCTTGGCCACCACCATCAGCCCCGACGTGTCGCGATCCAGCCGGTGCACGATCCCGGGGCGGAGCGTCCCCCCGATCCCCGACAGGTCCCCCACGTGGTGGAGCAGCGCGTTGACCAGCGTGCCCCGGGGGTGGCCCGGCGCGGGATGCACCACGAGCCCCGCCTGCTTGTTCACCACGACCAGGTCCCGGTCCTCGAACACGACATCCAGCGCGATGTCCTCGGGCTCCGCCTCGCTCGGGGCCGGGGCCGGGACCACCACCTCCACCACCCGCCCCTCCGCCACGGCCTCCGACTTCTTGGCGGCCCGTCCGTCCACCAGCACCCGCCCCTCCCCGATCAGCGCGGCCGCGCGGCTGCGCGACAGTCCCAGCCTCGCCGCCACGTAGCCGTCAAGACGTCCCGCCGCCTCGCCGCCGGCGGTCCAGCAGTGGCGCGCTTCCCCGCCCTGCGGCGACTCGCCCCCGGAACCGTTGCTCACGCCTGCCGGGTAAGCCCGAGGACCGCCCCCTCCCCGTCCAGCACCGTCTCCTTGCGGAAGGCGAAGTCCCCCATGCGCCCGCCTCCCACCTCCACCGCCACCGCCAGCGTCTCGCGCGCGATCACGGCCTCGTGCTCACGGGCGGCCGCGCACACGGCCTCCGTCCCGCCGACGCCCAGCCGGATGCGGTCCGTGATGTCGAGCCCCGACTCCCGCCTCAGGCGCTGGATGCGGTTCACCAGTTCACGCGCGAGACCCTCCCGCCGGAGCGCCCCGGTCAGCTCCGGGTCGAGCGCCACGGTGTACCGCCCCTCCGACCGCACCACCCGTCCCCCGCGCGCCTCCTCGACGACCTCCATCTCGTCGCCGCCCACCTCCTCGGCCACTCCGCCGACCTCGACGCGCACCGTTCCGCCGCCCCGCACGGCCTGCAGCTCCTCCGGCCCCAGCTCCCGGATGCGGCTCGCCGCCTCGGGCGTCCGCTTCCCGAAGCGCCTGCCGAGCGCACGGAACGCCGGCCGCGCCGCAAGCCTCACCAGCCCCTCCGACGAAGCCGCGAACTCCACCCGCTTCACGTTGATCTCGTCCACGAGCAGCGCCAGCACGTCGCCGGGGGGAGGGGTGCCCGGCACCACCGCCAGCATGCGCCCGAGCGGCTGCCGCACCCGGATCCTGACGGCCTCGCGCGCGGCCCGGGCCAGGGTGCTCAGGGCTCGCACATCGGCCATCTGCCGCTCCAGCTCGCCGTCGATCAGGGACGGGTCGGATTCGGGGAAGGGTTCGGTGTGGCTGGAGCGGCCGGTCAGGGCCCGGTGCAGCCAGTCCGAGACGAAGGGCGTGACCGGCGCGATCAGCAGGGCCGCGGTGCGGAGCGCCTCGTGCAGGGTGGCGAAGGCGGCCTCCGCGTCGGCCGGATCGGTGTTCCCCCAGAAGCGGGGCCGGGCGCGGCGGACGTACCAGTTGGACAGCTCCCCGTCCAGGAAGGCGGCCACGGCCCGGTAGGCGCGGGTGGGGTTGTAGCCGTCGAGTTCCTCGCGCACCCGCCCGGCCAGCCCGTTCAGCCGGGACAGCAGCCAGCGGTCCAGCGGCGGGCGCGAGGCAGCCTCCGGCCCGGACCCCCCCGGCTTCCAATTCTCCACATTTGCGTAGAGGGCAAAGAACTTGTAGATGTTGAGCAGCGTATCGAAGAACCGCGCCGCCGACTCCCGCACCCCGTCCGGATCGAAGCGGGTCGGCAGCCACGGGTTGCTGACCGTGATCATGTACCAGCGCACCCCGTCGGCGCCGTGTTCGGCCACCGCGTCCCAAGGGTCGACCACGTTCCCGCGCGACTTGGACATCTTGCGCCCCTCGGCGTCCAGGATCAGGTCGTTGACGATCACGTTGCGAAACGCCGGCCCCAGCCCGAGCATCGTCGAGATGGCGTGCAGCGAATAGAACCAGCCGCGCGTCTGGTCCACGGCCTCGCAGATGAAGTCCGCCGGGAAGTGGCGGCCGTACCGCTCCCGGTTCTCGAAGGGGTAGTGCCACTGCGCCCACGGCATGGCGCCGGAGTCGAACCAGACGTCGATCACCTCGGGGACGCGGCGCATCAGCGATCCGGTCTCCGGGCAGCGCCAGGTCACCTCGTCGATGAAGGGGCGGTGCGGGTCGAAGTCGTCCGGCAGCCCCCCCGCTCTCTCGGCCAGCTCGGCGAGGCTCCCGATCCACTCGACGCGGCCGGGGTCGTCCTCGGAAACCCAGACCGGCAGCGGCGTGCCCCAGTAGCGGTCGCGCGACAGCGCCCAGTCCACGTTGCCCTTCAGCCACTCGCCGAATCGCCCCGCCCCGACCTCGGGCGGATGCCACGTCACGCGCTCGTTGTTGTCCAGCAGCTCCCGCCTGAGCGACGAGGTGCGCGCGAACCAGCTGTGCCGGGCCATGTACACGAGCGGGGTGTCGCAGCGCCAGCAGTGGGGATAGGAGTGGACCTCGCGCCCGGAGCGGAAGACGAGCCCGCGCGTCTCCAGGTCGTCGACCAGCAGACCGTCGGCCTCCTTGAAGAAGACGCCGCCCACCAGCGGCAGGTGCGCCGCGAAGGTGCCGTCGGTGCGGACCGGCTCCAGCACGGCCAGGCCGAACTCCCTGCCGGCCCGGTGGTCGTCGGCCCCGTACGCCGGCGCCATGTGCACGATCCCCGAACCCTCCTCGTCCGAGACGAAGTCGCCCGGAATGATCTCCCAGGCGCGCCCGCGCGCCTCGGCTGCGGGGATCAGGTCGAAGGGGCGGCGGTACTTCGCACCGAGCAGTTCGCCGACCTCCACGCGGCCGACGATTCGCTCCTCGCCGAAGAGGGCCGCGGCGCGGCTTCGGGCCGCGATCAGCCGCCGGCCCTCCCGGTCGACCTCGACGTACTCGACCCGCGGGTTCACGGCGAGCGCCACGTTCGACACCAGCGTCCACGGCGTGGTGGTCCAGACCAGGAGGTGGCGTCCCGACCCGTCCAGCAGCTCGAGCATGACCCAGAGCGAGGGGTCCTCGACCTCCCTGTACCCCAGCGAGAGTTCGTGCGAGGACAGGACCGTCCGGTCGGCGGGGCACCAGGGGACCACCTTGTGGCCGCGGTAGAGGAGTCCCCGCTCCGCCAGCTGCTTCAGGATCCACCAGATCGACTCCACGTACTCGGCGTGGAAGGTCACGTAGGGCCGCGAATAGTCGAGCCAGTAGCCGATCCGTTCCGAGAAGCGCTCCCACTCGTCCTTGTAGGTGAAGACGGACTCCTTGCAGCGCTCGTTGAACCAGGCGATGCCGCGCTCCTCGATCTCCCGCTTGTCCTCGATGCCGAGCCGCTTCTGCGCCTCGATCTCGACGGGGAGGCCGTGCGTGTCCCAGCCGGCGATGCGGGTGACGTGCCGGCCGAGCATGGTCCGGTAGCGGCACACCAGATCCTTGATCGCGCGGCTGATGATGTGGTGCAGCCCCGGGCGTCCGTTCGCGGTGGGCGGGCCCTCGAAGAAGACGAACCGCTCGCCGTCCCGGGTGGCGTCGAGGGTGCGGCCGAAGGTGTCCTCTTCGCGCCAGGTCTCGAGGACGGACTCCTCCAGCGCGACGCGCGAGGGGGGGAGGGGGGGATATCGCACCGGCGGGGGTCCCCGGGGCCTACGCGGGACCGGGGTCCGGCCGGCCGCCGTCCAGACCGCCGAGCACGCCCCTCACCAGGCGCGCCAGCCCGGGCTCGGCCGCCTGCGCGGTCGCGATGATCGTCGGCACGTCGGCCTCCTCCAGCGCATCCGGCAGGCACTGGTCGGTGATGACCGTGACGGCCAGGACGCGTAGCCCCATGTGCCGGGCCGCGATCACCTCGGGAACCGTGGACATGCCCACCACGTCGGCGCCCATGGCCCTGAGCATGCGGTACTCGGCCCGCGTCTCGAGCTGGGGACCGGTCACCGCCACGTAGACTCCGCGCCGGAGCACGATCCCCTCCGCCATCGCCACCGCCGCCGCCGCCTTCTGCAGGCCGGGATCGTACGGCGCCGACATGTCGGGGAAGCGCGGCCCGAGTTCGTCCAGGTTGGGTCCGGTGAGCGGGCCGTCGCCCATGAAGTTGATGTGGTCGTCGAGGAGCACGAGGTCGCCGGGGCCCCAGAGCGGGTTCATCCCCCCGCACGCCGCCGACACGATCAGGGTGTCGGCGCCCAGCAGCTTCATCACGCGGACGGGGAAGGCGATCTGCGCGAGCGCGTACCCCTCGTAGCGGTGAAAGCGGCCCTGCATGGCCACCACGGGCACGCCCTCGAGCGTCCCGAGCAGCAGCTTCCCGCGGTGGCTCTCGACCGTGGAGACGGGAAAGTGCGGCAGGTCCTCGTACGGGATCGAGACCTCCGCCTCGATCGCCTCGGCAAGGCCGCCCAGCCCCGTACCCAGAACGATGCCTACCCGGGGCCGCGTCCCCGCCGCCCCCCGCACCGCGGCCACCGCCTCGCGCAGCCTGGCCATCTCCGCCGCCGCGCTCACGGCCGCGCTCCCAGCAGGGTCGTCCCCAGCCGCACCATCGTGCTTCCCTCCTCCACGGCCAGCCCGTAGTCGTTGGACATCCCCATCGAGAGTTCGCGCCCCTCCACCCCCGAGATCCCGGCCGCGGCCTCCATCACCGCGCGCGTCTTCGCGAACACCCCCCGGAGCACGGCCTCGTCGCCGGTCAAGGGCGCCATCGTCATGAGGCCCAGGACGCGGAGGCCCCGCAGTTCCGCCACCTCGCCGATCCCGTCCAGGGCGGACGCGGCAGGAAAGCCGCCCTTGGTGGCTTCTCCGGACGCGTTGACCTGGACGAGCACGGGTATGCGCCGGGCGTCCGCCTCGCCGGAACGCGACAGCCTTTCGGCGAGGCGGAGCGAGTCCACGCTGTGAACGAGCGCCGCAAGGCGGGCCGCCCGGCCCGCCTTGCGGCGCTGGACGTGACCGATCATGTGCCACCTCACCGGCAGATCACCCGCCAGGCGCACCTTTTCCTCCAGCTCCTCGACCCGGTTCTCGCCGAGGTCGAGGAGTCCCGCCGCGACGGCGGCCCCGATAGCGCCCGGGGGATGGCCCTTGGTAACCGTGACCACACGGACCGCCGATGCATCCCGCCCGCTCAGCTCCGCCGCGGCCGCGATCCGCTCCCGGACGCGCGGAAGCCGCTCCCGCAGGGTACTCCCGAAACAACCCGTTGAAACGAGCTTCCTGTCGTCCATTTCCTCGATTCGCAGATGACTCTCGCACAGTGACGAAGAAACGCCCCGCCGGACGTGCGGCCAGCGGGACGTTCAATGCCGTCTCCGGCGACCCGTGGCAGAACGCGGTCCGTTCTCTCCCGGATCGCAACCCGCGCGGCAGACTACCGCGTCGTGAAGGTAATGGGCAGTTGTATCCAGACGGGAACGGGCTTGTCCCGGTTCAGCGCCGGCGTGAATACGGCGACGTCCGCAACCTTCAGGGCCGCGTCGTCCAGAGCCTTGTGCCCCGAGCTGGTGTGGACCTGGGTGCGCAGCACCTTGCCCTGCTCGTCGATGTAGAACCAGACGATCGTGGTCCCCCCGATGCCCGCGTCCCGCAGCAGGGGCGGGTATTCACGGGAAAGCGCGCGCTCCATCTCCGCCTTGTTCTTGTAGTCGGGCCTCACGTCGTACGGCGTGTACTGGGGCGCACCCGAAATGTCCGTGTCCACCTCTTCGGGCGGGGGCGGCAGGTTCTCCACCGGGTTGGCGTCGAAGGTGATGTCCTCGATCGTGATGTCCTCGTCGATCGGGGCGTCCGTTATGACCGGCGTCGCCGGGCGGGCGATGGCCTCGGGCGGAGGTGGAATCTCGATTTCGTCCGGAATATCGATGGTCACCATCTCGTCCCTGTTGAAGCTGACATCGTCGGCCGACATCGACGGCCACAACGCGAAGACCAGGAAGTGTACCAGGGTCGCGGAGATTATCGCACCCCAGAACCAGGTCGAGAACGAACGCTTGAATTCGTCGTTGGCGGTCACGCTCAACTCCGCCGCTGCGCCTTGTCGGTCATGGTCGGTCATCGTCTCTCCCTCGTGATGTTCTGTTCTAGCTCGGCCGCAAAAACGACCCGCAGCGCCCCCGCTGCGACCAACTCCTTCTGTAATCCGTCGACGTACTTGTACGGGACATTCTGATCGGCACGGATCGAAACCACCAGGCGCTCGCTGTCCCGGCGAAATGGCCTCACGACGCCGCTGACGTCCTCCATCACCCGGAGCGCGTCATTGATGTAGACGTCTCCGTTGGTCTCCACCCAGACGTTGAGGATGTCCTTCTGCTTCTCGTCGATCTTCTCGGACTCCTCGGCCTCGACCCACTCGATCTCCCGCTTCCGGTCCTTCTGGAACACGGTGGTGACCATGAAGAAGATGAGCAGCAGGAAGGCGATGTCGGCCATCGAGGAAGACGGTATCTGGCTCGAGGCCTTGGACTTCCTCTCGAGCCTGCCGGACTTGAGACCCATGTCGTGCTACTCCAGTATCTGAAGGGAGATCTTTGTCGCTCTCGCAGCCTGGAGGGCGTCGAGAACATCGACCATGAAACGGTACGGGGCCTCCGGATGGGTCTTGACCGCCGCGATCAGCTTGGGGTTCTGCGCCACACCCTGCCGCCAGATCTGCTCCACTTCGTCGGGGGTCACCGTCTGTTCCTGCTGGCTCTCGCCGCGCCTGATGTTCACCGCCCCGGTCGGGTTGATGAGGATGTGAAGGACGTTCTTCTGGCTGACCTCCTGCTCCCTGGCCTGCTCCGGCAGCACGATCGCGAGCCCCTTGTCCTTGGGGAAGGTGGTCGTGACCAGGAAGAAGATGAGCAGCAGGAAGGCGATGTCCGCCATCGACGAGGACGGGATTTCGTCGGATATCCTGGACTTCTTGTTGCCGAGAACCGCCATTGATGAATCTCCCCCGGTTCGGGTCCTTTCTCAGATTACTTGTACCGTAGCGGGTTCGGCAAGGTTCCTCCAGTCCCGCCGCGGCGTGTACCCATCAGGACAGGACACGAAGCGTTCCCGCGCGCTCCAGATCCCACGCGATGTTCAGCACCTTCTGTGTGCTCTCCTCCATTTCGACGATCAGCCTGTCGATCCGGCTCACGAAGAAATTGTAGCCGAGGTTGATCGGGATCGCGATGGTGAGCCCCGCGGCCGTGGTCAGGAGCGCCACCTTGATGCCCCCGGCGACGGTCGCGGGATCCACGTCCCCGGAAGCCTGGATGGAAGCGAAGGCGAGGATCATCCCCGCCACCGTGCCCAGAAACCCCATCAGGGGCGCCACATTCGCGATCGTGGCCAGAATCACGAGACCCCGCTCGAGGAAGCTGAGTTCGATGGAGCCGGTGGTGGAGACGGCCTGCTCCAGCTCTCCCTCGTTCACCTCGAGACTGCGGATCCGCCGCAAACCCGCCAGTAGGATCGCGGCCGCCGGCCCCGGCGTCAGGGCGGCGATCGCGGCCGCCTCCTCGAGCCGTCCGGCCATGGCCGCCTCCTCCACCTGTTCGATCACCGACGCGGTGGCCCGGCCGGCGACCCAAAGGGTCCAGAACTTCGCGAGGATGACACCAAGACCGATCAGCGAGCAGATGACAAGCGGATACATCATCATGCCGCCGTCGGCGAAGAGCGTGAGAAGCTCGAATTCTCTTTCTCGCAACGGATGCTCCAGGGAAAACGGTGGTGAATGTCAGCGGAATCCGGCCGCAATGTAGGAGGCCGCCTCCCGGGCGTCAACGGCAATATGTGCCGCCCGGGTGTCCGGCGCCACCGCCGCCGGTTCACCCGCCGCCGGGAGTCGCCGACTGCTCCTTCGCCCGCGCTGTTATCGTAAAGGGGTCATGAACGGTTTTCTCGAGCAGCTGCAGTTCCTGAGGCCGGCGTGGAACGACCTCGTCGAGATCGTCATCGTCTTCCTCCTCGTCTACCGACTGCTGCTGCTGATCCGCGAAACCCGGGCCATGCAGATGCTGCTGGGCGTCCTCCTGCTGGCCGGGCTCTACCTGCTGTCCGTCATTCTCGACTTCTCGCTCATCCGCCGACTTCTCGAGGCGCTGTTCCAGTACGGGGCGATAGCGGCGCTCGTGGTATTCCAGCCCGAGATGAGGGCGGCCCTGGCCCGCCTGGGCCAGAGCCGCCTCGTCACCGTGCTCGGGTCCAATCGCGAGGCCCGGATCGTGGACCGGCTCGTGGAGGGGGCCACGCTGCTGGCCCGATCGGGCGTGGGAGCGATTCTCGCCGTGCAGATGGAGATCGGGCTGCGCGAATACGCGCGGACGGGGAGGAGCGTGCAGGCCGTGCTGTCGCCGGAACTTCTGGGGACGATCTTCGCGCCCAGCTCCCCCCTGCACGACGGGGCGGTCATCATCGTGGGCGACACCATCCAGGCGGCCGGCGCCATCCTTCCGCTCACCCAGAACCCCCTGAGCGACCGGTCCCTGGGAACGCGCCACCGCGCGGCCATCGGCCTCAGCGAGGAGACCGACGCCTTCGTGATCGTCGTGAGCGAGGAGACTTCCCGCATCTCGGTGGCCTACCGCGGGAGGATGGAAACCGGCGTGGGCGCCGAGCGCCTGCGCGAGATGCTGGAGGCGTCGCTGCCACGGGCGGCGTCGGCCGGGCTGGGCACCTCGGCGCTGGAGCCCGCGTAGGAGCGGCTGACGGAGGTTCCGGGCCCGAACATCGCGTCCGGGCCCGGTCGCCCGGTGCCCCGGTCGGCCCGAATCAGCCGGGCGACGGCAGCGGGTCCGGCGTTCCCAGCCCCGGTTTGGGCTTCGGCAGCGCCCTGGGCTCGGCGCCCGGAAGGGGAGGCTGCGCCTGCCCGGCCTCGAATTCACCGCTCAAGGGCGGCAGGGGCTTGCCATCCAGGAGCAGCTGGATCTCTTCGCCGTCGAGGGTCTCCCGTTCCAGCAGGGACGCGGCCAGGTCGTCCAGGAGGGTTCGGTTGGCCTCCAGGATTCCCCGTGCGCGATCGTGGGCGGCGTCCAGCAGACGCTTGACCTCTTCGTCCACCTGCCGCGCCGTGTACTCGGAGACCTCCCGGCGCTGCACCAGCTCCCTGCCCAGGAACACCTCCTGGTCCGAGTCGCCAACGGCCATCAGCCCTATCCGGTCCGACATGCCGAAGCGCGTGACCATCCGCCGCGCCATGCCGGTCGCGCGCTCGATGTCGTTGCCCGCCCCCGTCGTGACCTTGTCCGTGCCGAAGGCGAGCTCCTCCGCCACGCGGCCCCCGAAGAGCATGGCGAGCTGGCCGTTCATCCAGTCCCGCGTGTAGGAGTGGCGGTCCTCCTCCGGCAGCGACGCCGTGAGTCCCATCGCGCGTCCCCGCGGAACGATGGTGACCTTGTGGACCGGATCGAGACCCGGGATCTTGACGCCGATCACCACGTGTCCGGCCTCGTGATAGGCGGTCAGCTTCCGCTCCGCGTCGGTGAGGACCATGCTGCGCCGCTCGGTTCCGAGCATCACCTTGTCCTTGGCCTGCTCGAAGTCCTCCATTCCCACGCGGTCGACTCCCCGGCGCGCGGCGAACAGCGCCGCCTCGTTGCAGATGTTCGACAGGTCGGCGCCACTCAGTCCCGGCGTGCCCCGCGCGATCAGCGAGAGTTCCACGTCCTCCTCCAGCGGCAGCTTCCGCGCATGCACCCGCAGGATACCCTCCCTGCCCTTCACGTCGGGCAGGTCCACCACCACCTGGCGGTCGAACCGGCCGGGCCTCAGGAGGGCCGGATCGAGGACATCGGGACGGTTCGTGGCCGCCAGGAGGATGACACCTTCGTTGGCCTCGAAGCCGTCCATCTCCACGAGCAGGGCGTTGAGCGTCTGCTCGCGCTCGTCGTGACCACCCCCGAGCCCCGCACCCCGGTGCCTCCCCACCGCGTCGATCTCGTCGACGAAGATGATGCACGGGGCGTGCGCCTTGCCCTGTTCGAAGAGGTCCCGCACGCGCGACGCCCCCACGCCGACGAACATCTCCACGAAGTCCGAGCCGGACATCTGGAAGAACGGACGCGCCGCCTCGCCGGCCACGGCACGGGCAAGCAGGGTCTTGCCGGTGCCGGGGGGACCGACCAGCAGCACACCCTTGGGAAGGCGCCCTCCCAGCCGCGAGAACCGGGGCGGGTCCTTGAGGAACTCGATGATCTCCTCCAGCTCCACCTTGGCCTCCTCCGCGCCGGCCACGTCGGCGAAGGTGACCTGGGGGGTGTCCGGACTGATGAGTCTGGCTCGCGAGCGCCCGAACTGGAACGCCCTGTTGCCTCCGGCCTGCATGGAACGCACGATCCATAGCCAGAAGACGATGATGAGAAGCCAGGGAAGGAAGGTGCCGACGACCGGCAGCCACCCGGCCGGCTTCGGCCTGGCGTCGACCTCCACCTTCCGCTCGCGGAGCTGCTCGGCGAGGTCGGCCGCGGCTCCGGGGACGATGTTGGTCACGAACTCGTTGACGTTCGCTTCGTCGATTTCAACGGTGTTCCTGAACTCGCCCCTGACCTCCGCTTCGCCGAGGAAGGTGACCTCGAGGATGTTGTCGTTCTCGAGCTGCCGGTAGAGTTCCGAAGGACTGATCCGGCCCAGCGAACGCTCGCCGCTGCGCATGAACTGAAACGCCAGGATCGACATGAGGGCCAGCAGCAGCCAGAAGGAGGCGGTGCGGGAGACCCGTTTCAGGTTCTTCGGAGGTTCGCTCGGTTGGGAATTCTTGTCGGACATCGCTGTTCTTCTTCGCCCCGGCCCGCCGGGGCCCGCGGCTGCGTCAGAGTGAGCCGATATACGGAAGGTGCCGAAAGTCCTCTCCAAAATCCAACCCGTACCCCACCAGGAACTCCCCCGGGGCCTCGAAACCGACCCAGCGGGCGTCCTTCCGCAGACGGACCAGCCGCTTGTGCAGCAGGGTGCAGATCTCCAGGCTCGCGGGGTCCCCCTGCTGCAGAAGGGGGACGACCCGGCGCAGGGTGTTCCCGCTGTCGATGATGTCCTCCACCAGGAGCACGTTGCGCCCGCTGATCGCGGTGTCCGGATTGTAGAAGAGCTGCACGTCGCCGCTGCTCGTCATGTGTTCGCCGTAGCTGGCCGCCACCAGGAAGTCCACGTGAATGGGCAAGGGGATCTCCCGGACCAGGTCGGCGACGAAGATGAACGAGCCCTTCAGCATGCCGAGCACCAGGAGTTCGTCGCGCGCGCCGTAGGCGTCGCCGATCTCGCGCCCCAGCTCCCCGACCCGCCGGCGGATGTCGCCGGCCGTATAGACCACGCGCCGCAACCGCCGCCCCCAGCCGGGGCTGTCGCCGGCCGGGGCCGTCCCCTCCGCACCGGCCGGCCGGACCTGCACGCATCCGTGATCGTGTGACACGGTGACGCCACCGGCCAGCGTGATGCCCTTGCCGCTCGGAGATTCCCGTACGAAGCGCAGCAGGTCGGCGGTGGCGGCACGGCCGGGCCGACCCCCCAGCCGCGCGGCGGCGCGGCGGAGCAGGACGGTGAGTACCGGATCCGGCAGGGCGGCAAGGGCTTCGCGGCCGAAGCGGAGGCCGGTGTCGGTGCCCGCCGGCGCCGCCAGCGCCTCGATGCGTTCGTCGAGGAGCGCGTCCAGCGCGGCCGTTTCCCCCAGGCTGGTCTCCGCCACGGAGACGAGAGCGGCCGACGCCCCCGGAACCGCGACCTCCAGGGCGGGGAGGATCTCGTGGCGGATGCGGTTGCGTGTCCAGCGCGGGTCCCGGTTGGAGGGGTCCTCGCGGTAGGGGATGTCGTGCCGGGCCGCGTACGCCTCCAGTTCGCGGCGCCGGAAGGGGAGCAGCGGACGCACCAGCGACGGGGACCGGCCGGGACGGATCCCCGCCAGACCGCGCGGCCCGCTCCCCCGCGCGATCCGGAAGAGCACGGTCTCGGCCTGGTCATCGGCGGTGTGCGCGGTCATGACCACCGTACCTTCTCCCAGCTCCCGCGCCACCCCGGCGAGGAAGGCGTAGCGCAGCTCCCTGCCCTCTGCTTCGGTGCGCACCGGCCCGGGCGCGGCACGCAGGTGAAACGCCACCCCCCATTCCTCGCAGACCTCGGCGAGCCACGCGGCGTCCGCACCGCTCTCCGGGCGCATGCGGTGATCCAGGTGGGCGGCGTGAACGGGAAGCGACCCGGCCGCACCGCCGAAGCGCAACAGGTGGAGCAGCGTGGTGGAGTCGAGCCCGCCCGAAACGGCCGCAACCACGGACGATGCCTCTTCCAGCCATCCCGAATCCAGCAGGTGGGTGCTGAAGCGGGCGGCAAGACCGGCGTTCATCTCCGGGCCGGGGCCGGCGGGCGCCCGGCCACCTCGGTCAGAACATCGGCGAGCAGATCGGGGCGGTCGGTCTGGATGCCGTCGACGCCCCACGCGAGCAGCCGGCGCATGTCGTCCGGGTCGTCCACCGTCCACACGTGTACGGGGATGTTCACCCGGTGCGCCGCCCGCACGAAACGCGGAGTGACCACCCGCCGGCGCCCCGACCGCTCCGGGACCTGGAACGCGTCCACGGCGGGTACGTAGAAGCGCCCCAGCCCGGGCACGCGGTGGAGGAGCCAGAAGGGGAGAACCTGGCCGCGCGACGCTCCCCGGGGCCCGCGGTATCCCCGGGCGCCGACCCGGGTCCGCTCGAATTCAGCCCCGATGAGCACACGGTGTTCGGCCCCCCGGGAGCGGATCACCTCCACCAGCGGTCCCGCGGCCTCCGCCGCCTTCGGTTCCACCATGATGCGCATGCCGGGAAACGCATCCAGCAGCTCGGAGAAGAGTGGGAGACGGATCCCGCGGCCGCGGAAGGGGTAGCCGCCCTCGGCATCGCGGAAGCGGAATCCCGCGTCCAGCTCCCGGGCCCGGGCCCAGGTCATCTCCCGGATCGGTCCGGTGCCGTCGGTGGTCCGGTCGACCGTCTCGTCGTGAAGGACGACGACCTCGCCGTCCGCGCTCAGCCGCACGTCCGTCTCCAGCATGTCGGCATCCCAGTCGTCGATGGCCCGCCGAAAGGCCGCCAGCGTGTTCTCGGGCGCCAGGCCCGCGCCGCCGCGGTGGGCCGACAGAACCGGCGCCCCGCCGCAGAAGGGATGTCCCGGACGGGGCCGGGGGAACACCGCGAGCGCCACCCGGAGCGGGTCTCAGCGACTCCGCCCCCCGGTGAGTTCCTCGACGATTCTGGCCGCTCCGTAGATCTCCTCCAGCGCCTCCAGGATGCCGCGTACGTCCACCGCCACCGAACGGTTCAGGTCGGGCAGGTAGATGTAGTCGCCCGGCAGACTCTGGATGTTGCCGTCGAAGAGCAGCCCCACCACCTCCAGGTCGCGGTTCACCAGGGGGGAACCCGAGTTCCCCCCGATGACATCCGCGGTACTGACGAAGTTGAGAGGCGTGGACAGGTCGAATTCCGCGGAGGGGTTGATCCAGCGCGGGGGGAGGGCCCATTCCTCGGCGCCGGGGTTCGAGTAGTGGCGGTCATACAGGCCGTAGAAGGTCGTGTGGGCGGGGGCCGCCGTGCCGTTGTACGGGTAACCGCTGACCACTCCGTCGGCGATGCGGAGCGAGAAGGTGGCGTCGGGGGGGATGCGGGTGCCGTCCAGCTCGAAGCGGGCACGACCGAGGCGCGCCGCTATCGCCTCCTCCTCCGGACCCACCGAGGACATGACACCCCGGAAGGGACCGTAGCGTGACAGCAGGCCCTCGACGAAGGCGAAGGCCGGATCCGCGGCCGCGTCCGGTGTTCCTCCCGTGACCGCGTCCACCGCCTTCGCGGAGTCGGCCATCACCGAAGTCTCCATGAGCGCGGCGGCCGCCACCTCCACGCTACGTCCGCCGAGCAGCGTCCGAACCGAGGAATCGTCCGCACCCAGGGCCTCGACCAGACCCCGCATCCGGGCCCGCAGAAGGGCCTCGTCGAGTTCCCGGGGCCGGTTCGCGACGGCCTTGAGTCCGTCGAGCAACCCCTCCAGTTCCTCCTCGGAGACACCCTGTTGCTGCGCGTTCCGGTAGCGGAAGGTGGCCAGTGTGCGCAGGATCGGCGTCGACTCGAAGTTGGGATTGCCCAATACCGCAAAGGCGTGGACTTCGGCGGCCACGGCGGCCTTCCGCGCCTGCAGCTCCGCCATCTGGTCGAAGAGCGGCAGGTGCTCCGCCGCGAGCGCCGAGTCGGCCGCGAGCGCCTCGCGAAAACCTCGTTCCGCCGCGTCCCGGCGCGCGATGATGTAGGGGTCCCGGAGCCCTCCCAGCATTCCCGTATAGGCCTTCTGGGCGTTGAGGAGGCTGAAGACGGAGTTGCGGATCTCGTCGATGCCGGGCTCGTCCCTGCGCCCATCGAGGTATCCCTGGATGGCCTCGATCCGCGAAGCGAGGAACCCGAGCAGCGCGGGCATCTCCACGTCGCGCCGGTACTCCAGCTCCGCGACCGTCTGCAGCCGCGACGTGCTCCCCGGATTGCCGAGGACGAAAACCAGGTCCCCCGCGGTCGTCCCGCTCCGGCTCCACACGAAATGGTCGCCGGTCTCCAGCGGTTCGCCGTCGTCCCCGTATAGACGCAGGAAGGCGAAGTCCAGCGAGTAGCGCGGGTAGGTGAAGTTGTCGGGGTCTCCCCCGAAGTAGCCGATCTGAAGCTCGGGGGCCATCACCAGCCGCGCATGTCCGTACCGGCGGAAGACGTACGCCGAGTACAGGCCGCCGTTGTAGAGCGACACGATCTCCACATGGATCCCGGCTTCTTCGCCGCCGCGTTCCTCCCGGATGCGCGAGGCCGCCGCGTCGGTGAGGCTGTCGCGCAGCGCGCTCCGGGCCTGGGCGTCGGTCACGGCGTCCACCGCATCGCGCACCTCGTCGGTGATGTCCAGGATCTCGATGAGCTGGTCGGCCCGGAAGTCCTCGACTTCGCGCTCCTCCTCGAGGGCGGCCGCGTAGAAACCATCGTCGAGGAGGTTCTCGTCCTCGTCGGACACCTGCGTGACGAAGTCGCGCGCGCAGTGGTGGTTGGTGAGGACCAGGCCGCGGGGCGAGACCAGGGAGGCCGAGCAGCCTGGAATCCTCAGCGCGCCGAGCCGCGCCCGGGCGTACCAGTCGTCGTCTGGTGAGAAGCCGTAGGTGGACTCGAGATACTCGGTGGGCGGGGCGTCGAAGGTCCACATCTTGCCGTTGTCGAAGGCGCCGGCCTGCACCGTGTCGAGTGGGTCCGGGGCCGGGGGCGGCGCGGGGTCGGCGGGTGGTTGCGGTACGACAGCCGGGTCGCCGGGCTCCGCTTCGGCCTGGGGCGCGGGCGGGTCGGCGGGCGGAGGAGGTGCGGGGGTGGCGCAGGCCGCGAGGGCGGTGAGCAGAAGGAGGGGGGTCGGGGCCGGGTGAAGACGCATCGGGTCGGGTCCTCGGTGGGGGCTGCGGGCGGTGTGGCGCGGTGGACGTGCCACGCGGTGGATGGACAAGGTCGAGTGGGTGCGGGTGTCGGGCAAGGGAGGCGGGGCGCGGCGGTTGCCGTCGATCGCGGTGGGGCCGAAGTTGCGGAATCATGTCCGACGTTCGCGCGCCGACGGTCCGTAGCGGGATTCTCCACCGCCCGGGGACCGGAGAACCGCGCCCCCGGGTCCTGGGCGCCCACGTGTCCGTGGCGGGAGGCGTCGACCGGGCGCCCGGCCGGGCCGGCGAGATCGGGGCGGCGGTCTTCCAGATCTTCACCAAACAGCCCAACCGCTGGGCCGATCCCAACGTCCCGGATGATCGCGCTGCCGCATTTCGCAGGGAAGCGGCCCGCATCGACGCGGCCTGCACGGTTTCTCACGACTCCTACCTTATCAACCTGGCGAGCCCCCTGCCCGAGCTGTGGCGCCGCTCGGCCGACTCCTTTCGCCGGGAGCTGGAGCGCGCCGCCCTTCTCGGCATGGACGCGGTGGTCACCCACCCCGGCAACGCGACCGACGGCGACCGGGCAAGCGGGATCGCTCGCAACGCGGCCGGGGTTTCAGAGGCCCTGGAGGCCGTCCCGGCCGGCCCCCGCGTCCTGCTGGAGCTCACTTCGGGATCGGGCACGTCGGTCGGAGGCACCTTCGAGGAGCTGGCGGGGATCATCGAGCGGGTCTCCGAACCGCACCGCGCCCGGGTGGGGGTGTGCTTCGACACCTGTCACGCGTGGGTCGCCGGGCTGGACCTGCGGGACGACTTCGACGGAGTGTGGATGCGTGCCGACGACACCTTCGGAATCGACCGCATCGAGGTGTTCCACCTCAACGACGCGAAATCGCCCTTCGGCTCCCGTCTCGATCGTCACGAGAACATCGGCGAAGGGACGATGGGGATCGAGCCCTTCCGGCGCCTCATGAACGACGAGCGGTTTCGCGACGTACCGAAGATCCTGGAGACGCCGAAGGGCGACGACGGCGTGGGCGCCGACCGTCAGAACCTGGCCGTGTTGAGGGGTCTGCGGGGGAGGCTGGTGTGACCGCACGGTGGTTCGCTAGCTTCCCGGCATGTCGACCATTCCCCTCCGCCCTCTCGGTTTCGGTGAAATCGTGGACGGGGCGCTGCAACTCTACCGGCGCCATTTCGGGCAGTATTACCTGATCGCGCTGCTGGCGGCGGTCCCCGGATACATCATCATGCTCGTCACGGGTGCGAACGCCTCCCTGCTGGCCGGCGACCCCGAGGCCGACCCCGCGGCCACCGCGGCGGCGGGCATCGCCCTCCTGCTCGCGGCCTTCTTCGCCTGGGTGGGTACGGTGGCGGTGGCGGCGGCTATGGCGGAACGGATCGAGGGGCGCGAGGTCTCGGTGGGGCGATCCTACCGGGACGCGCTGCGCCACCTTCCCAGGGTGGCCGGCGCGACCGTACTGGCCTTTCTCCTGTTCGGGTCCGTCGCCGGTGCGGTCGCGGTGGGTGCCATGGTGTTCGCCATTCCCATGGTGTTGTCCGGGAGCGTCGCACTCATGCTGATCGGCGGCTTCAGCTTCATTCTCATGGTCGTGGGCATCACGCTTCTCTGGCTTGGGGCCACCTTCGCCATCCTCCCGGCGGTGATCATCGAAGGAAAGGGGGTGATCGCCGCGCTTCAGCGTTCGCTCAGCCTCTGCAAGGGCGGCTGGCTCCGCGTGATCGGGATCATGGTCGTGGCATCGATCATCAACTTCGCGCCGACGATGGCGATCACGACCCTCTTCGGCATGCAGGACCTGTTCACCTCGCCGGAAGCGCTGGGTACCGTCGACCCGGAAAGGCAGTGGCTGACGAATACGGCCAACCTGCTTATCGCACCACTGACCGCACCCTTCATGGTCGGAAGCATCTTGATGCTCTTCCACGACCGGCGGGTGCGCAGCGAAGCCTATGACCTGGAGACGCTCGCGGGCACCATGGACGCCCCGTGAGGCAGGAGCCGGGGGCGGGGCGGCAGCTTCCTGAGGCGGACGAGGTTTCCGAGGTCCTGCGCGAGATCCTGGCCGGGTCCGAATTCGCCACCTTCCCGCAGAACCCGCTCGCGATGCTGCTGGACTGGGTGGCCCGGATGGTGGGAGACCTCTTGAGGTGGCTGCTGGAGTCGCTCGGGGACCAGGGCACCGCCGCCGAGATCGTGACGGTGGTCATCGTGGTCGCGGTCGCGGTGCTCGCGGTGTACCTGGCCCGCCGGTACGCGCCCGAGTGGCTGAGGGGCGGTGACGGCGACCAGGCCGAGCCCGCGCCGGAGACGCCGGTGACGGCGCGCGAGTGGTTCAGGCTGGCGACCGACCGGGCCGGCCGGGGCGAGCTTCGTCCCGCGGCGACGGCGCTCTACCAGGGGTTCCTCCTCACGCTCGACGGGCAGGGGGCGCTCTCGTTTCACAGCTCGAAGACGCCCGGCGACTACGCGCTGGAGATGGCGCGGGGCGGCGGCACGGGGGCCGCCGGGTCGCGGTTCTTCGATTCCTTCCAGGACTTCTCCTTCGGGCAGCGGAGGCCGACGGCGGCGGGGTACGAGGGACTGGCCGGGCTGGCACGGGAAGCGGGTTGTCCCGCTGGTGGAACGGAGGGGGGAGGCGGGACCGGGGGTGGTGAGGGGGCGGCCGACACCGGGGAGGCGTCCGCGGAGGCCGGACGGCAGGCGGACCGGGCCGCGCAGACGGAGACCGGGACCGAACAGGCGGCGCGCGGACCCGGGCAGCGGGACGGGGAGACCGGTTCGCGGTGAACGGACCCGCGACCGAAGCCGGGAGACGGACGCGGCAGCCGCTCCTCTGGATCGTCGTGATCGTGGTCTTCGCGCTCGGCGTGGGGTACGTCTACCGCCCGCAGGGACAGGCCAACCTGGACGTTCGCCGCAGCTACTTCCGCACCACCCCGGACGGGGTGGCGGCACTAGCCCGCGGGATCGACCGCCTGGGCCGCGCGACCGCCCCTCGCACGACACCGTTCGTGGAAGCGGACGAATCCGATCCGCTGCGCGGGACCGTCGCGCTCCTTGAGCCGGCGGTGGTTCTGAGCCCTCGGGAGGTTGCGACGCTGCTGGACATGGTCCGCGAGGGTGGCACGCTGCTCTACATCCCCAGCTACCGCGCAACGTCGGACGGGGCGGCGCGGTCGCCGCTCATGGACTCGCTGGGCGTCCGGTTCCGCGTGTTGTCACTGGCGGACCAGATACGGGAGCAGTCCCTGGAAGAGCCCGGCTGGCATGAACACGCGCTGACGGCGGGACTGGGTCCATCCGGCTCCCTGGTTGACGGGCTGCGCATCGACGGGGAGGACGATCCCGACTCGACCGGTGTCCACGATGTCCGGCGCCTGCTGACCGCCGAGGACACCGGAAGCGGTGACCGGGAATGGATCCTCGCGGCCGTGTTCGCCTTCGGGGAGGGACGTGTGGTGGTATTCTCCGAGGGCGGCCCCATCTCCAACGAGCGTGCCGGCGAGCACCCCCTGGCCGTGCTCGCGGTGCGGGCCGCCCTGGCCTACACCGGCGAGGCCGACACGGTCTTCTTCGACGAGTTCCACCAGGGGATACGGGGCGACCGGACACGGGCCGAGGTGCTGAGAGACTTCTTCCTGGGCAACCCGGCCGGCCGGACGCTCCTCCACCTCGTCGTCGTCAGCTTCCTGATCCTGGCCTGTCTCGGGCTGCGACTCGGGGCGCCCACCCCGGCCGTGGCCCCACCCGACCTGGAGCGCCGGTCGCCGCTGGAACACGTCTCGGCGCTGGGAGACCTCTACCGGAAGGCCAGGGCCGACAACACGGCCGCGCTCCTCCTCGTGGCGCGGCTGGCGAGGACCACGCGCCACCCTCCACCCCGCACCACCGCCGAAGCCGCTTCCCTGCTGCGGAAGTTGGACGCCGGCGCAGGCGCGGACACTCCCCTGGCCCGGGCCCGCAGCGGTCTCGGCAACGATCCACCCGACCTCGCCGCGCTGGCCGCCGGCATCGACGAATACCTGGCGGCCCGCGGATGAATCCCGCCAAGGAGAACCACCCATGACACCACCCGACGCCGCGCTGCGCCTCCTCGGCGACCTCGACAACGTCGTCCTCGGCCAGCAGGCCGTCCTGCGCCAGCTCATGATCACCCTGCTCGCCCGCGGGCACGCCCTGGTCGAGGGCGTTCCGGGGACCGCCAAGACGCTTGCGGTACGGGCGCTGGCCAAGGGGCTGGGGCTCGACTTCGGCAGGGTCCAGTTCACCCCCGACCTGATGCCGACGGATCTGGTCGGCGTCAACATCCTCGGCGACGCCGGGTTCACCTACCGCGCCGGGCCCGTCTTCGCCGACCTGCTGCTGGCCGACGAGATCAACCGCGCACCGCCGAAGACTCAGTCCGCGCTCCTGGAGGCGATGGAGGAGCGGCAGGTCACCGTGGACGGAAAGACGCGGCCGCTGCCGCTTCCCTTCACCGTCTTCGCCACCCAGAACCCGGTCGAGTACGAGGGCACCTACCCCCTTCCCGAGGCACAGGTCGACCGCTTCCTGATGAAGATCGTGGTGGACTATCCGCCGGAGGAGGCCGAACGGGAGATCCTCGACCGGCACGAAGGCGGGTTCAGGGCCGACGACGAGGCCACCTATCCCATGGGCGACCCCACCACGCGCAAGGAGCTGCTGGAGATGCGCGCCGCGGTGAACCGGGTGCACATGGACGAGCGGGTCCGGCGCTACGTGACCGACATCGTGCGGGCCACCCGCGAAGACGCCGCCTTCGTGCTGGGGGCGAGTCCGCGGGCCGGGGTCGCGCTCTTCCAGGCGGCACGGGCCGAAGCGTACCTGAGCGGACGCGACTTCGTGACTCCCGACGATGTCAAGTCGCTGTCGTTTCCGGTCCTGAGGCACCGGGTGGTTCTCACGGCCGAGGCGGAGGTCGAGGGCCGCTCGTCCGACGAGGAGCTGCAGTCGCTGCTGGAGACACTGGAGGCTCCGCGGTAGCGGTATACTATACATGACAAAAAGTAAAGTACGCATTACATCATGAAGAGGCCGGGCAAGTGCGGCTCACGCTGATCCCGAGCGCGCGCACCCTCACGCTGCTGCTGCTGGCGTCGTTTCTCCTGCTCGTGGACGTGGGACCGGCGCTGGCGGTCGACGCCCTGATCCTGCTGCTGGCACTCGTCGACGGCAGGCGCACGCAAGCGCCCTCGGCCGAGCGCGAGGTGCCGAGGATCTCGGCGCTGGCGGCCGTGGCCGAGGTGGCGCTGACGGTTACGAACCGCGGCGAACACGCCGTCACCGTCAGGGTGACCGACGACCTCGACCCGTGTCTGCGGCGCGTCGCCGGCGCCGATGGCACGGACCCGTGGGAAGGGGGTTTCCAGGTCGGGATCCCGGCTGGTTCGTCGGTGCAGTGCCTCTACCGGGTGACGCCCCGTACCCGGGGCTTCCTCGAGCTCGGCCCGGTGCATCTGCGGACGCTTTCTCCGTGGGGGCTCGCGTGGCGCCGTTCCAGCGTCGAGCTATCCCACACCCTGCAGGTTCAGCCCGGAGTCCGGGACCTGCTCCGCGACCGCAGCCGCCACGCGATCCACCGCCCGCTCCGCATTCCGGGGCAGCGCCGCAACCGCCAGTGGGGCGAAGGGCGCGAGTTCGAGAGCCTGCGCGACTACGCCCGGGGCGACGACCCCCGCGCCATCGACTGGAAGGCGTCGGCGAAGCGGCGCAGGTACGTGGTGCGCAACTACGAGGCCGAGCGCAGTCAGAACATCGTGCTGGCGATCGACGCGGGCCGGCACATGCGCGAAAGGCTGTCGCCGCTGCGCGAACGGATCGACTACGCGCTCGGGGCGTGCATGATGCTCGCCGGCCGGGCCCAGAACTTCGGCGACCGCATCGGGGCGGTGGTCTTCGACGACCGGATCCGCCACGTGTCGCCGCCGCGCCGGGCCGATCCGCCCGCGCTGGCCAGGGTGCTCGCGGGCGTGGAGACGCGGCTGGTCGAACCCAACTACCCGCTGGCGCTCGCCACGCTGGGGCGGACCTTCCGCAAGCGCTCGCTGGTGATCCTCTTCTGCGACGTGATCGACGGGTCGGTGTCGCGGGCGCTGGTCAGTTCGCTGAGCCGGATCGGGCGCGCGCACCTTCCCCTGGCGATCGCCATCCGGAACCCGGCGCTGGAGGCGGCGGCCACCCGGGCGGTGGCCAGGCCGAAGGACGGCTACTATCGGGCCGCGGCCGAAGAGCTGGTGCAGGCACGCGCGACGACGCTGCAGGTCATGCGCCAGTCGGGCATCCTGGTGGTGGACACGCCCCCGGGCGACACCCTGGTCCGCACGCTGGACAAGTACGTGGAGATCAAGGAGCGGGGGCTGTTGTAGCAGCCGCGGGGGCGCCGGACTCCCTGCCGGCCAACCCGAAGTACAGCAACATGAGCACCCCGGTCGCGCCCCCGAAGGTGAACTTCGCCGCCGCGGGCAGCGTGGAGGGCGAGTAGAAGCCTTCGATCAACCCCGCTACCACCAGCATCAGCGACGTGCCCGCCAGGAGTGAGAGGAAGGTGCGGCCGCGTTCCCGCAGCGCCTCCGCCCGGGTGCGCCGTCCCGGCATGAGCAGCGCGGACCCCAGCCCGAATCCCGCCCCGCCCGCGATGCAGATCGCGCCGAGTTCCAGGAACCCGTGCGAGAAGACGAAGGCGAGGATCACCCCGAGCACCCCCTCGTTGGCGTACACCGCCAGTGCGGCCCCTATCGAGATGCCGTTGATCAAGAGGATGTAAAGGGTTCCCGCGCCCGCCAGGAATCCCCCGGCGAAGGTCACGAAGGTGACGCCGATGTTGTTGGTGATCAGGAACGAGGAGAACACGGGCATTTCGGCCGCGGCGACCTCTCTCTCCAGGTACAGCGTGTTGATGTCGCCCTTCACGGTGTTCTCCGCCCGGGCGAACATCCCCGGACCCACGAGCGAGCGCCCAAGCCGCGGCTCGCCGTCGACCGCGGCGAAGGTCGCCGCCATGGGACCGAATAACAGGAGCGCGGCCAGCAGGATCGGGCGGCGGAAGCGGCGCACCGAGCTCGGGAACCCGGCGGCCACCCAGCGCCAGACCGAGACCGCCACCCGGCCCCGGGCGCGGTAGAGAAGGTTGTGCCCGGCTCCCGCCCATCGTTGCACGGTTCCCAGGAGCCCCGGCGACGCTCCGTAGGTGCGGGCCCGTTCCAGGTCGGCCATCATGCCGCGGTACAAACGCCCGAACCTGTGCGTCTCTCCCTCCGTGAAGCTGCTCAGGCCCCGCTTGCGTCCCTTCTCGACCAGGCCCGAGTAGGCCGCCCACTCCTCGCGCTGTTCGCGGGCCATGGTCGAGGCCTGGAGGCTCGCACCGCCACGCCGGGCCGCGTGCCGGGGCGCCTCCTCCTCGTGAAGGCGGGCGAGCGCCTCCCCGGGAGTGGCATTCGCGTTCATCGGCTGCAGCTCGACGGCGGAGTCGAGGGCCTTGAGGACCGACTCGGCCACGCGGCGCCGCACCGCCGGCTCCAACCCTTCCCGCCGGGCCATGTAGCCCGCCAGAAGCTCGAATTGCGCGGGCGCAAGCCGGGGGCGTCCCACCCGTCCCGGCGGGAGCGCGTCGGTGCCGAGAAGCTCTCCTCCGCCCGCGTCGCGCACCACCATGGTGCCGGCAACCAGGTCTCCCAGACGCTGGGCCCGCTTGTTGGCCAGGATGCAGACCGCCCCGGCCACTCCGGTCACCCCGGGCTGCAAGTCAATGATCCGGAGGAGATTGCGCAGCACGGAACCCTGGAAGGACAGGGGCTCGCCACCCACGTGTACCACCCGCAACCCGATCGCCCGCTTGCCCGGTGTGCGCCCGTCCCAGAACCACTCGCAGAGCAGGAAGTAGCCCCACTGCGCAAAGAAGAGGGCGAAGATGAGCACGGTGCCGCTTACGGAACCGACGAAACCGCCCAGGCGATCGATGTAGTAGTAGGCCAGGCCGAGCAACAGTATCCCGGCGACGAGCACGCCCAGGTCGATGGCCAGGGCGGCGGCGCGCGACCCGACGTCGGCGAGCACATAGTCGAGTCGGACGTGCTCGGGGGTGTCCACCGCGACCCGGCGGTGGAACGATCCGGTCTTGGAAGCCTGGTCCATGTCTTTCGCCCGGCAGCCCGAGGCCAGCGTCGCCGGTCGAAGAACGCGGTGGCCGCACCACGGGCCGCCGGATCCGTGGCGCGACCCCGCGTCGCCAATGCCGGAGGAGGGACTTGAACCCCCGACACGCGGATTATGATTCCGCTGCTCTGACCAACTGAGCTACTCCGGCGAAGAGCACGAAAGCTCCAAATCCCCCCGAAGCTTGTCAAGCGGCGAGCGTTCCGCCGGGGACGCCGGGGTGCCGGAGCGCCCACCGAGCGGTCCACCGACCGGTCCGCCCCCTTGTCAACCCGGGGGTCGCGGCACCTATTTGCGGCAACAACCGCACAAGAGTCCGTGGACGCATCCCCCGCGTCCAACCGGATCGATCCACGGACCCCCGACCACGGAGAACGCAACATGGACCTGGGTTTCGTCCTGATCCCGGCGGTCACCGCCTTCGGCCTGATCGGTCTTCTCAGTTCGCTCCGCATCCTGTGGGAGTACGAGCGCGGCGTCGTCTTCCGCCTCGGCAAGCTCACCCGAGCAAAGGGGCCGGGCCTGGTCTTCATGGTTCCGTACGGCATCGAGCGCATGCGGAAGATGGACCTGCGCATCATCGCGCTGGACATCGCGCCGCAGGACACCATCACCAAGGACAACGTGAGCTGCACGGTGAACGCCGTGGTCTATTTCCGGGTCGTGGACCCGTCCAAGGCGGTGGTCGAGGTGGAGGACTACTACTTCGCCACCAGCCAGATCGCGCAGACCACTCTGCGCAGCGTGGTCGGACAGTCCGAGCTCGACGAACTGCTGGCCCAGCGGGAGCGGATCAACGAGATCGTGCGGCGGATCATCGACCTCGAGACAGATCCGTGGGGAATCGAGGTGACGGCGGTCGAGATCAAGGACATCGACCTGCCGAAGGAGATGAAGCGCGCGATGGCCAAGCAGGCCGAGGCCGAGCGCGAGCGGCGCGGCAAGGTGATCGCCGCCGAGGGGGAATTCCAGGCTTCGCAGAAGCTGTCCGCAGCCGCGAAGATCATCTCCCAGTACCCGGAGGCGTTGCAGCTGCGCTTTCTGCAGACCGTGGTGGAGGTGGCCGCGGAGAACAACTCCACGACCCTGTTCCCGATACCCGTGGACCTTTTCGCCCCGTTCGTGGAGAAGGCCACGAGCGTGCCCGCGGGCGGACGCCCGGCGGGGATCGGCAAGGAAGAAGCGAGGGCCTTGGCGGCGGCCGCGGCCGAGAGCCTGGGAGCAGGTTCGCGGGAAGTGGTTGCGGCGTTGGAGGCGGGGAATGCCGAGCGCGTTCTCGAGGAGGCGAAGCGGGCGTTGGGAATGGAGACCACGCCCGCTGAAGCGGTGGCCGACGAGGAATCAGCGGGAGCGGTCGGAGCGCAACCCCCTCCGCAGACGGCCGAGGACTGACGTGCCGTCCCGCTCGTCCGGCGCCACGGTTTCTTCCGGTTCGAGACCGGGGGATATCCTGTAGAGGAGTTCGCCGTCCCGGATTAACCCGTATCGTTCCCGCGCAAATCGTTCCAGCGCCCCGTCGTGGTGCAGCAGGGAATCGATGCGGGCGCGCAGCGATTCGTTCCGTTGCCGGGCGATCTGCAACTCCCCGCTCGTGTCCAGGAGTTCGCTCGCGGCCCGGCGGGCCTCCAGGAGCGAGTACTCCCCGCCCGCGACGCCGACGTACAGCGCGAGCCCCAGGACGCCCGGAAAGACGATCCGCCTCCAGCGCCTCATCCCACCGACCTCCCCGCCGCGTATTCGGCCCGCCCTCCGAGCGACTCCTCGATCCGCAGCAGCTGGTTGTACTTGGCGACCCGGTCGGTGCGGCTGGGCGCTCCGGTCTTGATCTGGCCCGCGCCCGTGGCCACCGCGAGGTCGGCGATGAAGGTGTCCTCCGTTTCGCCGGAGCGGTGCGAAATCACGGTGCCGAACCCGGCATCCCGGGCGGCCCGCACGGCCTCCAGCGCCTCGGTCAGGGTGCCGATCTGGTTCACCTTGACCAGGATGGCGTTGGCCGCGCGGTCGCGGATGCCGCGTCCGAGGCGCTTCAGGTTGGTGGCGAAGAGGTCGTCGCCCACGATCTGGCAACGCCCCCCGACCCGTTCGGTCAGCGCGGCCCATCCGTCCCAGTCGTCCTCGTCCAGGGGGTCCTCGAGACTGACCAGGGGGAAGCGCGCGAGCATATCCGCCCAGAAGGTGATCATGTCTTCGGTGGCCAGGCTCGCGCCCGACGACTTGCGGAAGGTGTAGGAACCCCCCGTGAAGAGCTCGGACGCGGCGGCATCGACCGACAGCACGACGTCTTCGCCGGTGCGGTAGCCTGCGGACTCGATCGCCCGCACCACAACTTCCGCCGCTTCCGTGTCGGAACCGAGGTCAGGCGCGAATCCGCCCTCGTCACCCACGGAGGTGCTCTTTCCCGCCTCGCCGAGCAGCCTCCCCAGCGCATGGAAGACCTCCACGCCCATGCGCAGCCCTTCCGCGAAGGTGTCCGCACCCACGGGCATGACCATGAATTCCTGTATGTCCACGTTGTTCGACGCGTGAGCCCCTCCGTTCACGATGTTCATCATGGGCACCGGCAGTGTGCGGGCATCCTCCCCGCCCAGATACCGATACAGCGGCAGTCCCTGCTCCGAGGCCGCCGCGCGGGCCGCCGCCAGGGAGACGGCCAGCACGGCGTTGGCGCCCAGCCGGCTCTTCCCTTCGGTCCCGTCCAGGTCGATCATCGTTCGATCGATGTCCCGCTGGTCGGATGCGTCCCGGCCGACAACCGCGGCACGAATCTCCGTCGCGATGTTGCGGACCGCGCCGCGCACGCCCCGGCCAAGGTAGCGGCCCGGATCGCCGTCGCGCAGTTCCACCGCCTCGTAGCCTCCCGTGGAGGCACCGCTGGGAACGGCCGCACGGCCGCGGCGGCCCGACTCGAGGGTGACCTCCGCCTCGACGGTCGGGTTGCCGCGCGAATCCAGGATCTCGCGCCCGCGAACGTCTACGATGGCCGGCATGCGACCTCGGACTCCGTGGCCGTGTCCGGCCCGGCGGACGGCGTCCCCGGACCGGGCTCCGGTGCAGCCGCCTCGGGGAGCGAGCCCGCGGCGGCACCGCCCTCCCGCAACGCCGCGACCGCTGCGCGGGCCTCCTGAGTGAGCCGGTCACGGTCCCTGAGGGTCAAACCGCTCGTGTCGATCGGATGTCCCACCCGGATGGTCACCCGCCCGGGCCTGATCCGCCAACTCCCCTTCCGCATCACGCGCCTTGAACCGACCAGGGCAACCGGAATCACCGGCACCTGAGCCTTGATGGCCATCACGAACGCCCCCTTCTTGAACCGCCCGAGCCGCCCCGTCGGCGAACGGGTGCCCTCGGGGAACATGATGATGGTGCGGCCTCCGTCGCGGATCTGCCGGTCCACCGCCGTCAGGGACTCCAGGGCCGACTGGTGATCGGCGCGGTCGATGGCGACGTGGCCGACCTTCTCCCACGCGTGTCCCAGGAACGGAACGCGCGAGAGTTCCTTCTTGCCCACGAAGCTGAAGGGGACGGGAAGCGCCGCCGCGAGGGAGAACACGTCGAACCAGCTCTGGTGATTCGACACGAGCACCTGGCTGCGGCCGGCGCCGAAGCGCTCCGGATGGTCCATCGCCACCCTTACCCTCGAACCCCAGAGGATGCCGGCGGCCCACCTCGCGGTGGCGCGCTCCGCGAAGTTCCCGAATCCACGGATTCGCAGGGCGGACCGGGCGGCCACGGTACCCCCGAAGAACACGGTCGACGCCGCTGCGACCGCATAGCCCCAGGCCAGCCGGATCATCGGCCGCGACGTGACCCGGGGGACGGGAAGTGATCGTACCCTCCGCGACCCGGGATGCTGCGACGCCCACGGGCGTCCCGGAGGACCACACCCGTCCCTTCTTCCACCCAACCGATCCGGTTCACAGTCACCGACACCTCCTGTGCGAGGGCCACAATCCGGGACTCGGCCCCGGCCGGGGCCGTAAACATCAGTTCATAATCTTCGCCCCCTTCCAGTGCGAGGTTCAAGTCCAGGGCCGCACCCGGGTGCACCGGGACCCGGTCCCGGTCGATGACGATCATGGCCCCCGAGGCTTCGGCCACCCGCCCGGCGTCGCATACCAGTCCGTCCGATATGTCGATCATCGAGCGGGCGAGTTCCGCGCCGGCCAGCCCCGATCCGAGCGGGATCCGGTCGGGCGGAACGGTGAAGCGTCTCCGGGCAGCCGGATCCGGTTCGGTACCGGCGGACCAGGCGGCCACGGCAGC
This sequence comes from Gemmatimonadota bacterium, assembly GCA_028874985.1. Lineage (GTDB taxonomy): Bacteria > Gemmatimonadota > Gemmatimonadetes > Longimicrobiales > Gaopeijiaceae > Bin94. Next base: position 85,999 of record JAPPGI010000052.1, on the reverse strand, counting down.
CGCGGATCCGCCCAGCGAGCCGGACACCCACACCTCCTGCCCCACCTCCGCGCCGCCGCGGGTCACCACGGTCCTGGCCCGCCCCACGGTGACGACATCCATCACGACCGGCCCGGGGGAACGGCTGACATCGCCCCCGATGACCGCCACTCCCACACGGTCTCCGGCATCGCGCACACCCCGCTGCAACGCCTCCGCGAGCTTCGGTTCGTCCGGAACGGCCAGCGACACGAGGAGCCCCTCGGGAGCCGCGCCCATGGCCGCCAGATCGCTGAGCGCCGCCGCCCCGGCCCTGAAGCCGGCCTCCTCGGGAGTGATCCAGTCGAACCTGAAGTGCACATCCTCGACGGCCAGGTCGGTGGCAACGACAAGGCCACCCCGAAGAAAGGCGGCATCGTCGCCCGGACCCAGCCGGACGGCCCGGCTCCCCCTCCAACCGATCGCGATCAGCCGTCGTACGAGTTCGGCCTCGCTCACGGGCCCTCAGCCGGGCCGTCTCTGGTCGAAGGTGACGAAGGGGAACGGGAGATCGGTGGCACCGCTTCCGCGCGCCGCCAGCACCGCCGGGATCGCCTCCACCACGTCGGAAGGGGTGAGCGCCGCCCCCAACCTCGCGTGCGACGCCGCCCGGCCCGTCACATGAAGGGCGAGACCCCCGGCCCGGAACGGGTCGATGCCCTGAGCCAGGAAGGAGCCGAGCGCACCGGTGAGCACGTCGCCCATTCCCGCCACCGCCAGTTCCGACGGGTTCTCCTGCACGCTGACCATCAATCCGCCCCCCGGTTCGGCCACCAGGGCGGGCACGCCCTTGAGGAGGGTCACCGCACCCCTCGTCGCCGCGAAGCGCCGCGCGTTCGCCACCCTGTCGTTCTGCACCTCCGCCACGGTGCACGCCATCAGACGGGCCATCTCGCCGGGGTGCGGCGTGACCACGATCCCCCCGTCCCCACTCCCGCGGGCACCCGAATCGCCCCAACTCCCATCGGCCAGAAGGGTCAGCGCATCCGCGTCGATCACCGCGGGCCGCAACTCGCGCGCCCCGAGGGCGATCCCCAACTGTCGCCGAGCCCCGCCCCCCGTTCCCAGCCCCGGCCCGATCGCGACCGCGTCGCTCCGCTTCACCGCTTCCCGCAGCGCACGGTCGTCGGCGGCGTCCACGAACACCGCCTCGGGCACCTCGGCGATCACCTCCCCGACCGGCCCCGAAGCGCACACCCGGACGAGTCCGGCGCCACACCGGAAGGCGCATCGGGCGGCCAGGACCGCCGCGCCGGGCATCGCCGATCCGGCCACGATCGCCAGTGCACCGACCTCGTTCTTGTGCGTTGCGGCGGGTCGGCGGGGAAGGACCCGAGACGCCCAGCCGGGAGTGATCAGGCGGGGCCAGTTCGCCGTCCCACCGGGCGGAAACCCGATCTCGACCGCCACGATCCTTCCGCTCCGCTCCCGCCCCGGGTAGAGGAGGGTGCCCAGCTTCGGCCACCCGAAGGCCACGGTTGCATCCGCCCTGACCGCCACGCCCGGCACCCGGCCGGTGGTGCCGTCGACGCCCGAGGGCGTGTCGAGCGATACGACCGCCCCCCGCCCTTCGTTGACGGCACGGATCATCGCGGCATGTTTCGTCCTGGGCGCTCCCCGTATTCCCGTGCCCAGAAGACCGTCGACCACGACCTCGGCGCCCGCGAGCATGCGGGCCGGATCCCCGGTCGCGCCGGGCCCCGGGCGATGGAATTCGGACCGGGGGATATCCCAGTCATGCAGGACCGGGTCGGGGTCGGGACGCTTCCCGACGATGATCGCGGCGACGGAGCGCCCCCACGCGGCCAGGGCCCTCAGGCACACCAGCGCGTCGCCCCCGTTGTTCCCCGAACCCACCACAGCCACGACCCGCCCTTTCGGGAACAGATGTTCGACGATCAGCGCCGCCTGCCGTCCGGCATTCTCCATCAGAGCCGGCTCGGGAACGCCGCGCTGGACGATGGCGGAATGGTCGAAGCGGGCGGCCTGCTCCGCCGTCGGCGCCCGCGTGCCGGGTTTCCCGAACGGCCCGGTGAGGCTGTCCGGGGTCACGGCTACTTGTAGCTCTGCCCGATCGACCGCCCGAAGGTGATCTCGCCGTTGTCTATGCGGATATTGAATCCGCAGTCCGGGTTCGAACAAACCCAGGCCTTGTACCGGATCGGGGCTCCGTCACGCCCGTAATCGGACATTGGCAGCAGCACTCCGTCGCCGCACTTCTTGCAGTCGGCAAAGCCGTTCTCATCCACCGTGTTCATCAAACCCTCGTCATTGGCCGATTCCGGCGACCCTCGTAAGGCCGCCTCAATGGGTGATTTGCGGTCCGCCGTCCGATCCTCGAACCGGCCGTCGCGCAAGTTGCTCGGGGGCGGAAGCTACCAGAATATGGGACCGTATGCCAGCTTCTTTTCCGCTATTCCGCAAAAAAACAGCCATTTGGCCCCTCAATCCACCGATGTCGCCACCGTCCAGGGGCACACCGTCGCCACCTTCCAAGGATACACCGTCCAGGGATAGTCCCGGTCGAAGGCCTCCTCGAAGTCGAAGACGGCCGAGAAATCCTCGGGCCGGTCGTCGACGTTCTTCACCAGGATCCCCATGTCCACGAGGGCGAAGACGAGCTCGCCCACATCCTCGGTCGAGCGGATTCCCCAGTATTCGAGAACGGTCCGCGCCATGGGGCCGAAGCGCTCCAGCGCCAGTCGCCGGACACCCTCGACCAACTCCTGCCCGGAGATGTGGCGGCGTTCGCTAAGACTTGAAATCACCTCCTGGAGCGCGTCCAGAAGAAAATCGTACGCGTGGCGGTGGAAGCGGAGGTTCGGCACCTGGAGGGCCGCGGGATGGTCGAAGGGATCGCAAGTGCTCATACCTGCCAATCTCACATCGTCAGGCGGGCGTCGCCAGTTCCCCGAAGAGCGGGTAGGCGGCGCACAGCTCGCTGACCCGCCGATGGATCGCGGACAGGGTGACTTCGTCGCCCGGCCGCTAGAGGACGTCAGCGATCCAGCCGCCGATCAGGCGGATCTCGTGCCCGCCCGTCCCCCGCGTGGTGATCGCCGGCGTCCCGATCCGCAGCCCGGATGTGACGAAAGGCGACCGGGTCTCGCCTGGAACCGTGTTCTTGTTGACCGTGACGCCCGCGCGTTCCAGCGCCCTCTCCGCATCCTTTCCGGTCAGTTCACGGTCCCTGAGGTCGACCAGGATGAGGTGGGTATCCGTTCCTCCGGACACCAGGCGGACACCGCGCTCCAACAGCGTATCCGCCAGGACGCGCGTGTTCTCGACCACCCGGCGGCCGTACTCCGCGAAGCCGGGGACGAGCGCTTCGCCCAGCGCTACCGCCTTGGCCGCGACCACGTGCATCAGAGGCCCCCCCTGCACGAAGGGGAAGACCATGCGGTCGACGACGCCGGCGTGCTCCCGCCGGCTGAGGATGAGCCCTCCGCGAGGACCCCGGAGTGTCTTGTGGGTGGTCGTGGTGACCACATCGGCGTGGGGCACCGGGCTCGGGTGATGCCCACCCGCCACCAGTCCGGCAATGTGCGCGAGGTCGCACATGTGCACCGCGCCGACCTCCCGGGCGATCGCTCCGAAAGCTTCGAAGTCGAGGGCGCGGGGATAGGCGGACGCTCCCGAGACGATCATCTTCGGGCGCGTCCGGCGTGCGATGTCGCGGACCGCGTCGTAGTCGATCCGGCCATCCGACTCGCGCACGCCGTAGGCCACGGCATCGAAGAAGCGGCCGCTGAAGTTGACTGGCGAACCATGCGTGAGGTGACCACCGTGGCTCAGGTTCATGCCCAGGATTCGGTCGCCGGGCTCGAGGAAGGCGAAGTACCCGGCCATGTTGGCCTGGGCCCCCGAGTGGGGCTGGACATTCGCGTGGTCCGCCCCGAAGAGCCGCGTGGCCCGCGAACGGGCCAGCTCCTCCACCTCATCCGCGAACTCGCAGCCCCCGTTGTAGCGCTTCCCCGGCAAACCTTCCGCGTACTTGTGGGTGAAGACGGTGCCGAGCGCTTCAAGCACAGCGGGAGACACGAAGTTCTCGCTCGCGATCATCTCGAGCTGGCCAAGCTGGCGCGACATTTCCCCGGCGACGAACCGGTGGACCCGCTCGTCCGTGTGCTTCAGGTGTTGCATCCGCCTCCCCGTTTCCCGTCCCGCAGGACCTGCCCGGGCGTCCCACGCCGCCCACCCGCCCGCCGGCGGCCGCTGGCCGCCCGTCATTCCGTCCCCGTGACGGCACGGCCGATCACCAGCCGCAGGATTTCGCTCGTTCCCTCGTAGATCTCAGTGCCCTTGGCGTCCCGCATGAGCTTCTCCACGGGAAACTCACGCATGAAACCATAGCCGCCGAAGATGCGAACCGCCTCCTCCGTCACCCACATGGCGGTCTCGCTGGCCAGCAGCTTGGCCATCGCCGAACGGGCGGTGACCGGGAGGTCCTCACCGGGGCGGGAGGCCCGTGCCTCCCACTCCTCCGCGCCCTCTCTGACCAGCGCCCTGGAGGCGGCGATCCTGGTGGCCATGACGGCCAGCTTGCTTCGGATTGCGCCGAAGGACGCGATCGTGCGGCCGAACTGGCGGCGCTCCCGGGCGTAGCGCGTGGCGTGCTCCAGCGCGGCCCCGGCGATCCCCACCGCCTGAGCCCCGATCCCGAGCCTCCCCAAGTCGAGTGCCTCCAGGGCGTAGGCGAGCCCGCGCGCCGGGTCGCCGACGAGCCGGGTTGAATCCACGCGCACATCCTCCAGCTCCACGGATACGGTCTCCGAGGCGCGGAGGCCCATTGTCTTCTCCCGTCTTGCGACACGGTACCCCTCGGCACCGGTGTCCACGATGAAGGCACCGGTCGGGGCCCGGAGTTCCCCGGAGCCGGTCCGCGCGAAGACGACCGCAACATCGGCCAGGCACCCGTTTGTGACCCACCTCTTCGATCCCGAAATCTCCCAGGCACCCCCGTGCCGCCGCGCCCGGGTGTGCATCCCCGCCGGGTCGCTGCCCGCGTCGGCTTCCGAGAGGGCGAAGGCGGCGATCTTCTCTCCCGCCGCGAGCGCCGGCAGCCATTCGGCCCTTTGAGCTTCGCTCCCGTGCGCCAGAAGCAGGTGGGGGACGGGCCCGTTCTGGATCGCCACCGTCAGGGCCAGGGCGGCGTCGCCGCGCGCGATCTCCTCCAGCGCAACCAGGTAGGTGGGAACATCGAATTCCAGGCCCCCGTAGTCCGCGGGGACCAGCATTCCCATGAACCCCAGGGCGGCGAGCTTGTCGAGAATCTCCCTTTCGAAGGCGCCGTCACGGTCCCACGAAGCGGCCCGGGGTACGATCTCGCCCTCTACGAAGTCGCGCGCCAGGTCGCGAATCTCGCGCTGTTCGGCGGTCAGCACCGTCAGCGGCCCGATTCGTAGTCGTGGAAGCCCCGCCCCGCCTTGCGCCCCAGCCACCCCGCCGCCACGTACTGGCGCAACAGGGGACAGGGACGGTAGCGATCGTCGCCCAGCTCCCCGTGCAGCACCTCGAGGATGTTCAGGCAGGTGTCGAGCCCGATAAGGTCGGCCAGGGCGAGGGGCCCCATGGGATGGTTCATCCCGAGCTTCATGACCGTGTCGATGGCCTCCGCCTCCGCCACTCCCTCCATGAGAGCGAAGACGGCCTCGTTGATCATCGGGGCCAGGACCCGGTTGGAGACGAAGCCCGGGAAGTCGCGCACCTCCACGGGGGTCTTGCCCAGTGCCGCGGAGAACTCCATCACCGCTTCCACCGTGGCGTCGTCGGTGCGCAGACCGCGGATCACCTCCACCAGCTTCATGACCGGGACCGGATTCATGAAGTGCATCCCGATGACCTGTCCGGGACGCGACGTGCGGGCCGCGATCGCGGTAATCGAAATCGACGAGGTGTTCGAGGCCAGGATGGCGTCGCCGGGCGCGAGCCGGTCGAGCTGTTCGAAGACGTCGAATTTCAAGGCGGCGACCTCGGGCACGGCCTCCACCACCAATCCGGCGCCGCCCGCGAGCCGAAGTTCGGTTGCGGGAACGATGCGGTCCAGCGCCCGGATGCGCTCCGCATCCGAGATCCGTCCCTTCGACAGTTGCCGCTGCAGGTTGCGGTCGACCGTAGCCACGCCGCGATCGAGCGCGGCCGGATCCGAATCCACGAGCGTGACCTCGATCCCGGCCAGCGCGCAGACGTGGGCGATGCCGTTCCCCATGGTCCCCGCGCCGACCACTGCTACTCGTTCGAAGTTCATCCCCTCTCTCTGACTGGTGCGGGTGGTCTTTCCAGCAAACGTGAGGGCACCACGGCCGTGCGCGCCACGATCAGGATCGCCAAGCCCAGCGCGAGGGTCGCCGAAAGGCCGCCTTCAAGGCCGAATTCGCCCCCGGTCCACAGCCCCGCGCCACCGGCTGACACCTCGATCAACGGAGCGTCAACAAGCCGAATGCCGCTCACCGGGCGGTCGGCGAGAAACCCCGTCGCCAGGTTCCAACCGGTGTGAACGCCGGTCGCCCACCACAGGTCCCCCGTCTTCAGGCAGACGAGGCCCAGGAGGACGCCCGCCAACAGGATGTTCAGAAGCGCCACGCCCCCCACGTGCGGATTGGCCCCGTGGAGAACCGAGAATATCGCCGAGGTGACGGCGAGGGCCGGCCACGGACCCCAGCGTTCCACGAGTACCCGCAGGGGATACCCGCGGACGGCGATCTCCTCCCCGGCGGCCACGATCAGCAGGACGAGACCGGTCCAGAAACCCGTAGCCGCATACTCGATCCAGGTGCCGGCATCGGCACCGTAGCGGAGTCCACCCACCCCCACGGCGATGGCCACGGCCGGCATGACGATGGTGACGCCCAGCAGCATTCCCGCGGCCAGACCCCGGGCGGCACCCACCCGCGGGAGTCCGATGGCGGGCAGCGACCTCCCCCCGTCCAGGCGCAGGACCACGACACTGGCGACGACGGCGGCGACGAGTTGCAGTGCGCCCAGCTGGGCCAGGCTCTCGGGCATTCCCAGAGGCAGGGCGATGACGAAGAGGATGGCAGCCAGGAGAACGGCGAAGCCCCCCACGCGGATCAGAATGCGGAAGAATTGGCTCTTCTCGGGCAGAAGGTTCGCGCAGGGGTTCAGCGCGACCGACTCCGGAGCGTCCGGGCGACGGTCTGCCGCGCCACGACCCAGGCGATGCCCGCCTTGATCAACGCCCCCGGGAGGAACGGTTGCACGCCCGCGGCGAAGACCTCGCGGGAACCGAGTTCCGTGACCACCGACAGCCAGTCGGCGCCCAGGGTGAAGATGAGCGCCGTGGCTGCAACGAGCGCCGCGCCCGTCCGTATCCGGTGACCGTCCCGCCCGGCAATCCAGCCCGCCAGCGCAGCTGCGGCGGGGAAAGCCATTAGGTAGCCGCCGGTCGGCCCGAAGAGCCAGGGCAGGCCGGCGGCACCCATCGCGAACACGGGTACCCCGGTCACGCCGAGGCCCAGGTATATCAGCTGTGACGCCGCACCGGCGGCGGGACCGAGCAGCAACCCCGCGAGCAGCACGAAGAGCGTCTGCAGGGTCATCGGCACGGGCGTGAAGCCGAGCGGCACGGCGATGTGTGCTCCCAGCGCCGTGAGAACCGCGAAGACCAGGACCGCCAGCGACAGCGCGACGGGTCGGTTGGCCGTGAGCACACGCGAAAAGGGCGCCGTTCGGCGGTCCTCCGCCTCGGGAATGACGATCAGCTCCGTAGTCGTTTTCACTAGCCGCGTTTCCTCTTTCAGTTCATGCGCACCGACAGGGCGACCGCGTTGCCGCCTCCGAGACAGAGGGTGGCCATCCCCGTCTCCGCCCGGCGCTCCGTCATGGCCCCCAGCAAGGTAACCAGGATGCGCGCGCCCGACGCCCCGATCGGGTGTCCCAAGGCGACCGCGCCGCCCCGTACGTTCACCAGCCCGGGGTCCAGTTCCAGCTCCCGCATGTCCGCGATCGCCTGCACCGCGAAGGCCTCGTTCATCTCCACCAGTTCATAGTCCCCGATCCCGGTCCCTTCACGCCTCATGAGGTTGCGCACGGCCTCGACCGGGGCGAAGAAGAGGTCGCGCGGTTCGGTGCCGCCGGCGGCGTACCCGGTAATTACCGCGCGCCAGGCAAGACCGTGCGCCGCCGCGTACTCCCGGCTGGCCACGACCAGGGCCGATGCGCCGTCGTTGAGCCCGGGCGCGTTTCCGGCCGTTACGACCAGCTGGTCCAGCCCCTGGGGCGCATCGCGGGGGAAGGCCGGGCGCAGTCGGCCGAGTGCCTCGAGCGAGGTGTCCCGGCGGGGACATTCGTCCCTGTCCACCACCACCGCGCCGCGACGGGTCTCCACCGTCACCGGCACCGTCTCCGGCCCGAAGCCGCCGTCGTCGATCGCGGCCACGGCCTTCCGGTGGGAAGCAAGCGCGAAGGAGTCCGCCTCCTCCCGGGTGATGCCTGCCTTCGCCGCCGTGTATTCGGCATGTCCTCCCATGTGGCACATCCCGAAGGAGCACCACAACCCGTCGTGCACGAGCCCGTCCTGCACCGTGCGGTCCCCGAACTTCACACCACCCCTCATGCCCCGCAGGTAGTAGGGCACATTCGACATCGACTCGAAGCCGCCCGCCACGACCAGCCTCGCGTCGCCCGCCCGAACCGCCTGCGCGGCCAGCATGACCGCCTTGAGACCCGAGCCGCACACCTTGTTGACAGTGACCGCGGGGACCTTGGCGGGAACGCCCCCGTTCACGGCGGCCTGGCGGGCCGGGGCCTGTCCGGAACCGGCGCCAACCACGTTCCCCATGATGACTTCGTCGATCTCCGCGGCGTCGATCCCGGCCCGCGCCACCGCCTCGCGAACCGCCACGGCACCCAGTTCGGGCCCCGAGAGGGGACTCAGACCTCCGAGGAACCTCCCGATGGGGGTGCGGACTCCGTCCACGATCACGGGTGTGCGGGCGGGGTGGGGCACGGTAGGGTCCTTGGGTTGCGGGTGTTGTCGGGCGGTGTCGAACATCTCCATGGGCGGCAGGCTGCGCCCAGGAATTATACCAGAAGGAGAGCGCACGCGGCACGTGCGGGGTCATCTCCGCGGCGGAGCCCGCACCCGACTCCCGCGGCCGTCGGACGCGAAAAGGTCTCCCTGCCGACGGGCGGTCCGGGGTGGACGGTACCGCTTCAGTGAGCGCAGGTCTCCGATTCCCAGGGACTCCGCGCGATCCAGCAACCGGAGCAGGACGCGGGCGGTGGCGAGGGCGTCGCCCCGGGCGCGGTGACGCCGGGCGATGGGAACGTCGAAGAACTCCGCCAGCGCGTCCAGGTTGCGCCGGCGCAGCTCGGGAACGAGGCGTCGCGCCAGGCTGATCGTGCAGAGGCGATGCACCTCGGGGACATCGCCCAGCGCATCGCCCAGCTGTGCACGCAGCCACCCCCAGTCGAAGCCGGCGTTGTGGGCGACGAAGACCCGGCCGGCGATCCGGCGGAAGACCTCCTCCGCCACTTCGTCGAAGGTGGGCGCCCGGGCCAGCATGCGGTCGGTGATCCCGGTCAGCGAAACGGCCCGCCGCGGGACGGGACGGCCCGGTTGCAGCAGCGTCTCGAAGACTTCCCCCACCATCCCGCCCCGCACCTCCACGACCGCCACCTCGGTCATGCGGTGCCCCCCCTCGTAGCGGCCCCCCGTCGTCTCGACGTCCACGACCGCGTAGCAGAGCCGGGAGAGGGGCGGGCCCGGCCGCCGGGACCCGCAGCGCAGACTCCAAACGCCTTCGCCGTCGACCTCGAAACGATCGTCGCCGCCCAGCAGCGCGAAGACGGCGGCCGAGGCCGCGCCCGGGTGGCCGTTGAGGCCCAGCACGCGGCGGGCAACCTCGCCGGTCTCGCGCGGCCCCTGTTCCAGCAACGCCCAGGCATCGCGCAGCAGGGAGCGGCGGCGCGCGGGGAGGCGGTCGGCCACGGCCACCACACTAGCAGTCCGCGGCGCGCGTGAGGGCGTACGAGAGACTCTCCAGCTCGACGAGCATGCTCACGTTCCTGAGCGCCACGTCTTCGGGGAGATGCAACTGCACCGGTGCGTAGTTCAGCACCGCCTTGACATCCGCCGCCACCACGCGGTCCACAAGCCCCTGCGCCGCCGGCGCGGGCACCGCGACGATCACCAGGTCGATTCGTTCCTCGCGCAGGACGCACTCCATCTCGTGTTCTGCCCGGACGAGGATGTGGCCCAGACGGGTGCCGACCTTGGCGGGATCGTTGTCGACGACGGCGGTGATATGGAAGCCGCGGCGGCGAAACGGCTCGTATTCGAAGAGCGCCGTGCCGATGCGCCCGGCACCGAGCAGCGCGACCCGCCACACCGTGTCGAGGCCCAGTACGGTCCTCAGCACGCGGGTGAGTTCCTCCACGGAGTAGCCCAGGCCGCGCTTCCCGTAGGAACCCAGGTACGACAGGTCCTTGCGCACCTGCGCGGCGGTGGTTCCTCCACGCTCCGCGAGGGCGTTGCTGGCGACGCTCGTCACGCCCGAGCGCCCGAAGTCCTCGAGGAACCGGAGGTAGAGCGACAGGCGCCGAACGGTGGCGGCTGGGACCCGGTTTGTGAATTCGTTCACAAGCTGAAAGCTAGCAGTCCCGGGGCTAATCCGCACGAGTGCCGCGTGCCGGGGGCGACAGCGCGGACGAGGCGGATTGGAGGGCGGCCGCGAGCGCGATGAAGTCATCCGGCGACAGCTGTTCGGGCCTCAGCGCGGGAGCCAGGGAACATCGTGCCAGCACGCGTTCCCCGATTTCGCGAGGAACGCGAAGGTCCGCGTGCCGGGTGAGGATCGTGCCCAGCTGCTTGCGGCGCCACGAGAAGGCCGCCCGTGTAAGGACACGGACGTCCGCGGCGGCGGCGGGAGTCAGCCGCGGAGGCGAGCGCGGAGTGATCCGGAGAACCACGGAGTTCACGCGCGGCACCGGCCGGAATGCGGATCGCGGCACCTTGCAGATCCTGGCCGGCCTCGCGTGCAGCCGGACGCCCACCGAGAGGGCGCCGTAGGTGCGGGTACCCGGTCCGGCCAGGATCCGCGCGGCCACCTCGGCCTGCACGGTCAGCACGATGTCGCGCGGGTAGGGGAGCCGCAGCAGACGGAAGATGATGGGGGTCGTGATGTTGTACGGGATGTTCCCGACCACCGTCGTGCGTGGCCAGTCCCCCGCCAGCGCGGGAAGCTCCAGCGCCAGCACGTCACCGTGCACCACCTCGACCCGGGGGTTTCCCGCGAACCGCGACGAAAGCTCGGCGGCCAGTCCGTCGTCCAGCTCCACGGTCGTGAGGCGCACCTCGCGACGGGCCAGGTGCGCGGTCAGCGCGCCCCTGCCCGGCCCGATCTCCAGAACCGGTTCGCCCGGTCCCGCTTCCACCGCCGCCACGATCTTGCGCTGAAGGTTGGGGTCGACCAGGAAGTTCTGGCCCAGCGAGCGCTTGGGGCGGCGGTGGGACACCGGCGCGCGCCTCAGCTCGCCCGCACGACGTCGATGGGCGCTCCCCGGTCGCCACTCGCCCGGTCGAGGTATTCCAGCACGGTGGCAGACGCCGGACCACTACGCTTGACCGACCACACTGTAAACTCAACTTTACATAATGTCATGTTCGCTATACTTTCTGTTTCTGTTGGGCTCCGCTCTTCGTTGCTTCTCGGACGAAAACAGCGCTGCCATTCGCGCTACGATGTGCCTTGCCGGCCCCGGCAGAGTGTCTGAGGCGTGAATCACGGCGAGGAATCGTCCAAAGTCAACCAGGCCTGCACCGGGCAGGCCGGCTCCCGGCCACCAACGGCGCGGGCCGGGAGCCGTTGGTCAGCCCTCGTCGCACCGCCTCCAGGCCATGAAGTTCTCAAGGTTGTGCTCGCCGCAGATCAGCCCGCACCGCCGGGCGATGTTGGCGGCAAGTTCGCGCGTGGCCCGAGTGAGCCGGGCGTCCACCCGAGTGAGCCGGGTGTCCAGCGTCATGTCGCGCGTGAGCGCGTTCACCTCCGGGTTCGTCGAAAGCGCCAGGGCTGTAAGGATGGACATTGTCGCATGGGGCCTGCCCTCGAGCTCGGCCGCGTAGTCCTTCCGAAGCCAGCCCAGAAGCCAGTTCTCGAAGCGGGCCTTGTCCTCCGGACAGCGGCCCATGGCGAACCGCCAGACGATCGCATAGGTGAGCCGCAAGTCTCCGTCCGCGTCCATCGCCTTCTCCAGCCCGTCGGCCACGGCGGCCACCCATGCGTTGTCCTCGATCTCGCTGCGAAGGTCCATCGCCTTGGCCTCGGTGTCGGCCACGAGCCGTTCCGCCAGCCTCCCGCCGTCGCCGCAGGTGATGGGGTGCAGCGCCAGCAGAATCTGGCCTTGGTTCCTTGCCGTTTCGCCCGTAGCGCTCGTGGGCCTTCAAGCCCGCCTTCAGGTCGGCGGGATCGTAGCCCCGGCGGGCAAGGTACGTCCAATGGTTCACGGTGTCGCCGTGGGCGGCGTCGGGAAGCTCCTTCGGTCCCTTCAGCGAGTCGAGCCGCTTGTTGATGTGTCACCGCCTGTCCACCCTGTAGTCCTGCTCGGCCACGTACCAGTAGCCCCGGTTCGGCCCCTCCATGATCTGGTCGAGCACCGCCGACGACAAGGAATCCGCCGTGGAGTCGCCCTCGAAGGTGTCGTCGAAGTGCAGCGATCCCCCGGCGCTCGCGTTCGCCCCCAACAGCAACGCCGTTCCCGGCCGCAAATCGGTCTGCAGGTACGCTCCCCGCACGAACCCGTCCCTCACCGGGATCTGGCCGATGCTCCACCATCCCCGTCCGAACACCCGTACGTCGGCGCTGTCTTTCGCCGTCGGATGCACGCTGTCCCGCACCGAGAGCGTGACCTTCCCCGTTGCCGCCGCCACTCCCTTCCAACTCCGCCTGTCGGCCGTCGTGCTTTCCTCCATCCCTTCGAAGGGACAGACCACGAGTTCGTTCAAATGGCAGTCGTCGGTGTCGCTCGGATCTTCCGGGTCGTGCCCGGTGCCTCCGAACCGGCCATGAAGCAGGCGGTGGCAGGGGGTCGGACGAGGAGCCGAACAACACGCGGCTCATGCGGGTGGTACGGCAGGAGCGGGAGAACGGAACAGGGACCTGGCCGGGGGCTACCTTCCCGGCGGCCGCAGGCTATGAGGGCGTGTTCGTGGTGATCGTGCGCCGGGCTTCCTCCGCGTCGTCCGAGATCCGGAAGAAGGTGTCGAGTCCGGTCAGTTCGAAGAGGGTCCGCAGGTCCTCGTCGAGGGAGGCCAGCCGCAGCTCGCCACCCTCCGCCCGGACCTCCTTCGACAGGCTGACCAGCGCGCCCAGCCCCGACGAGTCGATGTACTCGGTCCGGGAGAAATCGATGACGAAGCCGCGCGTCCCGTCCGCGAGGGCGGCGAGCATCCTGCGCTTGAGTTCGTGGCGGTTGCCGACGATCAACTGCCCGTCGACTTCGAACACGACGGTCCGTCCGGCAATCCGTTGCGTAAGGGACATGGACTCGATCGGTGGAGTGGCAGGGGTGCGGGCGAAGTTGTCCGGGGCCGTAACAAGTATAGCATTCCGTGCATGGACCCGCGCGAGCACCGAGAGCGGCGAGACGCCCTGCGGGTGGCAGAATCGCCCGGGATCGACGATCTCGGGTCTCCGGACCGCGGCCGGCCCCCGGTGCAACCGTGAGCCCGTGCAGAATGTCCCACCAAATGACGGTTCTTGGACTTCCGGCCTCATTCCGGTTCAGGAGCACCCCACATGAACGCGATCCGCCTCCCCACCGCGACGCTCGTTCTTCCGGTCGCTTTGAGCTGCGAATTCACGGAGGTGGCGGAGCCTCCAACCGACAGTCCGGACTCCCATGATGTGACCCGGGATGTCATCGGCCAACTGAATTCCCTCCGAAGGATCTATCTGGAACAGCTGGTTGCCTACCAGGATCTTACGGTCGCCTACCAGGATCTTGCGATTGCCAGGTACGAGGGCCGGGACGCCGAAGAGAACCGCACCCCTGAGGCGACCGAGAGCCGGGACGCCCAAGTTGCTGCGGCGATCTCCCGAATCGCGGCTCAGACGATTGTCGAGAGCGATTCCCCCTGCGAGGCGGACCTGGCGCTCGCCGACGAGCCGCTGGTTAGGGTGGGCTTGCTCGACGGCCCCGAGGAGTACCTCTTCGGCAACGTCTCGGGCGCCGTCCGGCTTGAGAACGGTAGCGTGGTCGTCGCGGACGAGCAGAGCCGGGAGGTCCGGATGTACGACGTTGGCGGGCGGCATGTGTGGACCAGCGGACGCGAGGGGGAGGGGCCGGGCGAGTATCGGGGACTCTGGCTGCTCCGAGGCTGCCCGGGAGCGGCCGTCACGACATTCGACTGGCAACTCGACAGAATCACCGAACTCGATTCGGCCGGCGGCGTCGTCGATACGCGGTTGTTCGGCGAGGCGGGCCCGTACGGGGCACCCGCATGCTCGCCGCGCGGCGACATGGTGTTCGCAGCCTGGCCGGACACCGAGTGGGAGCTCACCGCGGCCATGGGTACCAGATACCGGTGGGAGATGTCGCTGAGTTGGGAGCGCGACGACAGCGTGGCCGCCCTGCGCTCGGGCATCCCCGGGACGGAGCGCTACATCTACACGGAGTATGGTGCCTCCATGCCGTTGACGTGGGGGAGGGACATGGCCTTCGCGGTCACGGCCGCGGGCGTGTGGTACGGTTCGGCGGACGACTACGAACTGGAACAGGTCGACTGGACCGGCCGCGTCACGCGAGTCGCGAGATGGAACGGTCCGGACCTCGAAGTCACGCGCGAGCACCTGAACCGCTACCGCGACGCCTACCTGGCCGGGTACGAAACGGCCGAGGAGCGCCGAAGCTTCGAAAGGGAAAGGTGGCCGGAGATTCGCGACGGTCTGCCGGAGCGTTTTCCCGCCTACGTGTCGAGAGGGCTCCTGCCGCTACCGGATGGCGGCGTGTGGGTGGTGCCGCACTCCTGGCGAGACCTGGGGGGTCGCGCGGAGTTCCACCTGTTGGGTCCGGACGGCACGTGGCTCCACCGCCTCATGATCCCGTCAGGCCGGACCCTTCTCGACGCGGGCCCGGGCTGGGTGCTTCTGCTTGAAAGAGGAGAGTTCGACGAGCAGAGCGTGGCCGTCTACGAGCTGGTGGAGGGTCTCTGATCGGCGCACGCGGGTCCATGACGGCTCACTCCCATTCACATCCTCCCTCAGCGGTCCCCACCGGCCATCAGCGCCGTGATAGCGGCGACATGGGTGATGTCCGCCACCGACGCACCCCGCGACAGGTCGTTCAACGGGGCGCTCAGGCCCTGCAGAATGGGCCCCAGAGCCGTCGCGCCCGCCAGTCTCTCCACCAGCTTGTACGCGATGTTGCCCGCATCCAGCGAGGGGAAGACCAGGACGTTGGCCCGGCCAGCGGCCTCGGACCCCGGCGCCTTGGCGGCGGCAACCCCGGGGATCAGAGCCGCGTCCGCCTGCAGTTCGCCGTCCGCGGGCACCTCCGGACACGCAGCGCGGAAGCGCCGGACCGCTTCGCGGACCCGCTCGACGCAACGGCCGCCCGCGCTCCCCAGCGTCGAGTAGGAGAGGAAAGCCACGCGCGGTTCGTCGCCGACCACCAGGCGGCGGACCCGGACCGCCTCCCGGGCGATCTCCACCAGCCGGCGAGGTCCCGGCTCGGGAACCACCCCCGCGTCCGTGAAGGTCAGCACTTCGGTCCCGCGGCCCCGGAAGTCGTTCACCTCCATGAAGAACGACGAGGACAGGGTGCGCACTCCAGGCCTCAGCCCCACCCCGTCCAGCCCCGCCCGGATCACCTCCGCACTGGTGTGGACCGCCCCCACCACCACACCGTCCACCCTGCCCCCCGCGAGCATGGCAACCGCACGGGCGAGAGTCCCTTCCTCCCCCGCCCGGACTACCACGGGCTCCACAATCTCCCGGCGGCCCAGCACGGCCACCGCCTTCGCCACCCGGGGATCGTCACCCTCCGGGAAGGCGATCCTGCGCCTGAGACGCCGCGCGCGTGCCGCCAGACGCTCGGTGAAGGTCACGAAAAGCGGCGCTTCAGCCGTTGCAGCACCAGCGGCGAGACGAAGGTGCTGACGTCGCCGCCGAGCGCGGCCACCTCCCGCACCAGGGAGGCGGAGAGGAAGGAGTAGTGAACTTCGGGCGTCAGGAAGATCGTCTCGACCTCGTCCCACAGTTCGCGGTTCATCTGCGCCATCTGGAACTCGTAGTCGAAGTCCGATACGGCCCTCAGTCCCCGGATGATGAATCGGGCCCCGATGTCGCGGGCGAAGTCGACGAGGAGCCCCGAAAAGGCGACGCACTCCACCCTAGGCTCGCCGCCGAACACCTCCTTGAGGATCTCCAGCCGCTCCGCGACCGGGAACAGGCTTCGCTTCGGCTGCGTGGAAAACCCGGCGACCGCCACGATCAGGCGGTCGGAGAAGCGGAGCGTCCGCCGGACCACATCCTCGTGGCCGAGGGTGACCGGGTCGAACGAGCCGGGGTAGACGGCGACGATGGGACCGTGCGTCTTCATGGGAAGTCACCTGTCTGCAAGGGGAATCAACTCCTTCGGGATGCCGGCACCGTCGCGGCCCTCCGGAGGCGGTCTTGGTCCCGGGCCGCTCCGTGCGGAAGTGCGACCGCCGTGAGCACGGTGTCCCCGTACCTGCGCTGCCACAAGGAGATGTCGGAGTGGAGCACGTCCGTGACATGGTGTTCGACCCAGAGTTCGCGGGCGAAGGGCCGCCTTGCAAACCGGGAGACTAGATCGGACGCGTAGCCCCGGCCGTAGGGCGGATCGGCCAGCGCGAGGTCGCAACGGAGCGGGTCCAGGGCGGCCAGATGTGCCAGCGCATCCCCGTGCACCACCGTCGTGTCGCCGTCCGCGCCCAGCGCGCGGATGTTGCGCCGAAGAGCCTGAAGCGCCCTGCGGCTCCGTTCGACGAAGGTGACGTGGGATGCGCCCCTGCTCAGCGCTTCCAGCCCGAGTGCCCCGGACCCCGCGAAGAGGTCGGCCACCGCCGAGCCTTCGATTCGGGGGGCGAGGATCGACATCCACGCCTCGCGCACTCTATCCGTGGTCGGCCGGACCGCCCGGTCCCGAGCCGGGATCAGCCTGCGGCTCTTCCACTTGCCGGCAATGATTCGCACCTGGGCTCGCTCCCGGCTCTTCGCTGGGTTCGGATCGGGCAACCGCGGGTTGCGGCGTCCTGCACCATCGGACTCCGGATCACCCGCGCGGCCGGACGTCCACGACCTTCGCCTCGACCGTAGTGTAGTTCCTGAAGGTATTCTCTAGGAGATTGAAGGCGACGTCCACCGGTCCGCTTCGCAGCATCTCCAACGGAACCCGGTCCGCGAGACGAAACCCGATCGCACCCAGTCGGTTTCCGCCGTGCTCCATGAGGAACTTCAGATGCCCGCCGTTCAGCACCCGCGGGGTCCCGGCGATGCGGACGCCGCGGGCCATGAAGACCGGTTCGGGGTTGCCGCGGCCGTAGGGTCCCGCATAGCGGGTGTAGCGGCTCAGATCGAGGGTCACCTCGTCCAGGCCGATCTCCAGATCCACATCCAGCGCGGGGCGCGGTTCCGCGCTCCCCAGGCGGTCGCGGGCCACGGCCAGGAACGCTTCCCGGAAGGCGTCGACGCGGTCGCGGCGAATGTCGAGCCCCGCGGCCTGGTGATGGCCGCCGAAGCGCGCGAGGTGCCCGGCGCATGCGGAGATCGCGCCGTGCAGGTCGAATGAGGGAATCGACCGGCCGCTGCCGCGCCCCGCCTCCCCGTCCAGCGCGATCACGATGGCGGGGCGGTGGATCCGCTCTACCACCCGCGACGCGACGATGCCGATCACCCCCGGGTGCCAGCCGTCCCCCGCGATGACAACGGCCCGGTCCCGGGAGGGATCGTACGCCGGCCCCAACGCGGCGAGAGCCTCGTCCGTGGTCCTCTTCTCCAGATCGCGGCGCTCGCTGTTGTTGCGTTCCAGCACCCCCGCCAACCGGCGCGCTTCGTCAACATCCGTCGTAAGGAGCAGCCGCAGCGCCGCCTCCGCGTCTCCCACCCTCCCCGCCGCGTTGATGCGCGGACCCAGCCCGAAAGCCACCGCACCCGCTTCGACATCGTTCCCCGGCTTCACCTTCGCGGACTCCATGAGGGCCACGAGCCCCGGCCGGCGGGTCCGCGCCAGCGCCCGCAGGCCATACCGTGCCAGAATCCGGTTCTCTCCGCGGAGCGGCATCTGGTCGGCGATCGTCGCCAGCGCCACCAGGTCCAGGTACTCCCAGCTCTCGTCGGCGGGCCGGCCCAGATTGCGCGCGAGGAGCTGGCCGACCTTGAATGCGACTCCGGCGCCGCAGAGATCCGCGTTGGGATACGGACACCCCGGGAGTCTGGGGTTGACGACGGCCAAGGCGCCGGGAAGACCGGGGCCCGGCGCGTGATGGTCGGTCACGATCACGTCCATCCCGGCCTCGGAGGCGAGCCGCACCGGTTCGAGGGCCACGATCCCGCAGTCCACTGTCACCAGCACGGAGGCGCCCTGATCCACCGCCCTCCTCACCCCGGCCCGCGAGAGGTCGTAGCCGTGCTCCAGCCGGTCGGGCACGATGGCCTCCGCCCTTCCTCCGAGCTCCCGGATCCAGGCTGTCAGCAGCGCGGCCCCGCCGATACCGTCCACGTCGTAGTCCCCATGCACCACCACCATCTCGCGGCGTTTCACGGCGCGGGCCAGCCGGCGCGCCGCCGTCCCGGCATCCCTCAGCCCGGCGGGGTCGTGCAGGGCCTCCAGGAGGGGGCGAAGGAAGGACTTCGCGGCCCCCGGGGTGTCTCGTCCGCGCACGGCCAGCAGTCTGCAGAGGGGTGTGGGAAGCCTGAGGCTGCGTTGCAGTTCCCGAACCGCGTACGGGTCCGGAGGGGGACGGAGCTCCCAGACGGGCCGCGGATGAAACCCGGAATCGGCGGCGGAGGGGGCCGGACTCACCCGCCGACGGCCGGGGAATGGAGCCGCGCGTGCACCGGGAGTGGCGAGGCTCCGGGCTGGCCGGGGTTCCGGGAGCCGCCGGGGCTCACCGGCCACGCGGGGGGTCGGCCGCCTCCATTTCGGTCGCCTCCGACTCCACCGCCGCCACGGGCGAGGTCACGATCAACCCGCAGGCCTCGCACCGGACCAGCGGTGCACGGGTGCGGATTTCGTTCTGGAGCTGCAGCGGGATGACCGAGAAGCAGGATCCGCACGCCCCGTCCTCGGTCATGCTGGCCACGGCACTGCGACGCCCCCCACGGGCGAGGTGGTCGTAGACGCGCAGATACCTGGGGTCGATCGCGGCGGCGATTGCCTTGCGGCTCCGTTCCAGCGTGGCGGCCTCCGACCGGGCCAGCTCCCGCTCCGCCAGAAGCTCGTCCCTGCGGGGGTCCACGGCGGCGCGGGCCTGCTCCATGGCGGCCCGTTGGCCCGCCAGCCGTTCCTCGAACCGCGAAATCTGATCCAGCAGGTTCACCACCTCCTGTTCCTCCTGGTCCAGCGCCCTCCGCATCAGCCCCAGTTCAGCCTGAACCGCCGCTTCCTCGCGGACCGTCCGCACCAGCTTCAGTCGCTCTTCGAGCCGCTGCACCCGGACCGTCTTGTCCTCGGCCGCCAGCCGCAGCCGGCGCTCCTCCAGCCGCAGGTCGCGGACCCTGCCTTCGGTCACCCCGGCTTCCTCGGCCAACTCAAGGGCCGGCGCTTCCACCTCTTCCAGCAGGGGACCGTATGCTTCGATACGGTCGCGTGTTTCCCGGATTCTCGCATCCATGGTCTGAAGCTCCAGCAGGCGGCTGGAGACCGCGCCGCTCTCGACCGTCACTTTCCGTCTTCTCCCTCCTGTGGGATTCTTCCGATAGCCGACAGCATCCTGCCGGATCTGCGCCAATCGACCGGCAGGGCCTGCCTCTCCTTCATCAGTTCCTGTTTATCCCGGACCAGCCTGCCCTGTTCCTCGGGTCCGGCACGGCGCAGTTCCTCGGCGTTCGCGGTGAGCCGGCGATCGATCCGGTTTCCCTCGATCCTGCCGACGGCATCGCCGAAGACTTCCTCCGGCGAGGTCAGTGTTTCCGGATCGGCCATGAGTTGCTCGAAGCGGCGAACGGTTTCAGGCGGCGTGCCTTCCGGGAGCGTGTCGAGTTCCGGGTCGGCGATCAACTCTTCGAAGATTACACGGTAGTCCCCGTCCTCCAAATCCGACGGGCCGATGCGTTCCACGACCTTATCGATCCAGTCACGGTCCTTGATGAGCACGAGGAGCAGGGTTCGCTCCTCCCCGAGGCCATGAAAGCGCGGTGCCGGGCGCCTTCGCAGGGGGGCCGCACGGCTTCGACGGGGAGGCGCCGACGCCATCCGCATCTCCTCCACGAGGGTCTCCCTCCGGACCCCGGTGCGCTCCGCCACCCGTGTCAGGTAGATGTCGCGCAGCCGCGGGTCGCGGGCCGCCCGCAGCGTCGGGAGAAGCCGGTCCAGCGCCCGGCGGGTCTTTTCGATCGAATCGAACCAGCCGCGCTCCTCCAGCATGGCGATCTTGCGGTCCAGCACATCAACGGCCTGGGCCACGAAGCCCCGAACGGCCTCCGCGCCTCCGGCTCGCGCCACCGAATCCGGATCCTCGCCGTCCGGGAGCGTAACCACCGATGCGTGGAGCCCCTGGCCCAGGAGCGTGTCCGCGGCACGAAAGGTCGCCCGCAGTCCGGCCGGGTCGCTGTCGAAGAGGAGGCGTACCTGTGTGGTGTATCGCTTCAGGGTCCGGGCATGCATGGTGGTGAGGGCCGTTCCCAGCGGTGCGACCACGTTGCGGATCTCCACCGCGGCCAGCGACACCACATCCATGAAGCCCTCGACGACAAGGGCGGAGGCATCCCGGCGGATGTGGTTGCGGGCCCAGCTCAGCCCGTACAGGACCTCGCCCTTGGAGAAGATCGGACTCTCAGGCGAGTTGAGGTACTTGGGCGACCCCCTGCCCGCCTCCCCGAGGAGGCGGCCGCCGAAAGCCAGGACACGCCCCGCAACCGACTCGATCGGGAACACGATGCGGTTGCGGAAGGCGTCGTAGGGATCGCCGCCCTTCTCGCTCTTCTTGAGGAGGCCCAGCTCGAGCAGCATCCCTTCATCCAGGCCGTGGACCGAAGCCGCCTCCCGGAAGGCGCCCCATTCGTCCGGTGCGTACCCCAGTCCGAAGCGCTCCGCCGCCTCCCCGTCGATTCCCCGCCCCTCGAGATAGGCCCGGGCGGCCTCCCCGCCCTCCGACTCCCGGAGCCGTTCCTGGAAGAACGAGTTGGCGTAGGCGGACGCCTCGTAGTACGGTCGCCAGGGATCGTCCCTCCCGCGCCCGCTTACCTCGCGGACATCGACTCCGCTGCGGGCACCCACGTACTTCACGGCGTCGGTGAAGCTCATCCCCTGGTGCTTCATCAGGAAGGAGAAGACATCGCCCGACTCGCCGGAGGAAAAATCGTGGAAGAAGGCCTTGGCGGGAATCACGTAGAAGGAGGGTGTCTTCTCCTGCTTGAAGGGGCTCAGCCCGCGGAACTCCTTCCCCGCCTTCTTCAACTGGACGAATTCGCCGATCACCCCGACGATGTCGGCCCGGGCACGGACCTCCTCGACCACGTCGTCCGGGATCATCCTAGCGGATCCTGACCACGGTCACCCCGAAGCCACCCTCTCCCGGCTTTCCGGCGCGGAAGCGCTCCACCCGGGCGTCCCGGCCGAGCACGGCGGTCACCCGTTCGCGCAGCGCCCCGGTTCCCTTGCCGTGGATCACCCGCAGTTCGCGCAGGTCGGCCACCGACGCCGCGTCCAGCGCGCGGGAGAGGGAGAGTTCGGCCTCGTCGGCGCGCTGGCCCCGCAGGTCCACCTCGGCAGACGGATCCGCCGCGGGGGCGGTCCAGCCCGGCCGGGCCGGTCCCGCACCGTCCTGAGCATCGTCATCGCGGACCACCCGGGCACATCCCACCCTGAGCCGCATCCCACCCACGTTCACCACGACGCGTCTCCCCTCCACATCCACCACGGTGCCGCGGGCTCCCGAATCGACCACGCGGACCCTTGCGCCCGGCTCGAGGCCCGGGTTCGCACGGGAATCGGCGGCGGGCCCGGCGCGGAGACCACCGCCCGCCCCGGGGGCGGCGGACTCCTCCAACTCCCTGGCGGCCTCTTCCACCTCCCTGCGCGCCGCGCGCGCTGCCTCTCGCAGCGCCACGCCCTCCCTTGCCCGCTCCTCGAAACCCGCGATCGCGGCTTCCACCTTCGCACGCGCTTCGAGGAGCATGCGGCGGGCCCGGCGCCGCGCCCGCGAGGAGTGCTCGCGCTCGGTGCGGCGGAGGTGCTTCTCCCGCTCCTCCACCTCGGCGCGCAGGGCGGCGGTGCGGCCGCGCTCCCCGTCGAGTTCCGCAAGCGTCCGCGAGACTCTCCGCTCCTTCGCCTGCAGGCTGTCCAGAAGCTCGTCCAGCCGCGCTTCCCTACGGTCCCTGTAGCCCTCCGCACGGTCCAGCACCTCTTCGGGGAAGCCCAGGCCGCGGGCGATCGCCAGGCCGTAGCTGCGCCCGGGACGCCCCTTCGTGAAGTGGTACGTGGGAGCCAGGCGCTCCCCGTCGAAGTGCAGTGATGCGTTGACGATCCGGTTGCCGGGAGCGGCGAGCCGCCTGAGAGCGCCCAGATGCGAAGTCACCACCGCCGTGCATCCGCGCTCGGCCAGCGTCTCGACGAGGGCCCGCGCCAGCGCCTCACCCTCCCTCGGATCCGTGCCCGCGCCGGGTTCGTCAATGAGGACGAGAGACCGGGACTCCGCGTTCTCGAGGATGGTCCGGAGGCTGCGGAGGTGGGCGGAGAAGGTGGACAGGCTGTCGGCAATGGACTGACCGTCCCCCGACTCGGCGAAAAAGGAAGTGAAGACCGGCAGACGGGTTCCGGGGCCCGTCGGGGGAACCACCCCCGACTGGGCCAGGGCCGACACCAGCCCCACCGACTTAAGAAAGACCGTCTTGCCGCCGGTGTTGGGGCCGGTCACGACCACGACTCCCTCATCCTGGTCCAGCTCCAGGTCGAAGGGGACGGGTTCGATCCCGGCGGCAACCAGCAGAGGGTGCCGTCCACCCCGGATGCACACGGGACCGTCCGTCATTTCCGGGACGCACCCATCCCAGCGGCCCGCGGCCCGGGCCAGCGCCACCCGCCGGTCCATCTCGGTCAGTGCGCCGAGCGAATCGGCCATTGCGCCGGCCAAGGGGCGGCACCGCTCGCTCAGGTCGCGCAGAATCCTCAGGACCTCCCGCGCTTCGGCGCGCTCCAGTCCGCGCACCCGATTCATCATCTCGATGGCAGAAGGCGGCTCCACGAAGAGCGTGGCCCCGGAAGACGATTCGTCGTGGACGTATCCCCCCACCGCGCGACGGCCTTCCCGGCGCAGGGGGATCACATACCGGCCCTCGCGAATGCTGACCGATGCCCCCGGGACGCGGTGCCGCTCGTCCACGCCTTCGAGCAACCCCTCCAGATGGGCCACGACCCGGTTGTGGGCCCCGGCGAGCTGTCCGCGGATACGTGCCAGCTCCCTGCTGGCACCGTCCAGTACGACGCCCTGGGGATCCACGGCACGGCCGATCGCCGTCTCGAGCCCGGGCACGGCAAGGAGCACGTCCTTCAACGCCAGGAGCGTCGGCAATCCGCCGGCTCCCTCGGCAAGAGCTTTCCGCACCGCGCTCCCCGCCCCCAGCAGTCCGCCCAGCGCCGCCAGTTCCTCCGACGGCAGGACCGAGCCTTCCACGGCGAGACGTCCGATCGCCGCCGCGGTCTCGGGGACAGGCGGAAACACCCAGTCGTCGTGCGCCGTGAGGAATCGTGCGGTCTCATCCACCGAGGCCAGCCGGATCCGAACCTCATCGATGTCCGCGAACGGTTGGAGGGCGACCACCGCTTCCCTGCCCCCGGGCGTGGCGGCGAACCGGGCCACGTACTCCAGCACCTTCCGGAATTCGAGGATGTGGAGGGCGCGGCGGGACATCCTGACTGCCCGGCTCAGCCGCCGCTCAGTTCCTCACGGACGATCGCGGAGGCGGCCCCGCCCTCGAAACGCCCGCGGATCCGCGGCATCAGCGCGGACATGACCGCGCCGATGTGCCCGGCGCCCCCGGCCACGATCTCCCGCACCATCTCGCGGACCTCGTCCGCGGAGAGCTCCTCCGGCAGGTAGGCCCGCAGGATCGTCGCCTGGGCCTCCTCCCTTTCGGCCAGCTCCGGCCGCCCGCCGCTCCTCATCTGCGCGGCCGCATCCAGACGCTGCTTGACGGCGCGGGCGAGGACGCCGCGAACGCCTTCGTCGTCCAGGGAGGCCCCCATCTCGATCTCCCTGTTGCGCACCTCGGCCAGCGCCGTGGAAAGAACCAGGGTGCGTTCCCGGTCCCTTCCTCGCCGCGCGCCGTTGAGATCCGATCGCAATGCGTCCTTGAGCGAGTTCTTCACCGTGTCCTCCGTACGCGGCAGCTGGTGGTGTCCCGAATCCTTCAATATGGCCAAAGATCGGGCGGCGCGGATCAGCGCGCAGCCCGGCCTCCGGCGGCGCATGTCCCTCCCCGGGCACCGGAAGGCGGGAAGGCACGGCAGGATACCGCCCCGAATCAGCGTCCCATCCATCGGCGGTCCCATTCTGGCATGGAGACAACGGCGGGTACCCGGTAGAGTACCAGCGGCCCCCGGGAGAAGAGCCTGGCGCACCGCCGGGTCCACCGGGCGCGGGCGGTAGCCCTCCTCCCCTTTGTCGACCACCCTCCAGACCGCAAGGGAACATGACGGGAACAACCGAGTGCGTAGTGGACATCCTGCGGCGGTGCGGCCCCGGCCTGCTCTCGGTCCGGCAGCTGCGGGCGGAACTCCTTCGCCGCCGGCCGGCCATTGCGTTGAGTGTGGAAAAGCTCCGCAGGTTGGCGGGCGAGTCGCAAGACCGCCTGCGCTTTCTGCAGGTGAAACTCGAGCGACTCGAGGAAGGTGCGGACCCGCCGCTGCTGGAGAGCTGGGTGGTGCTGGCGGACCCCGGGGACGCGCCCGACCGCCCCCGGCTTGCCCGGACACTGTGGGAGAGCCTCGCGGCGCTGGCCGTCGACCTCGATCCCTCGTCGCGGGTCGAGGTATGCAGATGGGCCATAAAGGCCGAGCAGGCCCGGAGACTGGGGGCCGAAGAGAATCCGTGGAGGCGTTGAGGCGAACCCACGCGCCCCTTCGCGGCACGGACTCCTACCCCAGCGCCTCCCTCACCCTCGACCAGAACCCGCGCCGCCCCCCCGGATCGATCTTCTCCGGCGCCGAGTCCTCTACCTCGCGCAACCTGCGGATGATCCGTTCCTGCTCCGAGGTGAGGCGCTCGGGGATCCACACGACCAGCCGGACCAGAAGGTCGCCGCAGCGGCGCCCGTTGAGCTCGGGGAGCCCTTCTCCCTTCACGCGGACCACCTCGCCGCTCTGCACACCGGCCGGGACCTCCACCCGGGTGGTGCCCCCCTCCACGGTCGGCACTTCCAGGCTGGTTCCGAGCGTTGCCTGGCCGAATGTGAGCGGCACCTCCACGACCAGGTCATCCCCGTCGCGCCTGAAGCGCTCGTCCCCGGAGACTTCGAGCAGGACGACAATATCCCCGCGGGGTCCGCCGCGAGGTCCCACGTTTCCCTCTCCGCGCAGCGTCAGGTAGTTCTCGGACGACACGCCGGCCGGCACGTTCACCCGAATATGCCTGTCAGCCCGCACGCGTCCGTCGCCGTTGCACTCCGGGCAGTAGTCGGCGATCACCGTTCCTTCGCCGCGGCAGCGGCGGCACGGGGCCACGCTCACGAACTGGCCGAAGACGGACCGCTCGACCCGGCGCTCCTCGCCGGACCCCCGGCACGTGCCGCACGGCATTGCGCTCGCGCCGCCCTTCACCCCGGTTCCGCCACATGAGTCGCAACCCTCGAGTACCGCCACGCGCACCTTCTTCGACGCGCCGGTGCGAACGTCCTTCAGCGTGAGGGGAAGGCGAAGCCGCAGCGACTTGCCGCGCACGGGCCGGTTGCCTGTGCGGCGCCCGCCGAAGAGGCTCTCGAACCCGCCGAAGTTCCCGAAGTCACGCATGAAGACCTCCAGCGCGTCGGAAAACTCGAAGCCGCCCCCGAAACCGCCCTGCCCCCGCAGCCCCTCCCTGCCGTACCGGTCGTAACGGGCACGCTTCTGCGGGTCCCTGAGCACTTCGTACGCTTCCGTTACCTCCTTGAAGCGCTCCTCGGCCTCCCTGGATCCGGCGTTGCGGTCCGGATGGTACTCCAGGGCGACCTTGCGGTACGCCTTCTTTATCTCTTCCTGGCCCGCGTCGCGCGCGACGCGGAGCAACTCGTAGTAGTCGGCCATACGACTCCGGCCGGGGCCCTCAGGGCTCCAGCATGCGTGTTACGAGGGACGAGGTGTAGTCCACGATTGCGATCACCTTCTCGTACGGCATCCGTGTCGGCCCGATGACGCCCACCACGCCCCGGAGGCCGCCGAGCCGGTATCCGGAGGTGACCAGCGTGAAGCCGGCCAGCTCCGGGGCGTGCTCGCCGCCTATGGTCACATACGGACCTCCGCCCGAGACGCGTTTCCCGAGGACCTTCGCCAACAGCTCCTTCTGCTCCGTCAACGCGATAAGGTCCTTCAAACTCTCACTGGTCGAGAATTCGGGCTGCGCCGCGATGGCCGAGGTCTGCCCGAGCACGACCTGGTCCTGCGCTCCCGGCGGGGTTCCGAAGAACTCGTCGCCGGACTCGACGAAGATGTTGAGGATGTCCCTCGCCGCCGGATCCTCGACGGCGTCGCGCAGCCGCTCGCCGAACGACCGGCGGATCTCCACGAAGGTCAGGCCGGCGAGGCGTTCGTTCAGGACTCTCTGCAGTCCACCGAGGACATCGGAGGGGACATCCCCCGGGAGGTCCACGTAGACGGTCCGCACCATGCCGCTCCGAACGGTGAACACCATCAGCACCCTGCTCGCGGACACGCGGATCAGGTCGATCTTCTCCAGGTACGCGTTGTCCAGCTGCGGAACGGAACCCACGCCGAGTTCGTTGACCAGAATCCCCAGGGCGCGCGTTGCCCTGCGGAGGATCTGCTCCAGCGTCGAGTCACCCGCCGAGAGCTCCCCTTCGATCAGGTTCTTCTCGGCCGGCGTCAACGCTTCGGGCCGCACCACCCGGTCCACGAAGAAGCGGTAGGCCATGTCGGTCGGGACGCGGCCCGCCGAGGTGTGGGGATGGGTCAGGTAGCCCTCCTCCTCCAGATCCGCCATGGTGTTGCGGATCGTGGCCGCGGACACTCCGAAACTGTAGCGTCTGGCCAGCGTGCGGCTGCCGGCGGGTTCGGCGGTCTCGACGTAGGTACGCACCACGGCCTCCAGCACGTTGCGTTCCCGCTGCGAAAGCGGGCCGTCGTCGATACGCCGCCTCAAAGCCATGATTGGATCGTTCGTCGTGATGCCGTTCCGGTTTCTCCCGCAACTTGAAAATCCCCTTTAGGACGAGGACGTCAAGCCAGTTCCAGCGTTAGATCGTCCAGGATGAGCCAACCCTCCGGAGTCAGACGCGTCCGGCCCGCGCGGCGCGATGCCCATCCGGCGGCCTCCCAGCGGCGCACGGCCAGCCGGGCCGGCCCTCCCAGGGCCGCCTCCTCCAACCCTTCCCTCGTGCGCAACCCCAGCCACAGGGTCTCCAGGCGGATTTGCCCGGCGCCCAATACCTCCTCGCCCACCACGGCCCGGCCCGACTTGCGCACGCGCTTCGCGTAGGCGTCCCAGTCCCGCTCGTTCCACCAGCGGCGTCCCCCGTGGTAGCTGTGGGCCCCGTTGCCCAGACCCAGATAGGGTGCGCCCCGCCAGCAGGCGCGGTTGTGCCGCGAGGCGAAGCCCGGGAGTGCGAAGCTGGAGACTTCGTAGTGCTCGTAGCCGGCGTTCGCCAGGGCCTCCGCCGCGAAGAGATACTCGTCCCGGTACCGACTCCCGGCGGCCACCCGCGCGCGGCCCTCGCTCACGGCGCGGTGGAGGGGGGTCCCCTTCTCCACCGTGAGGCCGTACAGCGAGATGTGCGGCACGGACAGCTCCAGGGCGCGTGCAATGTCGACTTCCCATGAACGGGTGACGTGGTCGGGAAGCCCGAAAATGAGGTCGACGGACAGGTTGGCCACCCCCGCGGCCCGGGCGCTGTCCACGGCAGCCGCCGCATCGGCGGGCGAATGCAGCCGTCCCATCCAGCCGAGCGCACCCCTATGGAAGCTCTGCACCCCGAAGGAAATCCGGTTCACTCCCGCGGCCGCCCACACCTCCGCCGTCCGATCGCCGAAGGACTCCGGGTTGGCCTCGACCGTCCACTCGAGGGCCGGGCTCGCCAGCCGCTCCCGGCCGATCACGCCGGCCAATCCGGCGATGAACCGCGGCTCGAGCAGCGACGGGGTGCCGCCGCCCACGTAGAGTGTCTCGAGCACCGGTGCCACGGGGGCCTCTCCCGAGGAACGCAGGGTACCGAATTCCCTGCGAATCGCGGCCAGCCAGCGGGCGGCGGCCGGGTTGCGGCCGACCTTCACCGCGAAGTCGCAGTAGCAGCAACGGCGCGCGCAGAAGGGCGCATGCACGTAGATGTTCGTGATTCTGCGAAGTTCGGAGGGCATATCCGGCTAGTGAGTATAGTAGACATGACACACTGTAATGTTGACATTACATATTGAACAGCCAGCGCGCGACAGCCGCTCACCGGGCCAGGATGCCGGCGCGGCCCGGCGTCCTCATGACCCGGCCGTCGCGGGTCGGTGTCAGGTAACCGCGGATTTCCAGCACCGTCAACGAGGTCGCGACCTCCTCCACCGGGCGGCCGGCGGCAAGTGCGACCTCCTCCACCGTGACCGGCGCCGCCGGGATCGCCTCGAGCAGTTCGCGCAGGCCGGGTTCCTCCGGCGGCGGCGCGCCGTGCACGAACGCGTCTTCCAAACCCGTGTCGACGATCACGCCCGCGCCGTCGGCGATCAGGCGATTCGTACCTTCGCTGGTCGGGCGGTCGATGGGCCCCGGCACGGCGAGCACCTCGCGCCCCAGGTCGAGCGCGATCCCGGCCGTGATCAGGGCCCCGCTGCGCTGCGACGCCTCGACGATCACCACCTCGCGGGCGAGCGCGGCGATGATGCGGTTGCGCGTGGGGAAGTGGTGGGACTCGGCCCGTACGCCCGGGGCGTACTCCGAGACCACGACGCCGCGTTCGACGATCTCCCGGTAGAGGCGCTCGTTGCGCGGCGGCGACACCACATCCACCCCGGACCCCAGCACCGCCGCCGTGGGCCCCGGGAGCGCGCCGCGATGGGCCTCGGCGTCGATCCCCATCGCCATCCCCGATACGACGCACCGCCCCTGCCCCGCGAGACGCGCCCCCAGCCGCCGCGAGACACGACGCCCGTACGCCGTTGCACGCCGCGACCCCACGATCGCCGTGCCCGGACTGCGCAGCAGTTCGGTTCTCCCCAGCGCAAAGAGCAGGGAGGGGGGCGCGTTCAGGTCTCCCAGGGCGGGCGGGTACCCGGGATCGCCATATACCAGCAGCCCGATGCCCGCGGCCACGCACCGTTCCGCCGTGAGCCGGGCCCGCCGCCCGGGCGCGCCGCTCCGGCGTCTCCCGGCCGCGGCGTGCCCCGTCACCTCCGCGAAGTCGGCGTGGTCGGCCTCCAGGGCCGCCCGGGAGCTTCCGAACCGGTCGACCAGCCCCCGGAAACGTGCCGCGCCCACACCGGGGAGGCCGCGCAGGGTGAGGGCGGCCACCGCCTCCGGCGAGAGCTCCGGCCCGGACGGCAGACCCGCCGCTACCACAAGTCGTCCGTACTCCCGGCTGCGCGCCGCGCCGCCCGCAGCTGGCTCCAGCACCCCTCCAGCAGGGCCTTCAGCCCCGCGCCGGTCACCGCGCTGACGTGATACGTGCCCCAGGCTCCAGGCGCGTCGACCGCCGGCCTGGCCGTGTCGGAGGGGTGGAGATCCATCTTGGAGAACACCACCGCGTAGGGCAGTTCGGCGAGCACGGCCGAGTACCTCGCCAGCTCCTCGCGCAGCCCCGCCAGGACCGACGCGGGGTTCTCGTCGTCCGCCGGGAGCAGGATGGCCAGCGCCCGCGTCCGTTCGATGTGGCGGAGGAAGCGGTGGCCGAGGCCCCTGCCCCGGTGCGCCCCCTCGATGATGCCGGGGATGTCGGCCACGACGAAGGAACGAAAGTCCGGCAACTCGACCACACCCAGGTTGGGGGTGAGCGTGGTGAACGGGTATTCCGCGATCTTCGGCCTCGCCCGGCTGATCCGGGAGAGGAGGGTGGACTTTCCCGCGTTGGGCTCGCCCACCAGGCCCACGTCGGCAAGCAGCTTGAGCTCGAGGCGAACCACCCGGCGCTCCCCGTCCCCGCCCGGCTCCCACCGCCGCGGCGCCTGGTGCGTGGGCGAGGTGAAGCTTGCATTCCCCCTCCCACCCCGCCCCCCCCGCGCCACGATCAGCCGCACGTCCGCGGCGAGCATTTCGCCCAGCACCTCCCCACTCCCGTCGTCCACGGCGATCGTGCCCGGAGGGACGCGCAGCTCCAGATCGCACCCGCTCCTGCCCGTGCGTTTGGAGCCCTCGCCGTGCCGGCCCCGCTCCGCCCGGTGGTGCCGGTTGTAGCGATAGTCGCTGAGGGTCGCAAGCCCTTCGTCGGCCACCAGTACCACGTCCCCGCCGTCACCCCCGTCCCCCCCGGCCGGCCCCCCGCGCGGCACCCCCTTCTCGCGCCGGAAGGCCTCCGCTCCGGAGCCGCCTCGTCCGCCTTCGACCTCGATCGTCACCGAGTCTATGAACACGGGAACTCCACTACGACCAGCCGACCCACCTCTTCGCCCAGGGTGTTGCGGCGCACCGGACGGGCATTGTCGCGGAGCGACCGCTCGGCCGCGGCGGAGAGAATGCCGGCGCGCCGCATGACCCACAACAGGGCGGGGTCCGCAGCGCGCCGGGCCCCGTCCTCCACCTTCAGCGCCACCCCCAGCCCCCGGTCCACATCGCCGGCCACGTGGACCGCCTCCGCACCGACCTTGCTGAACACCCGGCCGTCCTCCACTTCCATGAGCCGGGTGCACAGCCGGCCGCTCCCGGCGACCATGAAAGGGAAACGGGTCATTGCGCGCACGATGCGCCGCGGAGCTCCATCCCGGGCGGCCGCCCCGGCCAGACGTGCCGCGGCCCCCGCCAGGTTCACGAGCGGTACCCCGAACGTGGGTACGCCGCATCCGTCCGTCTCCCACGCCATCTCGCCGGCATCCGTCCCCATCCAGCGGGACACCTCACTTCCTATGCGCTTCTGCACCGGGTGCTCCCGCCTTTCGTAGCCCCGCGGGGGCCAACCGTGGAAGGCGGCGAGTGCCAGCATCCCGGCGTGCTTGCCCGAACAGTTGCTCATCACCGCCGTGGGCGCCTTCCCAGCCGCCGCCAGCGCGTCGCGACGTTCGGCCAGCAGCGGCGGGTGCGCGCCACATGCCAGCAGCTCCTCGGCCACACCGGCCTTGGCCAGGATGGACCGGGCCATCTCGACATGCACTTCTTCGGAGTTGTGGGATCCGCTGCAAAGGGCGATTTCCTCCTCGGAGAGACCAAAGTGCTTCGCCGCGCCGTCCGCGATGAGCGGCAGAGCCTGAAAGGGCTTGGCCGCCGACCGGACCACGGTGGCCAGTCGCCTGTCGCCCCACGCTGCGACCACCCGCCCCGTCCGGTCGGCAACCACCGCGTGGACCCTGTGCGTCGATTCGACGAGCCGCCCCCGGAAGACCTGCACCTCCAGGCGCGGGTCACCCACCGTCGATTGCGACATGGCGTCGGCTACCGGCGGGCCGGGCGCGGATCCCGCGGCATTCGAACCACGGGCGATCCGTGACTCAAGGCATGGACAGGCAATGATGGGGAGGCGAAATGGGCGTCTCCATGGCCGGACGGGACCATTCCGGCAACGGGAGGTTCAGCGGGAGGGGCCACTGCCGCCGGCCGCCACGTCTTCGCCCGGCCGCGATCCCTCCAGGGGCGTGCCGGCCATCCTGAAGAGATCCCGCTGGCTTCCGGCCGCGAGCAGCAAGCCGAGCGCCTTCCGCAGCTGGGCATCGCGGCTCGCGTTGCGCTGAAAGCGGCCGCGGTCCTCCCACGCCTGCAGCGCGATCTCACTTCCCAGATGGTACTTCACGGTGCGCCCGGCCCGGTTGAGGTCCGCGAGGCTCAGCCCGACCCCTCGTTCGGAGAGGGAGGCGTGGAAGCTGGCCAGATCGGCGTCGGTTATGGTGAATCCGGGCTTGAGGTCCGGGTGTTCCTGCAGGTAGAGCACCGCCCAGTTCTGAAGCGTCCGCACGTACCCGCTGCCCACGGCGAACAGCTTGCGCACCGCTTCGCCCTCGGAACCGGCCAGGGTGTCGGGCAGGATCCACAGGTCCGGCATTATCCCGCCCCCGCCCCGGAGTACCCGTCCTCCCGCCGAGGTGTGGAGGGGCCGATCCGAGAAGTCGGGGTAGCGGACCACCTCTCCCCGCAGGGAGATGACCCCGTTCTCCACGTCGATCAGCTGCTCGCGCACGTCCTTCTGGATGGAACGGCCCGAGGGCGTGTACCAGCGCGCCGTGGTGAGCTTCAGGACACGCCCGCCCGCAACCGGGAACAGGGACTGAACCGATCCCTTGCCGAAGGTGGGCGCACCGATCAGGAGGGCCCGGTCGTGGTCCTGCAGCGCGCCGGCGACGATCTCGGCCGCCGAGGCGCTCCCGTGGTCCACGAGGACGACGATCGGCAACTCCGGGCGAGCCTGGGCCGCCCCGGCCCGGTACCTCTCCGGCGGTGTCGCGCGTCCGCGCACCTCGACGATGTCCGATCCGGCGTCCAGAAACAGGTCGGACAGACCCACGCCCTCCAGGAGCAGGCCGCCACGGTTGCGGCGCAGGTCCAGGATCAGCGATGTCATCCCCTCCGCGCCCAGCGAGTCGAGCCGGGCCTGCACCTCCTCGGTCGTGGTCTCGTTGAAGATCTCGACCGGCACGTACCCCACGCCGCCCTCCAGCAGGACCGCGAAGGGAACGGCCTTCAACTGGATCACGGCGCGGGTGATCTCGAACGGAATGATCCGCTCCACCCCGTGGCGCCGCACGCCCATTCGAACACTGGTGCCGGGCTTCCCCCTCAGTATCTGCGCGACTTCGTCCGTCCCCATTCCCTCAACCGACCGCCCCTCCACCTCGACTATCCGGTCGCCGGGTCGGAGCCCCGCCCTCGACCCGGGCGTCCCGGGGATCGGCGCGACGACCGTGACGAAGCTGTCCCGGTCGGCCACTTCGAGCCCCACGCCCCCGTACTCGCCCTGGGTGCGAATCCGCATGTCCTCCCAGTCCGGCGCCTGCAGAAGACTGGAATTGGGATCGCCCAGCCTGGCGACCACCCCCTCGAGCGCGGCGTCGTAGAGCTCCTCCGTGTCAATCTCGTCCACGAAGTGCTGCTCGATGCGCACCACCACCTCATCCAGGACCCGCGTCTGCACGTAGAGGTTGGCACCCAGTCCCAGGTCCTTCTGCAGGAACCAGCCGCCGCTGATGACCGCCAGAACGACCACCGCTCCCGGCACTGCCAGCATTTTTCCCTTTTTCATTCTATCTCCTTCGCCGCTCCCGGCCCCCGTTCGCGTTGCCCCCGGGTCCCGCCGTCGGCCGGTCCCTCTACCGGCCTCCCGGCCCGGCCGTTCCGAAGGCATCGGGGAACGCCAGCGCGACTTCCCGGCGAATCCGGCCCTCGACATCGGCCGGACTTCCGCCGGCGGACACAAGCACCACGCCGGGACGGGACCGGGCCAACTCAACATACCCGCGCCGCACCCTGCCGAGAAAGGCGCTCCCCTCCGACTCGAACCGGTCGCGCGACTTGCCCGCGCGCCCCTGCCTCGCAATACCCTCTTCCACCGGGAGGTCGAGGACCACGCACAGGTCGGCGGCCAGTCCACCTGTTGCGAACGAATTGAGGCGCCCGACCCTGCTCACCCCGATGCCCCGGCCGTATCCCTGGTATGCGAGCGAACTCAGATCATATCGGTCCGAAAGCACCCACGTCCCGGCCGCGAGAGCGGGCCCGACCACTTCGCGGACCAGGGCCGCACGCGCCGCGAGTATGAGCAACAGTTCGGTCTCCGGATCGACGGAAGCCCCGCGCCCATGCAGAACCAGCTTGCGGATTCCTTCCCCGAGCGCCGTACCCCCCGGCTCGCGGGTGACGACGACGGGAACGCCCCCGTCCTCCAGGAAGACGCGCAACCGCCGTACCTGGGTGCTCTTCCCGACTCCTTCGCCGCCCTCCACGACGATGAACCGGCCGCGGCTCATCGGGGACGCTTCCCGCGGCACCGATTGCTTCCGGGGTCCGGGCCTATTCGTAGTACTCCCGGCCGAGGTGGGTGATCTGTGCCTCGCCCGCCAGCCAGCGCAGGGTGTTCTTCAGCTTCTTGTGCTGGATGAACAGATCGTGTTCCGGGTAGAGCCCCTCCGGCGTATGCGGACTCTTGAAGTAGAAGGACAGCCACTCCTGGATGCCCCCCATCCCGGCGCGCCCGGCCAGATCGAGGAAGAGGGCCAGGTCGAGGACGATCGGTGCCGCCAGGATGGAGTCCCGGCATAGGAAGTCCACCTTGATCTGCATCGGGTACCCGAGCCAGCCGAAGATGTCCAGGTTGTCCCAGCCCTCCTTGTCGTCGCCCCGCGGCGGGTAGTAGTTGATGCGGACCTTGTGGTAGATCTCGCCATAGAGTTCCGGGTACATCCGCGGCTGCAGGATGTAGTCCAGCACGCCCAGTTTCGATTCCTCCTTGGTCTTGAACGACTCGGGGTCGTCGAGGACCTCGCCGTCGCGGTTGCCCAGGATGTTCGTGCTGAACCAGCCGCTGACTCCCAGCATCCGCGCCTTCAGCCCCGGAGCCAGGATCGTCTTCATGAGCGTCTGGCCGGTCTTGAAGTCCTTGCCGGCGATCGGCACGGAGCGTTCCCGGGCCAGTGCCTCCAGCGCCGGTACGTCCGCCGACAGGTTTGGGGCACCGTTGGCGTAGGGCACGCCCTCCATGATGGCGGCATAGGCGTAGATCATGCCGGGTGCGATGGAGGGGTCGTCTACGCGCATGGCCCGTTCGAATGCCTCGACGGTGGCGTGGGCGGGCCCCGCGCGCTGGAACACCTCGGTGGAACCGCACCAGATCATGACGGCGCGATCGCATCCGTGTTCGGCCTTGAAGCGGCGGATGTCGTCTCTCAGCGCCGCGGCCAGCTCCATCCGGTTCGCACCGGTCTTGCGGTTGGGACCGTCCAGCCGCTTCACGTAGGCGGTGTCGAAGACCGCCGGCATGGGCTTCACCGACTCGAGGAAACCGCGAATGGGATCCAGGTGGCGCGTCCGCTCCAGGACACCGGCCCGGACGGCACTCTCGTACGCGTCGTCCGGGATCGGGTCCCAGGCGCCGAAGACCAGCTGGTCGAGCTCCGCGAGCCCGACGAATTCGCGGATGAGCGGCGTGCGCTCTTCGGTGCGCTTCCCCAGGCGAATGGTGTTCATCTGGGTGAGGCTGCCGAAGGGCTGGGCCAGCCCCCGCCGCACCGCCTCGACCCCGGCCACGACCGTCGTGGCCACGGCACCGAGCCCCGGCAGGAGGATGCCGACCCGGCCGCCGGGCGGATCGATGCTTGGAAGTCTGTCCACAGGACACCTATGCCTTTCCGGAAGCCCCGCCACCGCCGTCGAGGGGGACACCCTTTCCGCGCTTGTACACCCAGAACATGCGTTGCACGGCGGTCGCGTTGGTGAGTACCGCCACTATCACGATGATCGCGGTGAGAACCATCCCGTCCCAGGCCAGGCCGAAGAAGAGCGACCCGAGGCCTAGGAGCAGGATGCGTTCGCCGCGCTGCATGAGCCCCACGTAACAGTCGAACCCGAGCGATTCCGCCTTGGCCCGCGTGTAGCTCACCATCAGCGACCCGCCCAGCGCCAACGCGATGATGTAGATCATCCAGATGTCGATGAACTCGAGCTGGTAGGCGTTGTAGAGGGTCATGAGCCCGATGTACATCGCGATCTCGGATATGCGGTCCAGGGTCGAGTCGAAGAAGCTCCCGAACTTGGAGGCCAGTCCGGACACGCGGGCCACCCGGCCGTCGAAGACGTCGCAGAGCGCTCCGAGAAGCAACAGCAGCCCCGCCTCGCGCACATGGTCGAGGGAGTACATGAACGCTGCGGCCACGGTCAGGGCGAACCCCATGACCGTGATCGTGTTCGGGTGGACGCGCCGCCGGATCAGCCACTGCGTGACGGGTTCGATGATGCGATAGACGGGCTCCGCAAGGCTGCTGATCCCCGTCGGCTTCGAGGGCTTGACGGCAGACCCGGCCGCGGCTCCGGTCCCGGATACGGAATCGCTCCTGGAATCGCTCATGAGGTGACGATGATGCGGGACTCGGCACCCCTCCGCATCCCCTCCTGCAGGGCTGCGTCCACCCGGTACATGACGCGGTCGAAATTGGCCTGTGCCGCCACCACGCTCTGGTACACCGACGAGGCCTGAAGCCGTCCCAGGGCCGTCTGCAGTCGTTCCATCTCCGCCTCCGGGGGCTCTTCACCCTTGCGGGCGGCCGCTTCGAGCACCTCCTGAAGCGCCTGCACCTCGTTTCTCAGCGCCACGACCTCGCGGTCGCCGTCCGCGCTCTCGATGGCCCGCGCCAGCGTCCGGTACTCCGGAGTCCGGCCCAGCACCCGGCCGAGCGACTCCGCCATCTCCTGAATCTCCGCCATTTCCGCCTTCCTGTGAGGATACCTGTTCGACCCGTCCTCCCCCGCTCCCGCGTGCAAAAACATAGCGCCGCCTCCCCGCCAGGTCGTCATGCACACCTACGGACTCCAGCACGGAAACGGTTTCCAGCATTTCGGCGACGGTGGCCGCATGGGCGCTTCCCACCTCCAGCCCGACCCAGCCTCCGGGCCGCAGTACGGGGTCCAGACCGGACACCAGCCCGCGGATCACGTCCAGCCCGTCCTCGCCGGCGGCCATCGCGGCGCGCGGCTCCCACTCCCTCACCTCGGGCGCGGCGCTCCGCCAATCCGCGTCGCTCAGGTAGGGGGGGTTCGAAAGCACCAGGTCGAAGCTCCGGTCCCGGACCGGTTCGAGCAGCGGGCCGCGCCGGAAGTCGATCCCGGTGATCCCCGCCTCCGCGGCATTCCGCGTGGCGGTGGCCAGGGCGCCGGCGGAAATGTCGGTGGCGGTCACCGACCGGGCCATGCGCTCCGCGGCCAGAGCCAGGGCGATGGCTCCCGAGCCCGTGCCCACATCCAGGGCCGACTCGAAGACGCGGTCGGTGCCGGCCAGCCGCAACAGGACATCGATCAGGTACTCGGTCTCGGGACGGGGGATCGCCACCCGGCGGTCGACATGGAGGTGCAGCGTCCGGAACGGGGCCGAGCCCAGGACGTACTGCAGGGGTTCCCGGGCCCCGCGCCGGCGCAGGAGCGGCTTGAAGCGCGCCAGCTCGTCCCGGGTGAGGGGGCGGTCGAAGTGCAGGTAGAGTTGAAGCCGCCCCGTCCCGAGGACGTGGGCAAGGAGGTGTTCGGCATCGAGTCTCCCCTGCTCCACCCCCCTTTCGTGCAGGTAGTCGCCACTGACGCGGACGACCTCCATGACGGTCCAGATGCGCTGCTTCGGTGCCGAGACGCTCGAGGTCATCAGGGTGTGGAGCCCTCCCGGAGTCGTTCCTCCTCGCGCGCCAGCCGCAACGCCGAGACGATTTCATCCAGGTCGCCGTCGAGCACGTCGGCCAGGCGGTACAGGCTCAGCCCGATGCGGTGGTCGGTAACCCGGTTCTGCGGGAAATTGTAGGTGCGGATCTTCGCGGACCGGTCCCCGCTGCCGATCTGCGACCTCCGCTCGGCGGCGCGCCGGGCCTCGCGGGCGGCGATCCTGCGGTCGAGGAGTCGGGAGCGCAGCACCTTCATCGCCCTGGCCTTGTTCTTGTGCTGCGACTTCTCGTCCTGGCAGGTGACGACGACATCGGTGGGGAGATGGGTGATGCGCACCGCCGAATCGGTGGTGTTGACCGACTGACCTCCGGGACCCGACGAACGGAAGACGTCGATGCGCAGGTCGGCGGGGTCGATCTCGATGTCCACCTCTTCGGCCTCCGGCAGGACCGCCACCGACGCGGCCGAGGTGTGGATGCGCCCCTGGCTCTCCGTCTCCGGCACCCGCTGGACCCGGTGGACCCCGGACTCGTAGCGCAGCCTCCCGTAGGCACCCTTTCCCCGCACGGTGAAGATGGCCTCCCTGACCGACCCCGGAATGCCCTCCGAGAGACTCATCAGTTCCACCGTCCAGCCGCTGCGCTCGGCGAGCCTGCGGTACATGCGCAACAGGTCGGCGCCGAAGAGTCCCGCCTCGTCCCCTCCCGTCCCGGCGCGGATCTCCACCACGGCGGGGCGGTCCTCCATGGGGTCGGCGGGAATCAGTGCTTCACGGAGTCTGGCGAGCGCCCCCTCCAGGCGCCCCTCCAGCACCCCGACCTCCTCTTCCGCCAGTTCCGTCATCTCGGGGTCGGCCGACTCGGCGAGCAGCTCCCGCGCCTCCGCGAGTTCACGCTCGAGGGCGCTCACCTTCCGGCCGGTCTCGACGGCAGCGGCCAGCCCGGCCCGTTCGCGGCCCAGCTCCCGCAGCAGATCCGGGTTGCGCACCACCTCGGGGTCCGATAGCCGGCGCTCCAAGGTCCGGAAGCGCTCCTCGGTCTCGGTGAAGCGGCGAGCGATGCGGGGATCGATGACGGTACTCCTCCGGTGTGGCGGGTGAAGGGTGTCGGAGTGGCGGCGCCCGCCCGGACGAGGCGGGACACCAGCCCTCAAGATAGCAGCGCCCTGCGGGCTGCGACCCGGAACCGAAGGGACGGTTGCCTGTGACCGGGACGCAAATCGGCTCGTCGCCAGGCGGCCTTTGCGGGCTCCCTGCGAACGCGACCGGGCCACGACCCCGGACCGGCCGGTGCGCGCGGGCCGCGATGGCGGTCACTCCCGCCACCAGGGCGAAGATGAGGAAGCAGCCCAGTCCCAGTACGTCTCCGATACGGGTGAACAGCGTGACGGCTCCGCGGCGGCCGACGGCCAGGGCTGCTACGCCCTCCTCGCCGGGGCCCAGCACGAATGCGGCTCCCCTCCCCCCCGCCGACACCGCGAAGGTGTGACCCGTGGCGGCCACCTGGACCAGCGAGATACGGTTCTCGAGGGCGCGCAGGCGCCCGTGGGTGGCGTGCTGCCAGTAAGCCCATGTCGTGCGAAAAGGCCGCCGCGGGTCCAGCCAGTCGTCGTTGGAGATCACGGCCAGCCAGTCCGCGCCGCCTCGCACCAGGGCGCGGGCCGTCTCGCCGTACGCCGAATCGTAGC
Source organism: Gemmatimonadota bacterium (assembly GCA_028874985.1). Classification (GTDB taxonomy): domain Bacteria; phylum Gemmatimonadota; class Gemmatimonadetes; order Longimicrobiales; family Gaopeijiaceae; genus Bin94. The sequence goes on along the minus strand of JAPPGI010000052.1, from coordinate 46,479 downwards.
AGACCATGGCGCCCACGGCTCCCCCGCCGAGGGGAAGGGGGCGCGGGCTTCGACCTGGCGCATACCCGCGGTTGGCGAGTCCGAAGACGTTGCCGGGAAACCATCCGATCCCTTCAACTCCCGGAACCGGGCGGATCTTCCGGTAGGCCCGCGAAAGGGACTCGCCGGGCGCCTGCACGAAGGCTGCGTTGTACCACAGGGTGTCGCGGTCGTCCTCCCGCAGGTCCGCGTCCAGGGCACCGATCAGTACGGGCGAACCAAGGGCGGCGGCGAAGTCCGCCATCTCCCGGCCGGCATCGGTGGAGCGGCCGCCGTCCACGTCCCTCAGCGGGGCTGCCAGGAAGCGCTCCGGAAAGATGGCCACGTCGAAGGGCCCTTCCGCGGCAAGGTCCCTGAGCGGCGCGTGCCATTGCCACAGCTCCCCCCTCGCGGCCGCCGCCTCCGCGCGACCGGCCTGCACGGCCGCCGCCGTCGCGACCACTTCAAGCCGCTCGAAAGCCCGCTGGCGCAGGTGACCGGCCGCCAGCGGAAGCGCGACCACCCCCAGCAGCAGCAGGACGGAACGGACCGGCACGCCGCGCCGCGCAAGCCGGAACCGCCCGACGACCACCCCCGCCAGCCCCCCCACCGCCACCGTCCAGAAGGTCAGGAACCGGGCACCCAGGACCTCGGCCCCCGCGGCCACCGCCGGATACCACGCCAGCGACCCACCCGCGTTCAACCACGCGTACGAAATCCCCGGCACGTGCGCCGCCGCCCACTCGAACCCGGTCCAGCAGCACGCCAGCGCCACCGGCACCGGCCAGCGGCGGCGGCGGAGCGCGGTCGCGGCCGTGCACGCAACTCCCCCCAGAAGGCCCAGCAGGGCCACCATCAGCACGTACAGGGGAACGGCGAGCGGAGTCCTCCACCACAGCGCGGGCACCATCCAGTACAGGCCGGCCGCGTGGGCCACGGTCGCCGCGACGAACCCCGGGGCGAACCCGACCGCGGGCTTCCCCCGCCCGTCACCCCGTTCGTCGCCACCCAACCGCTCGAGAGCCGCCCCCAGCGGCGCGAAGGCCAGAAAGGGTAGAATCGGCCCGCCGTACGGCGAAAAGGTCGCACCGAGCGCCAGGCCGGACATGGCCGCGAGCAAGCTCCCGCGCGGGCCGGCCCGCAGCCGCCATCCGGGCCGCATCAGGACGGCAATTCGACCTCGCGCCCCTCCCGCGCCGATTCGTAGGCGGCCTCGACGAGCTGCATGAGCGTGGCCTGCCCGGCCGGCGACTCCGCGGGGGCCCTGCCCGCGACGACCGCCACAAAGTGGTCCAGCAGACGCCGGTAGCCGTTCGCGAAGAGGGTCTCGCCGCCGCGGGGTGCGGGGTAGCGGGGGGTGGCCTCGATTGTGCGTCCCGATTCTTCCCTGAAGATGGACAGGGGCGACAGCGCCGCCGAGCCTTCGGAACCGAACACCTCGAGTTCGTGCCGGTCGTCGGGGGCGTGCAGTCGCCAGCTCGCGGCAAGCGAAAGCGTGGCCCCGTCGCGGGTGACCGCCTGCAGGTACGCCTCCTCCTCCACGTCGGCCTCGTCGCCGAGGGTCACTGCGGAAACCCGCGCTACCGCCGGGTAGCCGAGGACCCAGAGGGCCAGGTCCAGCGCGGGCACACCGAGGTCCATGAGCACACCGCCCCCCGATTCCAGCGCTCTCCGCCGCCACCCTCCGCGGGGACGGCGTACGGCGCGGTTGAGCCATGTCAGCCGAACCGAGCCGGGCGTCCCGAGCACCCCGTCGGCAACCGCGGCCCGGAAGGCGCGCACATCGGGCCGATACCGGTGGGCCATGCCCAGCAGTACAGCCCGGTCGGCCGCGGCGGCGGCCCTGGTCACCCAGCGCACCCCCCCCGCCGACAACGCCAGCGGGCGCTCCACCAGCACATGTTTGCCGGCTTGCAGGCAGGCCGCGGCAAAGCTCTCGTGGAGGAAGCTGGGCGCGCAGATCACCACACCCTGGATCTCTTCGTCCGCCACCAGGGCATCATCGTCCAACACCCTGGGGACCCCGAACCTGCGTGCGACGTTGCGTGCCTTGAGATCGTCGAGATCGGCTACCGCGGCCACCTCCACGTCGCGCCGTTCGGAGAGAATCGGCAGGTGCATGAGCTGGCTCACCGCTCCCGTGCCGATGACACCGATGCGAACTCTGCGGCGGTCTCCTGCAGTCATGCGATCGGTCTCCCGGTCAGATCGTAGTCGTCGGCGTCCACGATTTCCACCTCCACGATGTCGCCGGCGCGCACGGACGCCGATCCGAACCCGGTCAGGAAGGTGCGCCCGTCGACCTCCGGGGCCTGTCCACCCGTGCGCCCCACGGCATCGTGGCCTGTCTCCTCCGGAGCCGGCCCGTCCACCATCACCTGTGCGCGTCGCCCCACCCAATCCCGGTTCGACCGCCACGAGATCCCGCGCTGGAGTTCCATGACCCGGTCCAGACGCTCGGCCTTCACCTCGTCCGGGACCTGGTCCGGCATGGCGGCCGCGGGTGTGCCCTCCTCGATCGAGTACGCGAAGGCGCCCAACCTGTCGAAGCGGATCTCTGCGAGGAAGTCCAGCATGGCCTGCACGTCCTCCTCGGTCTCGCCGGGGAAGCCCACGATGACGGTGGTGCGCAGCGTCAGGTCCTCGATCTCGGCGCGGAGCCACCGTACGCGCTCGCGAACCGTCCTTCGCCGCTCGGGGCGGCGCATGCGCGCGAGTACGCGGTCGCTACCGTGCTGGAGCGGCATGTCCAGGTACGGGAGCAGACGCGGTTCGCGCGCGAGGAGCGAGACCAGCGCGGGGGTGATCCCCGACGGGTACATGTAGAGGAGCCGGTACCAGTCGACCCCGGTGCCGTCCAGCAGCGCCTCGAGCAGGTCTTCGAGGAGCGGGGCCGAGCGGTCCCGGCGCCACCGGTCCCGCCCGTACCAGGTGGTGTCCTGTGAAACCAGGTTCAGCTCGCGCACCCCCTGCTCTCCCAGCGCGCGCGCCTCGGCCACGAGGCTCTCGAGGTCGGCCGAGCGGTGGAGTCCGCGCATGTGGGGAATGGCGCAGAAGGCGCAGCGGTGGTCGCACCCCTCGCTGATCTTGAGAAAGGAGACATGGCGCGTCTCGGTTGCCAGAATGCGCAGCGGCCGCTCCATGTTGTGCACGATGTCGTCGCGGATGTGTCCGCGCGCCCGCAGCTCGGGAACCAGGCGCGACATCTCGGCGATCCCCAGGAACAGGTCCACCTCCGGGATCTCCCGCTCCAGCTCCTCACGGTAGCGCTGGACCATGCAGCCGACGGCGGCCACGGCCCTCACCCGTCCCCGCGCCTTGAGCTCGCAGGCGTTCAGAATCGTGTCGATCGACTGCTCCTTGGCGGCGTCGATGAAGCCGCAGGTGTTGACCACCACCACGTCCGCCTTCTCGACGTCGCCGGTAACGCGGGCTCCGGCCGCCACCAGGGCGGCCATCATGTGCTCCGAATCGACCGTGTTCTTGTCGCACCCCAGGGTGACCAGCCCCAGCCGCGGGCCGTCCTTGGGGCCGATGTCGAAGGAGCGCGGATCGACCGCCTGCACACCGGGATCCACCCCGGGTCGCACGGGTCCGGCCGCCACCGGGAAGACCGGCAGCTCGCGCGTGCGCAGCCTCATCCGCTTGACATCGGAAGACGCGGCCCAAGGCGGGCGGATGCCGAAGGCCGTCGGCTCCGCGCCATGTCAGCGGTCTCGACACCGGGGGACGCGGGGCGCGGCGGGCCACTCACCCGTGCCCCTTCCGGCACCGTGAAGGTGAAGAGATCGGGGTCCGGCACCGGCGAGAGGTCGAGGTTGGTCAGCGTCAGCGTGCGGACGTTGCCGCTCTCCTCGTGCAGCTCCAGCCGCCGAATGAGGCTGCTCTCGATGTCCAGCCACAGCCGCGCCCGGCGGTAGGCCGCCCCGGCCCCGGGGGCCAGGGACACGACCCGGCACTCCCGGCCGCCCACGCGCTCGGTGCCCCCGTCCGCAGCCGAGTATTTTCCGGCCGGGTCCTCCAGGAACTCGCGGAAGAAATCGTGGCGTCCGGGCGAGTCCGCCACCGGATGGCGCACAACCTGTTCCTCGTCGATGCTCGGGTAGTAGACCCAGAAGTACCGGCCGTCGGAGATCACCATGTCGCCCTCGGGGTCGGTGAAGCGCATGGAGAAGAGGTTGGGGCGCTGCTGGCACACCCTGCCGGCGCTCTCGACCCGGCGACCGAGCAGCCGCACCTCTATCACCTGCTCGAAGTTCGCGCAGAGGGCGTGCACCTCCCGGTAGCGCCCGGCCGCGGCCTCGAGCGCACGGAGACCCACCGCGGACGTCTGGGCAAGGGTCGGCGGAGCGGATGCCAGCAGCCAGAGGAGGGCGGTCCCCGCCGCCCCGCGCGCCATACGGGAGAGAGGGATCATGACGGACATATCTCGTCCAGGCCCGCGGCCCCCACAAGCACCTCGCGCGGCTTGGAGCCGTCGGGGGGGCCGAGCACGCCCGCATCGTGCAACTGATCCACGATACGCGCCGCCCTCCCGTAGCCGATGCGCAAGCGGCGCTGCAGCAGGGAGGTGGACCCGGCTCCCTGCTGCATGCACGCCTGCGCGGCTTCCCGGAAGAGCGGGTCCCAGTCGCCGCGGATGGCCGCGTCGTCGCCGGCTCCGTCCTCTCGCTCCAACGCCTTCACCGCCTCCAGTATGTCGCCTTCGTCGCTCTTCACCCGCGCCTTGAGCGCCTCCAGGGTATCGGCCTGCTCTCGATACCACCCCATCAGCGCCTCGGTCTCGGCGGTGGAGATGAACGCACCCTGCATCCGCACCAGCTCGCTCTGACCGGGGGGGAGAAAGAGCATGTCCCCCGCGCCCAGCAGGGAATCGGCGCCGTTCTGGTCGAGAATCGTCCTTGAATCGGTCTTTGATGCGACACGGAAAGCGATGCGGCAAGGAAAGTTGGCCTTTATCAGTCCCGTAATCACATTGACGCTCGGTCTCTGGGTTGCCACCAGGAGGTGGATGCCGATGGCGCGGGCCTTCTGCGCGAGCTGCGTCAACGGCTTCTCGACTTCCGCCTGCACGGTCATCATCAGGTCGGCCAACTCGTCGACCACCACTACGATCCAGGGGAGCGGCCCTTCCCTGTACCGCCACCGGTCCGGATCCTCCCCGGGTTCTTCCGTCGTGCCCGGCTTCATCTCGATCCCCTGCTCGACCCGCTCGTTGAACTCCCCAACAGACCGGACTCCGTTGGCGCTCAGGAGGCCGTAGCGCCGCTCCATCTCCATTACCGCCCATTTCAGGACCCCGGCGGCGTCCCCGGGGTCCGTGACCACCGGATGGCGCAGGTGCGGGAGGTCGGCGTAGGCGGAGAGTTCGACCATCTTGGGATCGATCAGGAGGAAGCGGAGACGGTCGGGCCCGTGCCGGTACACGAGACTGGTGATGACGGTGTTGAGGCAGACCGACTTCCCCGAACCGGTGGCGCCGGCGATCAGGGCGTGGGGCATCTTGGCAAGGTCGGCAACGAAAGGCTTGCCGGTAAGATCCCTGCCCAGGGCCAGGGGAAGGACGCCCCGGGAACGGACGAAGAGGGGCGCCTCCAGGATTTCGCGCAGGAGTACCACTTCGGGGCGCGGATTGGGGATTTCGACACCCACCGCGCCTCTTCCGGGGATTGGCGCCACGATGCGGACGCTCTTCGCCTTCATGGCCAGCGCCAGGTCGGCGTCCAGGTTGGCGATCCGGTTGACCTTGACGCCGGGTCGGGGCACCACCTCGTACCGGGTTACGGCAGGGCCGGTGGTGCGGCCCGATATGCGACCCTCGATCTTGAAGGTGGTGAGTGTCTCCATGAGAATCTCGCCGAGGCGGTCGAGTTCACGCTCCATTCCCAGGCGGTTGCCCCGGTTCGGCGAGCGCAGGAACTCCGGGGTCGGCAGCGGATAGCCGGGTGGGGGCAGCGGGCCTTCGGGGAGGAGGTCCTGGCCCGGCTCGGGCGGCTGGGGGTGCACCGGTTCGCGATCGCGGACGAGACCCTCGTCCGGTACGCCGGTCTCGCGGACGGGCCCGACGGCATCCCCGCCGGGGCGCCGGGCGGCGCTCGACACGGCTTCCGCCCGGGCGCGCTTCAACTCCCGGCGGGCCCGGCGCCGGTTCCCCCACCCCTTCCCTGCCCGGGCCGCCGCGCGCACGCCGCGACCGGTCCCCCGCGCGACCTTCGCGACGGCCCTGGCCGGCGGCGCCAGCGGGTTGAACGTAAAGGCGCTCATCCAGGCGGTCACCGCCGCCCCGGCGACAACGACCCACCCGCCCACCGGACCGAGGCTTTCCCCCAGCGGGCCCCCCACAAACCTCCCCAGGAAACCGCTCGGCGTACCCGTCGCCCCCGCCAGGAAGGCGGACACCGGCAGCAGCACAAGCAACGCCCCGGCCACAATCCAGAGACTCTTCCGGCGCTCGGACGCCCACCACCCTCCCACCGAAGCGGCGGCCGCGAATATCGCCAGGGGAACCGCCACGGACCCGATCCCGAGGGCCGCCAGGAGCCCCCGGTTCACCACTTCGCCGACGGCCCCGACCGGGTTGCCGGACGGGAACACGCCGGCCGCGCGGGACCCCAGCCGGTCCAGGGGAAAGAGCGCGGCGGCAACCAGGAAGGCCAGCACCGCGGTCACGGCGGAGAGCGTGCGCCGCCGGCGCAGCCGCGCCCCGGAAGACCTCGCCGGCCGGGCCGTCCGCCTCTTCGCCGCGATGCGCTTCCGGCCCGCCCTTCCCTTCGCCGGTCCCCGCCGGCCGCGCGGGCTGGCCACTGATCGTCTACCCGTGCGGGGCCGTTATCACGCGATCGTACATCATGGGTACAATCTGGTGCCTGTCGGCCTGCGCGCACAGTGCCAGATCGGCGCCGAGCCCCACCTCGACCAGGGCTCGGCCGGCCGCGGTCCCCGACAACATCTCCGCCGACACGCCGTGCCGGCCCGCCAGATCGGCGGCCGCGACCGCTCCGTCATCGGGGATCACCGTACCGGTCGCCCGGTCGAGCACGGCGCGCACGAGGTGTCCCGCGCACACCGCGTCGTCGAGGGCGAAGCGGCCCTTCCTGCCCGCGCACACGACCGCGACCGAGCGCTCGGAGCGAACCGCGTCCGCAACCGCGCGCTGGTTGAGGAAGGAAGCCGCGATGACGCGGTGGGCGTCGGCGGCGGCCGCGAACGCCTTCGTGCCATTGGTGGTGGTCATGACCAGCGTGCGACCGCCGACGGCCGCCGTCGTGAATTCGGCGGGGGAGTTGCCGAGGTCGAATCCGTCGGGACGGATCCCGCCGCGCTCGCCGCACAGGAGCGGGCGGGTGCCGGCAGCCGCGCCGTCCAGCGTGGTCCGCAATCTCGCGGCCTCTTCGACCGAGACGGCCGGATGGATGGCCGCGGCCCCGTTAGCGATCGCCTCGACGATGCAGGAGGTGGCGCGCACGACGTCGATGACCACCGCGGTGGCACCCGCAAGGTCACCGGCATGAACCTCCCGGGGAGTGGCGTACACCCGGAGGAGCATCCCCCCGCTCAAGGCTCCCCGCTGTTCATGAACCGTTCGACGAAGCCGGTGTCGACGCCCCCGGCCCGGAAGGCGTCATCGCGCGTGATGCGCGACAGGTAGCCGATCGTGGTCGGGATCCCTTCCACGATAAAGGACTCCAGCGCCTCGCGTCCCCTCACCACCGCCTCTTCGCGTGTGTTTCCCCACACTATCAGCTTGCCGATCAGCGAATCGTAGAAGGGGGGTACGCGGTATCCCGAGTAGACGTGCGTGTCCACGCGCACACCCGGTCCTCCGGGCTGGTGGAAGGTGGCGATGCTCCCCGGCGACGGGGCGAAACCACGCGACGGGTCTTCGGCGTTGATGCGAAACTCGATGGCGTGTCCGCGCAGCCGCGGCGGACCCTCCGGGAACGACAGCGGCTCGCCGGCGGCCACCCGGATCTGCTCCTTCACGAGGTCCAGGCCGGTGACGACTTCGGTAACCGTGTGCTCGACCTGGATGCGCGTGTTCATTTCGATGAAGTAGAACTCCCCGGAGCCGTCGAGCAGGAATTCCACCGTGCCCGAGCCCACGTAGTCGATGGCGCGCGCGGCTGCGACGGCCGCGTCTCCCATGCGTTCACGCAGCTCGGGGGAGAGGCCGGGCGAAGGCGCTTCCTCGACCAGCTTCTGGTGGCGGCGCTGAATCGAGCAGTCCCGTTCACCCACGTGCACCACCCGGCCGTGCCTGTCGCCGAAGATCTGAAACTCGATGTGACGGGGCCTCACCAGGCAGCGCTCCAGGTAGACGCCCTCCTCCCCGAAGGCGGCTCCCGCCTCGGCGCGGGCTGCCGCAAGGTGACGCGGGAAGGACTCTTCGTCCGCGGCGACGCGCATCCCCTTCCCCCCTCCGCCCGCCGCGGCCTTGATCATGACGGGGAACCCGATTTCGCGGGCCCGTTCCAGCGCCTCGCCCGCGTCCCCCACGATCCCGTCCGAACCCGGCACGACCGGCACGCGGGCGCCACGCATCGTCTCCCGCGCCACCGCCTTGTCACCCATGGTGCGGATCTGGTGCGGGGTCGGCCCCACGAAGACGAGGCCCGAGCGGTCGCAGATCTCGGCGAACTCCGCGTTCTCCGCCAGAAAGCCGTACCCGGGATGCACGGCTTCCGCACCCGTCACCTCGGCCGCGGCCACGATGCGCGGCACCTTCAGGTAGGACTCCGCCGCCTGGGCGGGGCCGATGCAGACGGCCTCGTCGGCGAAGCGCACATGCAGCGATTCCCGGTCGGCCTCCGAGTAGACCGCCACGGTGGCGATGTCCAGTTCGCGGCAGGCCCGGACGATCCGCAACGCGATCTCGCCCCGGTTGGCGATCAGGAGCTTCGAGAACATCCTGCGGGCTTCCGAAAACGACGCCTCAGGCGGGATCGACGCGGAAGAGAACCTGTCCGAAGTCGACCGGTTCCGCGTTGTCGACGCAGACTTCGACGATCCGGCCGGCCGTTTCGCATTCAAGCTCGTTCATGAGCTTCATCGCTTCGATCACGCAGAGGACCTCGCCCGCCGCAACGGTGCTGCCGACCTCCACGTACGGAGCCGCCTCGGGGGAGGGGGCCCGGTAGAAGGTCCCCACCATCGGCGAGGTGACCTCCAGCAGCCCGGCGGAGGAAGCCCGGTCCGGCACCTCCGGCTCGGGCCCGGCCGCGGGCTGGGCCGGATCGGCGACCGCGGCGCGTTCCGGGGCGGCGTTGTTCGCCGGCGGGCTCGCGACGGCCGCATGCCCATCGGGCGACTTGGACAGCCGGATGCGGGTCCCTCCGCGCCTGATCTCCAGGCTGTCGAGCGCGGACTCGTCCAGCATCCGAATCAGGGACTCCACGAAGTCGATATCGATCATGCGCTCACCCGGGTCAGATACTTGTCCTCGCGGCGGTCGATCTTCAAGACGTCGCCGACCTCCACAAAGAGCGGAACCTGCACGACCGCGCCGGTCTCCAGTGTGGCGGGCTTGGTCGCGCCCTGGGCCGTGTCACCCCTGAAGCCGGGATCCGCGTCGGTGACTTCCAGTTCGACGAACGCGGGGAGTTCGACGCTGATCACGTTGCCATCGTGAACCAGCCCCTCGCACTCCATGTTCTCCTTCAGGTACTTGAGCTGTTCGTCCCCCAGCATCTCCCGGCTGATCGGGATCAGGTCGTAGGTCTCCTGGTCCATGAAGTAGTACAGGCCACCATCGGTGTACGAGTAGTCGACGGGACGGCGCTCCAGCCTGACGCTCGTCACCCTTTCACCGGCCCGGTACGTGCGGTCCACGACCGCCCCCGAAAGGACGTTCTTGAGCTTGGTGCGCACGAAGGCGCCGCCCTTTCCGGGCTTGACGTGCTGGAAGTAGGTGATCGTCCAGAGTACCCCGTCGATCTCCAGCACCATCCCGTTGCGGAAGTCAGCGGTGCTCGGCATCGGCTCGTAGAAGGTGGTTGTGGAGGCAGCGAAAGCCCGAAAGATAGCTGTCCATTCCGAAACCGGCGACCACCCCCACCGCCGCCGGCGTGAGGAGGGACTGCCGGCGGAACGACTCCCTTGCCGCGGGATTGCTAAGGTGGACTTCGACGAACGGCCGGGAAATCGCCAGCAGCCCGTCGAGAAGCGCGACCGAAGTGTGCCCCAGTCCGGCCGGATTGACCAGCATGCCGTCCGCGCGGTCACGGACATCGGCAAGGAAGTCCAGGATCCTGCCCTCGCTGTTCGATTGAAAGGGTTCCACCTCGGCGCCGAGTTCCGCCGCGAGGTCGGCCAGTGCCCGGTTCACGTCGCCGAGGGTGGCCGCACCGTAGATCTCGGGCTCGCGAACGCCCAGGAGATTCAGATTGGGGCCGTGGACAACGGCGATCCGCACAGTGGGCCCTCCTGGGTTGATTCGGCGGCTCGCGACAGCGCTGCCGCCCCGGTTTCGAAGCGGCAACGCCGACACGGCCGCCAAGGTCAGGTGACGGACCCGGAAGCCCGCGTGCGAAAGTTAGTTTTCGCGTCGCACGGTCGTCAACGAGTTCCCGGCGGTCCCTGCCCGAGGACAGGGACATCCCGCCGGGGGACCGCCCTCCAACGGCACGCAGGCGACGCCCACGCGGAAGCGGAAACGGCCGGAAATCCCGCTGCAGGTGGTTCCAGCCGGTTCCTTGAAGCCGGATTCCGCGGTAGGTTGGCAGCCCGTGGGTGCTCGGGCGGCTTTGTCCACGGACTGTTAGCTTCCCTGACAAGGAGGTAATACCAAACCATGATGCAGCAACTGCGCAGGAATACGAAGTGGATCATGATCCTCGCGGTCCTGGCCTTCGGCGGACTCATGTTCTTCGAGTGGGGGATGGATATCACCGGCCAGACATCCGGCTCCCAGGGGGAGATCGGGAGGGTCAACGGCACACCCGTGATGTACGACGATTACCAGGGAACCTACCGCAGACTGTACGACCAGGCGGCGCTGAGCCAGGAGGAACCGGTTACAGGGGCGCAGAATTCCCGGCTGGAGGACCAGGCCTGGGACGAAGTGGTCAACGGCATCCTGATCCAGCAGGAACTGGACCGGAGGCGGATCGTCGTGACCGACGAGGAGATCCTGAACGCGGCGCGCTTCAGCCCGCCGCCGGAGATGATGGGCGACCCGGCATTTCAGACGGACGGCCAGTTCGACCTCACGAAGTACCAGCAGTTCATCTCGGTAGCGGGTCGTGACTGGCTGGTGCGGCTCGAAGCCTACTACCGGAACATCATCCCGCGGGCCAAGCTGCTGCGCCAGGTGGGTTCCGGGATCCACGTGTCCGAGAACGACCTGTGGAACACCTACAGGGCCGCTAACGAGAAGGCGAGCGTACGTTACGTGACCTTCGACCCGCTAAGGCGGATTTCGGACGACGAGATCGAGATCACGGCCGACGAAATCCGCGACTACTACGACGAAAACCGCGAGAGTTTCTTCGATCCCGCCAGCGCCGAAGTCATAGTGGTGTCCATTTCCAAGGCACCGACCGCGGCCGATACCGCAGCCGTCTACGCCAGGGCCGAGGCGCTGCGGCAGGAGATCGCCGACGGAGGGGACTTCGCCGCGGTGGCGCGCAGGGAATCCTCGGATTCCAGCACCGTCCCCGAGGGAGGCGACCTGGGTGTCTTCCCCAGCGGGGGGATGGTCCACACCTTCGACTCCGCGGTGTTCGCCAGCCGGCTGAACCGGGTGACCAGCCCCGTGAGAACCAGCTTCGGGGTCCACCTCATCGAAGTCACTCGCCGCTGGGGCCGGGATTCGGCCCAGGCCCGCCACATCCTGCTCCCCCTCGAGCGCACGGATGACTCCGAAATCGAGTTGTTCACCCTGGCGGACTCCCTGGAGGAACTGGGCGAATCCATCGCCCTGCCCGAAGCGGCGGCCATGCTGGGACTGGAGGCCGATACGATCGAGTTCCTGGAGTCCTTCCCCCTTGCCCCCGGAGCGGGCGACGTGACGGAAGGAGGCGAGTGGGCCTTCGAGCCCCAGACGTCACCCGGCGAAGTGAGTCCGGTCTTCGAGAACCGGACCGCGTTCTACACCATGGAGCTGATCGCCGTCGACTCCTCCCGGTATCTGACTCAGGAGGAAGCCGAACCGGCCATCCGGTCCTCGATCAGCACCGTCAGGAAGGTCGAGGTCGCCATGGCGGAGGCACGGACCCTGGCCGAGGAGGTTCGGAGCGGCCGCCCGCTGGACGAAGTCGCCCGGGAGATGGGCCTGGACGAGGTGCGGGAGGCCGGCCCGTTCACGAGGAACGACAACGTGCCCGGGCTGGGACGGTACAACGCCGCGATCGGGACCGCATTCGGGCTGGAGGTCGGAGAGGTGTCCGACGCGGTGCGGGCGAACCAGAACGCCTTCGTCATCGAACGTACGGCTTCGGAAGCCGCCGACAGTATGGCCTGGCGGGACCAGATCGGCTCCCAGCGCCTCCAGCTGGGCGGAGCTCTGCGGGAGCAGCGGTTCTTCCAGTGGATCGCGGCGCTGCGGGAAATCGCCGAAATCGTCGACCGTCGCGAGGAGGTCCTCAACCCGCCCGAAGAGGATCAGATCCGGCTGCCACCGGTGTTCTGAGGGTCGCCGGCCGCGCCGGGATCACCCCTGCGTCAGGCGCCGCGGTGAACCCTTGTCCCCGGCGTCCTGTGTCTGAGCCGCGGACACGTTGTCGGATGGAGGGTTCAACTCCCCCTCGGCCCGGACCGAGGACTCGATTTCCCGCACCGAGGACTTGAACTCCCGTATTCCCTTGCCGAGCGAGGTCCCGATCTCGGGAAGCCTCTTTGCTCCGAAGAGAAGCAACACCACAAGGAAGACGAAGATCATCTCCATCATGCCGAATTGGAAGGGCATTTCCGCTGCCTCCTCGTGTCCGGGAACACCCGGGGTCGTTCCCCGGGGCAACCCGCCTGCGACGGGCTGGATGAAGCTAACCCCTTCCCCGCCGCCGGCGAAAGACCAGGGCGGGTTCCAGGTGGGTGCCACCAGGGCGGGTTCCACCAGGAGCGGGTTCCACCAGGGCGGGTTCCACCGGGGCGGGTTCCACCAGGGCGGGTTCCGCCAAGGGACAGGCGGGTTCCGCCAAGGGCCGCCAGGCCCGGCGGTGCCGGGAAGGAACCCCCCGGCGCATCGGCCCATTTCGGGGCCGCGGCATGTCGTCGCCGAAAGAGGCCGTTACAACCAGGAGCGGACCACCAGCGCCACCAGCGCAATGCCCACCAGGGTGAGCACGTTCAACACGAACGAAACGGGTCCCAGAGTGAAGGCCATGGCCCCGAGATCCACGGACACCGGACCGAAGGACCCGCTTACCGCGGTCGTCAGGAACGAACGGGCCGTGCTCTCCAGCAGGAATTTCTCGGCGAGCGCCGTGAGGAGTCCACCCAGAAACAGTCCTAAAACCAGAGTCCAGAGCCCACGCGTTATGCTTCGCTTGTAACTGGATTCCATATCAGTCTATCGTGACCGGTCGACGGCGTAGACCACGGCGTCGGCGAGAGCCTCGAGCGCCGGGCCCGGCGCGAGCCGAGCGATCTCCGCTTCGGCCGTTCTTGCGTAGGAGAGCGCCTTGCGCCGGGCGTATTCCAGTCCGCCATTGCGAACCACCAACGCGATTGCGTCCCGAACCTCGTCGTCACCGGGCTCCACCAGCGTGAACATGTGCCGGATCTGGTCAACCTCGGCGGGCGACATCTCCCGCAGCGCGCCCACCAGCGGCAGCGTGACCTTGCGTTCCCGCAGGTCGAGGCCGGCGGGCTTCCCCGTCACATCTTCGGAACCGGCGTAGTCGAGCATGTCGTCGGCGATCTGGAAGGCCATCCCGAGAAAATGTCCGAAGCGCTTGAGGGCGACGCGATAGGACTGCACCCCGGCCAGGGCTCCCATTTCGCACGCCGCCGAGATCAGCGATGCCGTCTTGGCCGCGATGAGCCGGTAGTATTCGGTCTCGGAGAAGGTTATGTCGTCGTAGGAGAGGAGCTGGCGCATTTCTCCGACGCTCATGGTGTTGGCCGCGGACCCGAGAACCCGCACCGCCTCCAGATTCCCGATCCGCGCCAGCTCGGTCACTGCACGACTGTACAGGTAGTCACCCATGATGATCGCGATCTGGTGGGTCCACAGCGAATTGACGGTAGGCATCCCCCGCCGGAGCGCCGAGTGATCCACGGCATCGTCGTGCACGAGCGTCGCAACGTGAACGAGTTCCACAACAGCCCCCAGGGTCACCGCGTCGTCGGAGGACCGGCCCCCGACATCGCTAGCGAGCAGCAGCAGCGTGGGCCGAAACAGCTTTCCGGGCACGTTGAGCAGGTAGGCGTTGACTTCCTCGATCATGGAGAAGTCCGAGACCGCGATCCCGCGCAATTCCTCCAGCACCAGGTCGAGGCGGTCCCTGACGGGAGCCTGGATCCCATGCAGCCCTGTCGTCGCTCCTTGCGGAACCGTCGTGGTGTCGGTCATGGGTGCGTTGAAGGAAGCATTGCGCTGGCGGCTCGTGTCGGATCCCCGATCGTACACCGCCGCCTCATATCGGGAACAAGTTAGCACGAGGAGCGGGAAAGGCACATTGTGCAGCGGGGCCGGACCGGTTCCGCCCGCGCCGGGAGAGCACGAGGCCTCCACGTCACGCCATCGGATCGGTCCCCACATATGCAGCGACCCGGCGACTCAGGATTCGATCCGTCGACCAGTCCCGGATGGCCATTGCACCGGCAACCACGCTCGTAATGGCGTCGGGCGCCATGCCGACGACCTCGGTCCCCACCACTCGCCCGCCAAGCCGCTCAACTCCGGACTCGATGGCCGCGAACACCTCCATCGGGCCGGTCTCATCCGGTGTCTCAAGGCTCATGGAAATCTGCGTCCGGCCCTGTCCCGGCAGAAAGAGCGCGAGCGCGCGAAGACCTCGAAAACCCCCTCCGGACTCCCGGATGCCCGACGCGACCTTGCCGGCCTCCTCGAGGGAAACCCCTTCGACATCCACGTTCCAGGCCAGAAGGACCCTTCTGGCTCCCACGCAGGCGCCGCCTGCCGTGGGGTGGGCGAAGAGGTGGGCGGGTTTCCCGTTTTCGTCCACCCCGGGGAAGTCGGCCGGCGGCCGGCCGGTCGGCTCCTCCGCAACGAGCGCCTCGAAGCCGCCCCGGCGGATGGAAGCGAGTCCCCGGCCGGGCGGCCGCGAGGCCATCCCGTACAGGTAGACGGGGACGCCCAGCCTGCTGATCCGGCCTCCCGCGCGGCGGGCCATCTTCGCGGCCTGCGACATGTCCATTCCCGCCAGGGGTACGAAGGGCAGAACATCCAGGGCGCCTATGCGTGGATGAACGCCCCGATGGGCGCGCAGGTCGATGTGTCGGTGGGCGAACCGGGCAGCCTCAACCGCCCCGTCCTCCACGGCCTCGGGCGGGCCGACCACGGTCACGACGCTGCGATTGTGATCGGGATCCGAGGTGGTGTGAAGGACCTCGCACCCCGTGCGGCTGAATCTCCGCGCCACTTCCGAAACGAATCCCGGATCCCGCCCCTCGCTGAAGTTCGGGACAGCCTCCACTACCGGTACCACGCCGGCCTGCTAACCCTCCGGTGGCGAGAGGCCCGGGTTGCCCGCCTGGGTCTGATATGCCCAGTCGAAGATGCTGAAGTGGTTGGGGCAAGCACCGGTGTGCGTGGGACGCACCGCTCCGTACCGCATCTTGTCGTCGTCTCCGGGAACGTAGAACATGTAGGTGTAGCCGAGCTCGAGCTGCAGGTCTTCGGACAAATACCCCGCCGTCGGCGCCGTCTCCCAGGATACGCAATCCGGATCCGCCCCCGGACCGCACTTCAGGGCCGAGGTCTTCTTGCGCGTCGGGTGGATGTAGGCGCCGGGTCCGGGAACGAACCAGTACCTGCCGTCGTCGTACTCGATCCTGAAGTGCCGGTCGGCGTCGTCCCCGTCCATGACGGCGTCGTGGTCATCCGACTCCTGGAAGCGGAAGCCGGAAGATTCCGGGACGCCCTGATAGGTGTACGCGACTTCGCCCGTGTAGTCCGGGCGGGGCGTGCTCTCGACGACCCGGCTGGCGGCGCTTTCGTGGCCCTGAACGTCGACGGAAGTGACGTAATACGCCGCCGTCTTGCCGTTCTCGGCCAGAATGTCGAGAAACGCCGGAGAGTCGGTCTCTCCCAGCAGGTAGTCTTCGTCCGCGCCGTCCTGGTAGACCCGGTACACGGAGAAATCCTCGGCTGTGGCGCCGTTGTCGTCCCATCGGAGGTAGACCGCGTCGTCCAGCGCCACGGCATCGACCTCGGCGGGTATCGGCGGCGGATCGGGCAGGGGCACGAAGACCTCGACCGAATACGGGCTGGCCCCCTCCATTCCCGTTTCGGGATCCACCGACGCAACGTAATACTCGTACATGCGCTTGGGACTGACGTTGATGTCCCGGTACACGCACCCACCCTGGGCACAGCTCGTCACTTCGGCGATGAAGAAGTACTCCGTGTCACCGGTCCGTTTTCCGTAGACGCGAAAGGCCTCCCCGTCCCATTGGGAATCCAGCTCCCACCACAGGTCCACTCCCCGGTTGAAGTAGTCACCGTCCAGATTGCGCGGCGGGGCGGGCTCGTCCACCATCGTCAGCCTTCCGTCACACCCCCCCAGACACGCCGCCGCCACACCCAACAGCCAGTATCGCATATGACCCCTCGTTTCGGTTCCGTTGCAGCAGCTCCCGATAGCTACCTCGGCAGGCGCCGGCCGGATTGGAATGGTCACACCGCAGAGCCGGGCCGAGCACCCCTGGTCGAAGCCGCCACGAGTGGATTACAGCAATTTCCGTACCAGGTTGGGAATGCCACGCCGAAAAAGGAACTCGACGGACGCGCGTCCGGCGATCCTGTCCTCACACTGGGACGAAGCGGCATCCGTTTGGGGACAGTCGGGGGCGGGTCGCCCGGGCTTTCCACCGGCTCCTACCGGCGGGTCCCGCCGGTGCTCCGCCCCCCGCTCTGCCGCCCCCCTGTTCGCTGCTCGTAGTCGAAGTGCAGGTCCCGGTTGTCCGTCAACGCCACCTCGAAGACGAACGTCCAGTTGCCGGTCGCCGTCTGCTGGAAGGCGAAGTCGGCTTCCCAGCGGTGCATCTCCCGCTTGAGGTTGATCACGTGGTCGTTGAACGCTCCCGCCACGATGTCGTACGAAGTCCTCCAGTCCACCGACCATTTTTCCGTGGGCCGAAACCGCACGTTCGCCTGCAGCATCTGGTTGCCACCGGTTTCGACCCCCCGGGTGCGGGCCAGGGAGTAGGAAAGGGAGGCGGACCATTCGCCGACCCGGCCTCCGCGCTGGGAGCCTCGGGGCCGTCTGCGCCGGTCGCCGGACCGCGGCACGATCGTCGATTCCCCCAGGTCCGCCGACTCCAGCCCCGTCGGGTCGGTCGCCTCTTCCTCGCCGCCGGTCGCCGCGGATGCGGATCCCTCGTCCGCTTCACCACCCATCAGCCGTCCCAGCCACCCGAACAGCGCGGACTTGTTGCTCAACGAGAAGGCGAGGTTCGTGCTGGAAAGGAACGGAGCGAAGGCGAGCGCGGCCGCCCCGCCGCCCTCGTCGGCGGAGGCGTCGAAGATGTCGTGTTCCACCGAAACGGACAGACCGCGAAGGTAGTCCGAACTGATCCGGTTGGAGACGCGCAGGTTTTCGGCGAAACCCCGGCTGAAGTGGCCCGCTTCCTTGGCCTGCTCGAAGTCGTAGGTTACCGCGCTGGTGCGCAGTCCCAGCAGCGTGACCTTTCGCGCCCGCGGCAGCCTGCGGGGACCTGCGGACCGATTGGGCGCCGGGCTCTCCGCGGCCGCCGAATCCGCTGCCGCGTCCGAGACCTTCATCTCGAAGGTCTGGGTCATCCCGAGACGAATCTCGTTCTTCGGCTGGACCGCACGGTCACCGAAGACCAGCTTTTGCTGATCCGTCGGCTTCGTCTCGGGGGAGTACGAGTACGAGAAGCTCGGCGACCACTTGTGCCGGATCCGGTCTCCGTAGTAGAAGCCGTACAGATCGACCTTCAGGTTGGCCCCGAAGGAAACACGACTCGGGGCGGCGAAGAAGCCGCCGTCGCCCACCGTGGCGGTATCGGACCGGATGGAGCGGCCCGACACGGAGAGGTTCGGGGTGAGCGAGGTGGACCCCACCAGGTTCACCTGGTAGTTGACGCCGGTGGACCAGGTCAGCTCCTCCTCCCGGTGATCCATGCCGTCGGCGGCGGCCCGGGGGTAGAAGGCGGGTTGCCGCAGTTCCCCCACGCTCCCGATCCCGGCCTGGGGGGCCGCGGTGTCGGGGTCGAAGAAGTCCGCCGGCAGGTCTCTTGAGGTGTTCCGGTTCAGGTTGACACTCTGTGAAACCGAGAGGGCGCCCGCCGACAGGCTCGTGGAGAAGCTGCCGCGCAACGCCTCGGAGTCCGCGGACTTCAGCCGGAACGAGTCGGGCGCCTGGGCCGGAAGATCGCGTATCGACCGCGACAAGCGGCCGGAACCCGACCACGTCAGGTTGTTGTAGAACCGGGCCCGGTTGGGCGGCGCGTCAAACAGGGTGATCGGCGAAACGGAGAGGTTCACCGTGGGAAGCGTCATCTCGACCTTGTCATCGGACAGGAACTGCCTGCGGTTGGCGTTCACCGAGAGGTTGCCCCAGTCGAAGCGCCGGCTGAACCCCCCCTCCGAGTCGATCGACTGGGTGACCTCCCTGGGATCGAACGAATTCCGGCGCACGAAGGACGCGCTGGAGGCGTAGCGGAAGGAGGCCTGCGCCTTGGTCCGCTCCGAGATCTCCCATCTGTGCCGCGTATCGACGGCGAGTTCGGACCCCCCTTCCTCCCTCCAGAACTGCCGTAGGTTGGCACCGCCCGCCAGGAACTGCCGAGTCCATTCGTAGCGCAGCGCACCCGTCATGGCCATGTAGTTGCCGCTCCACCAGTCCAGCCCCATCTCGGCGTCGGCGTAGTCGCTGATCGCCCAGTAGTAGCCGATGTTGGAGACCCGTCGCGAATAGTTGTCCGAGCTGCGCACGACATCGTTCACGGAGAAGCGAACCGGAAGCAGACCGGAGCGACGCTCCGTCTCGGTGCTCTGCGCGATGAAGGGGAGCCAGAACACCCCGACATCCGCAAAGTAGAGGACCACGTTCCGGGCGACCATCGTACCTCCCGGAGTGATCTTGATCTCACGCGCGAGAAAGTGGTAGTGGGGCTCCTCCTCCTCGCAGCTTGTGAACCGCAGCCGGTGGCAGTACGACAGGTCTCCGTCGACCCAGGGACAGTCGCCGCGCACGATCCATTTGCCCGCCCCGGCGTCCATCGTGGTCCGGGCGTCCACGGCGGTTGCGCGGTCCTGATCGAGGTCGAAGATGATCCGCCGCGTGAGGACCGAATCTCCGTCCTCCGGGGTGAACGTGGCCGCCTCGCCCTTCGTCACCAGCCGTCCGGCGTTCTCGTCGATGACCAGCGCCGAGTCGGCCTTCAGTTCGAGGCCCTCGCGATTGAGGAGGGCGCTGTTCCCTTCCGAGCCCGTCAGCGTGAGCAACCCGGTTTCGGGCTCGAAGACGGCCCCTTCCGCCCGATACTGGACCACACTGTAACCGTCCAGGCCGAGCAGCAGCTTGAGCACGGAGTCCCCGACCATGCTCACGTCGGCGGAATCCCGCGGGAGGGTGTCCGGCAACAGGTCGGTCGAGTCCCCCAGCGCGCGGGTGAGCCGCTCCAGCCTTCCCCGGACCACATCGCGCAGCGAGTCGTTGAGCTCCTGGGCGTGCGCCGGCGCCGGGATCCCCGCGAGGGCCGCGAGGGCCATCGATCCGGCAAGGGCCCGGAATCGCATCCGGCTCGGCTTTCTCACTCTACTCCTCTTCCCGGGTTTCCGGGGGCTCCGGCGTGTCCGCCGCAACGGCATCTTCCGGCCCGGTCCCCGCCAGGGGGCCGCGGCCTCGAGCTTCCCGCTTCCTCCAGACCAGCACCGAAAGGAAGATACTGAACTCGTAGAGAAGGATCAGAGAACCCGTCATGATTACCGTCGCCAGCAGCATGTCGCCCGGCGAAATCATGCTGGCCAGGATCGCGCCCGCCACGATCGCATGCCGCCTCTTGGTTCGGAGAAAGCGGGGCGTGACCAGCCCCAGCACGCTCAGCACCAGGATCACGACCGGCAACTCGAAGACCAACCCCATGGCCAGCAGTAGTTTGACGATGAAGCTGTAGTAAAGGTTGGCCGTCCATCCCTGGGTCATGAACTCGGTCCCTATGCCGACCAGGAAACGCAGGGAGACCGGCAGGACGACGAAGTAGGCCACCGCCACGCCGGTCAGGAAGAGGACGAGCCCCATGTACAGCGCCGGAACGATGGCCCGCTTTTCGTGTCTTTCCAGGGCGGGGGCGAGGAAGGACCACGCCTGATATACCAGGGTGGGCGAAGCCAGGATGAGGCCGATCCACAGGGAGACCTTCAGAAGGACGAAGAAGTGGTCGGTGGGTGACAGTGCCTGGGGCAGCCACTCCGCTCCGAACAGGTCCTGGCCCGGATCGAGCAGGATCTGCATTGCGTCGATTCTCGGGTTGGTGACGAGGAACAGGCCCACGGCGAAACCCAGGATGACCGCGAGCAGGCTCCACAGGATCCGCCGGCGCAGCTCCTCCAGGTGGTCCAGGAAGGGCATCTCCGCCTTCGGATTCCCTTTCCCCCGCGACAGAAGGCCGTCGCGCAACCTCCGCATCAGCCTTCGCCACTCCGACTGTCGCCCGGCGGGAGCGGAAGCTCGGCCTGGAAGCGCCTCAGGTCCTCGTGCCGCTCCCTTATGATCAGCTCGTCCACGACTTCCTGGAACTCGTCGATGTCCTCGAAATTCCGGTACACCGACGCGTAGCGAACGTAGGCCACGCGGTCAAGCGGCTTGAGTCCCTCCATGACCTCTTCGCCGATCCGCGCGGACGCCACCTCCTTGCGGGCCGAAGCCGAGAAACGATCCTCGATGCGGTCCACCAGCGTCTCGATGTCGCCCGGCGAGACCGGACGCTTGGCGCACGCGACGGCGATACTCGCTTCCAGCTTGTCGCGCTGGAAATCCTCGGCGCTGCCGTCCCGCTTGACGACCTGCAGGGGCCGTTCCTCGACGCGTTCGTAGGTCGTGAAGCGGCTGCGGCACTCCAGACATTCGCGCCGCCTGCGAATGGCGCGGCCCCCGCGGGCCGTGCGCGAATCCACGACCTTCGAGGCGGAGTCACAGACGGGACAGAGCACGGCCGCCCGTCAAGGGATCTTCCCGAGTTCTTCCCGTGCCAGCTCGGCGTACCTGTCGTCCGGATAGGTGTTGATCACCCGCTCCAGGAACTCGCGGGCCCGGTCGTGGTCCTCCAGTTCGATGCAGAGCACACCGGCCCGGTAAAGGGCCGCGGGAATGTGCTCCGATGTCGGAAACAGCTTGGGGACCTCGAGGTAGTTGTCGACGGCCTCTTCCCGCAGACCCTCCAGGGTGAGGAGCTCCCCCAGATGCAGATGCGCGGCCGGAGCCAGCACACTGCGCGGGTACTCGTCCAGAAACTGCGTGAATCCCCGGCGGGCCGAAGTCCGCAGGTCCCTCTCGAGGTTGCTCACGGCAGCGTCGTACAGTGCCTGTTCCGCAGCCGTGCCACCCTGTGCGCCCGACTCCGGCGGTTCGGCCGAGTCACCGCCGAGCGTGTCCGCCCCTGCTTCCTCGCGTGTCCGAATCCGTTGCTGCATCCGCTGCAACTGGTCGTCCATGTCCTGGCTGAGCTGGTCCAGACTGCGCTGGCTCTGCCCCAGGATCTCGTTGAGGCGGACCTGCTGTTTGTGGATCGCGAGCAGACGGTTGTTCGCGTCTCCCCTGAAGTCGAACAACACGTCCGACAGCATGCGCACGGAGTCCATTGCGGCCCTGTTCTGTTCCAGGAGCGAACGGCGCAGTTCGGCGAAGGCCGAATCCTGCCGGGCGGACAGCGCCCGCACCTCGCTCCGCAACTCCGACAGGTCGCCCCTGGTGGCGCACGCCGCCGGCATGAGCAGTAGCAATGTGAGTGCGCCGCGGTTGGTTGCGGTGCGCATTATTCGCCCTCCTCGTCGTGCCTCCGCGGTTTCGGACCGCTCCCGGCCGAGCCGTGCGGCCACCGCCAACGCTGCCATGCCAACCGGACTTCGGCGGCAGGCCCCGCGCGGCGAGGGAGAATCCCCGCTCCGTTGCGGGGAGCCCCGTCCCTCCCGGCCCCTATCGCCCGAGGTCGCCGGCGCCGCCCGTAATGACAAACTCGACCCGCCGGTTCTGCGCCCATGCCGCCTCGTTGGATCCGCTGGCAATCGGGCTCTCCTCCCCATAGGACACCGACTCGAAGCGCACCCCGTCCAGGCCGTAGCCGGTGAGGAACAGTATGACGGACTCGGCGCGTTCGTTTCCCAGTGCGACGTTGTATTCCGATGTTCCCCGCTCATCGGCATGTCCCTCCATTCGCATGAGAACGCTCGGGTAGTCGCGCAGGATTTCAAGCTTGGCCTCGAGTCTGCTCCTGGCGTCGGTCCGAATGTTCGCCTCATCGTAGTCGAAGAAGACCATTTCCTCGAGGGTCGCCCGCAGTTGCCGCGCGCGCTCCATCCGTTCCCTATCGAGGCGGGCCTTCTCTGCGGCCAGCCGGAGAGCTTCCGCCTCGGCCGATGCAATCGAGTCGGCGATCCGCTTCGCCTCCAGTTCCTCGGGCGTGGGCCCCGTCGGCGCCGGCGGCGGCGGCGGCGGCTCCGGACGGCAGGCGGCGGCGATGAAGACGGCGACGAAAGCGGTTAGGACCAACCGTGGGTTGAACATCCCTTCTCCCGGTGAGTGAAGATGAGCGTGTCGGCAAGGCGTCCGGACCGGACACCGGTAAAATATAGGCGAATTCGAAGACGAGTGGGGGATCCGCGGGCCCCGGAACGACTAATCAGGGAGGGCACCCGACTCACCCACCCACACCGTTTCCGGCGAGCAGCGGAGACCAGTCGGGGTCTTCGGCAAGCACGTTGCCCACCAGGAGCCGGGTCCGTCCGGTGGCGGTGTCGACAATGAAGACCCCGGTTCCGTAGGTGCGCTGCCCCTTGAAGACGATGTGCCTGTCATCCGGCGCCCAGCTGGGATCTTCGTTGTTGCCTTCCCGCGTAAGCTGAACAAGCCGGTTGTCACCCTTCGCGACGTCGGCAACCAAGATGTTGTAGCGGTTGGCCTGGCGCCTGCCCTTGATTCCGCCCGCGAAGGCGACCTTGCTCGAGCCGGGAGACCAGTCCGGGTCAGCGAAGTAGCCGCCTGCTCCGAAACGGTACGGCGAGAGGAGCTCGGCACTGCCGCCCCTGGCGGGACGCACATAGATCTGCGGCGTCGCCGTTCCCAGACGGCTCGACAGGAAGGAGAAGCTCGAGCCATCGGGCGAGTAGCCGGGCGAGAGGTTCTGATGGGGGCCCCCTTCCAGGCGGGTCAGGCAGCACCCGTCACGGATGTTGAAGGTGAAGATGCCCTTCGGCTCCGCGCCGATCACCGAGAAGATGATCGTGTGTCCGTCCGGATGATAGGACGGTGTCAACTGGTGGCCGTGGCCATCGGGGATCAGGGCCCGGTCCCGTCCCGTCTCCAGGTCGAATTCGTAGATCCTGGGCACGCCCGACTTCCAGGAGGTGTACGCGATCCGCTTGCCGTCCGGCGACCACACCGGCGACGCCACGATGCTCTGGTCCCACGTCAGGCGCCGCAGGTTCTCCCCATCGGAATCCACGACGTACAGTTCCTTGCCCCTCTCTTCCCCGAAGGCGCGCATGGCGAGCACGATGCGGGTCGCCGCGGCGCCCCGTTCGCCGGTCACCCACCCCACCACCGCGTCCGACACCGCGTGCACCGCCATCCGGAAACTCGCGCTGCCCCGCTCGGGAACCCGGAAGCGCTCCCGTTCGTGCAGGCTGCCGTAGACCACGTCGTGCAGTTCCACCGCCAGAATCCTGCCATCGCCGGCCGTGTCGCCCTCGAGGGTTCCGGTAAGAAGCCAGTCCACCTCGAACTGCTCCCAGAGCGCGTACTGGACACCTCCTCCCGCGAACTCCGCCGGCAGCGTATCGCGCACCAGGAAGCGGTCGCTCAGGTCGAGGTCCCGCGCGATGATCAGCTCGATCTCCCGCCCCAGCGCATCATCCCCCGCGATCGACAGCGTGAACGGGTGCACCGCGATGGGCGGCACATACCGGTTCTCCAGGACGATCCCGAGTTCGACACCCGGAATCGTCCCCTCCTCCTCCTGGGCCGCAAGCCCGCCGGCGGCCACGGCCGACAGCGCCGGCAGGAAAACCCCCGCAAGTATCGTCGATCTTCTCAATGGGATCCCTCCACCGGTGTGTCCGCAGACTCCTGTCCTCCAACCCTCGAGGTGATGGTGAACCGGACGGGAAGTATGGAAAACGGGTACTCGTCGGGCAGCGGACCCAGGCGGTCGTTCATGCCGGCGCATTCGACCGCTCCCAACGCATCGATGTCGAAGGCGTGGTTCCCGGAAGGCTCGGCGACCTCCATTCCGGTCGTGGTGCCGTCCCGGCGAATCCGGAACGTCACCAGAACTTCGAGCCGCCCGGAGCCCTGCCAGCGGAAACAGCGCTCGATCTGGTTCTGGATGTTCTCGTAGTACTCCGGGTAGTCCCTGCGGAACGCCTCGACGCGGCGGGTCACCGCGTCATCGCCGTCTTCGGGCTCCGCCGTCGGGGCGGCCTCCTCGGGGTCCGGGGGCGGCGGCTCTTCGGCGGGCAGAGGCGTCTCGGCGGAGTCGGGCTCGGGTTCGGGTTCCGGTTCGGGCTCCGGAATCGGGGCCTCCTCCTCCGCGGGAGGCGGATCCTCCGGGGTCTCGACGACGAGTTCGTCCTCGGGTGCGAGGGCCGCCGCCACCATGTCGAGCTGCACGACCTCGTAGATGATGACCGGTTCCTGAAGCGCCGGAATGATCCCGAAAAGGAAGACGAGCGCCCCGAAATGCACCGAGAGCGAAACTCCCAGGGCGCCCCTGTCCAGCGGACGGCGCCGGACGCTCCCGGTTTCCTCGACGCCCCCCGCCGGGCCTGTCATCGCTGCATCTCCCGGATGACCAGCGACAGGCGCACACCTTCGTTGGCGACCGCGGCGGCGATCGCGCGGGTGACGCGCCCGTACACGGCCGATGAGTCGCCCTTCACGAAGACGATGTCGGCGTCGCGCCTCTCGATCAGCTCCGCCAGGGTGACGTCCAGCATGTCCGGTGCCACCGGGGCTTCTCCCACGTAGTACGTCCCCGCGGAGTCGACGGTCACGATGATCTGCTCGTCCGACGCCTCGATCACGCTGACCGGCCCCGGGGGCACGTTCACCTCGATCCCCCCCTGCAGGACCGGAGCGGTGATGATGAAGATGACCAGGAGGGTGAAGGCGACATCGACCAGGCTGGTGACGTTGATCTCCGCGCGGACCGGAAGCCCGACACGCTGCCGCTCCCGCCGTTTCACGGGTCCCGCCTCCTCATGCGGAGTCCTCTCCCAGCCGGCTCAGGCCCCATCACACGTGCCGCTCCTTGGCCAGGGTCCCGATGAACTCGCTGGCGAATCCCTCGAACTCCCCGCGCACGAGGTTGAGGCGGGACGCGAAGTGGTTGTAGGCGATCACCGACGGGATTGCGACGGCCAGTCCCGCGACCGTGGTGATGAGCGCCTCGGCCACCCCGGGAGCCACCGCGCTGATGTTCGCCGAACCGTGGGCCGTGATGCCCAGGAAGGTGTTCATGATGCCGATGACCGTTCCCATCAGACCCAGCAGCGGCGACACCGATCCGATGATGGCGAGCCAGTTCAGGCCGTGCGCGAGTTCGTCGATCTCTTCGGCCTGGACCTTGTCCATCACCAGCCGCAACGCCTCCAGCTGGGTGAGCGAGAGACCGGCCGCCTGGCTGGCACCGAAGAGCGCCCCCGGACTGAGTTCGGCAAAGAAGGACAGCCCACCCCGGAACAGGCGCGTGTAGGGCGACTCGGGCAGCCCGATCAGCGCCTCCGACGCCCCGGTAAGGTTGGCCACCTCCTCCATCCGGCCCAGGAACCGGTCCCCCTCCCGGCGCACGCCCCGGAAGTGCCGCACCTTCGAGATGATCACCCAGAGCGAGAGGATCGAGAAGAGCACCAGCACCACGAGGACGACCTGTGTGGGTACGCTGGCTCCAAGGATCATGTCCGCCGGGTTGCGCGGCGTCTGGGTCTGCAGGACTGCTCCGTTCATGCGACCCGCACGGCTTCTGTGGAGGCGATGGCCTCGAAGGTCGCGGCCAGCCCCTCGCGCAGGCTCGACGAGGGCGCCCAGCCCCGCTCACCGATTTTCTCCGTGGCCAGGGCGCTGCGGCGAAGCTCACCCGGCCGCGCATCCCGGAAGACACGGCCGGTGCGGATCGCGGCGGCGTCCTCCAGCGCGGCGGCCAGCCGGTTCACCGACGTCTCCGTCCCCGTCGCCACGTTGTAGGCACGCGCGTCGATCCCGGGAGCGCATGAGAGCTCCATGCGGGCCGCGAGCAGGTTGGCATTCACCACATCCCCGACGTAGACGTAGTCGCGGGTCTGCTCTCCGTCGCCGTAGACCACCAGCGGCTCGCCCCGGAGCAGCCGCCGCGAGAACATCGCCACGACGCCGGCCTCGCCGCGCGGATCCTGCCTGGGGCCGTAGACGTTCCCGTAGCGCAGGGCCACGTACTCCATCCCGTACACCTCCCGGTAGTAGTTGAGGTAGTGCTCGCCCGCCAGCTTGGTGACGCCGTAGGGAGACAGGGGCTCCTTCGGGGCCCGTTCCGGCGTGGGGAATCCGCGGGGTTCGCCGTAAACCACGCCGCCGCTCGACACGAAGACGAACCTGCCGGTTCCGCCGGCGCGCGCCGCCTCCAGGACGTTCAGGAGCCCCGCCACGTTGACGCGCGCGTCCCGCACCGGATCGTCCACCGAGACACGCACGTCGATCTGCGCGGCGTGGTGGTTGATGAGGTCGAAGCCGACGCTCCGGATGAGGTCCCCCACCGCTTCGTCGGCGATGTCGAGCCGGTGGAACTCGGCGCCGGCGGGAACGTTTCCCAGCCGCCCGGAAGAGAGGTCGTCCACAACCCAGACCCGGTCGCCGTGGTCGACATGGGCGTCGGCGACATGGCTCCCAATGAAGCCGGCACCGCCGGTTACCAGGACCTTGCGGCTCTCTTGGGGCATGTTCTCCATAGGGGTCGTGTAGCCTCTGTTTCACAAAGGTAGCCGCTCAGGCGAAAACGAGAAGTCCCCCGGTGGGCTCCGGCGACCGGAGCGCCCGGGTTCGGGCCGGGCCCAGGAGCTGACCGGGAGAGGCGGCAGAGCTTCGACCGGCTCCGGGACAACCTCATGCCGGTGCGGTCATCCGGGCCGCCACCGCCTGACGTACTCGGGCTCCCAGGCGCTCGCGTCCACGGGATCCCACGAGCAATACGACAGGACGGCATCGGCCAGGGGCACTCCCGCGGGGTATGGGCGCGTCCCGTAGCCCGCCGCCCGGAGCAGGGTCCGGTACGCCCGGGCGCCCTCGCCCACGAAGACCACACCCCGCGACGGCCGCGCGTTGATCACTTCCACAACGGTGCCCCCGTGCGGCGCGGTAACCTCCACCGGCCCGTCCGCGCCCACATCGTAGCTGGCCCCGTAGACCCGTCCGTGGCGCGCATCCAGAAGCACGTAGCGGTGTTCGCGCTCGTCGCCGGCCAGGTCGCGCGGCTTCGCTGCCCGCCCCGGCGGATCGCCCTCGTCGCGAAGCTCCGGAGGCAGGCCGGCCCCCGTCCCCACCACCTCCTCCGCGCAGCACGCGGCCCGCAGACTCGAGGTGGCGTACAGCGGCACGTCCAGGCTCGTGGCCAGCCCCTTGGCCGCCGCACCCCCGATGCGCACCCCCGTGAACGACCCCGGTCCCGCACCGACCACGATTCCGGTGAGCTCGTCGAGGCCGGCTGCGGCCTCGTGAAGGACCCGGCGGACCGCGGGGATCAGCCCGGAAGCGTGTTCGGAGGGCGTCGTCAGAAAGCGCCGGGCAGCCACGGTGCCGTCGATGGCCACCGCCACCGAACCCACCCGCCAGGAGGTCTCGATGCCGAGCAAGCAGCTCCCCGGCCCCCCCGCCCCCCCCGCAGTCCCGCTCACCCAACCCCCGGCAGAGGCGCAGGCTCTCCGAAGCGCTCGACCTCCACCCCGCGCCTCCCCGTCTCGCCCGGCACGAATCCGAGACGCACCTCCCAGCGATCCGGCGGAAGCGCCTCCCCCGCCCGCCCGCACCACTCCACCAGCACGATCGCGCCTTCGTCGCCGAGCAGCTCCTCCCAGCCGATCCCGGCCAGCTCCCCCGCGGCCTCGATCCGGAAGAGGTCGGCGTGGATCACCGCCCGGCCGCCCGGCAGCGCATACCGGAACACCAGGTTGAAGGTCGGCGACGGCAGCGCCCCCTCCACCCCCGCCCCGCGCGCCACCGCCCGGGCGAAGGCCGACTTCCCCGCGCCCAGCGGCCCCTTCAGCCCGATGAAGACCGGCGGGAGCACTCCGGCGCCTACCCGGCGCCCCCAGGCCGTCAACTCCCCTTCCGTCACCCCGGCCCCACCCCCCTTCACCGCGCCGCCCTCAGGTCGAACAGCTGGTCCCTGAGCGCCGCCGCCCGCTCGAAGTCGAGCGCCTCGGCCGCCTTCGCCATCTCCTCCTCGATGATCTTCATGAAGGCCTCGGAGTCGATCTCGTCCGCGTACCCGGGCACGGGCTCGGCCACCTTCGCGACCGGCTTCTCGCGCGCGTCGGCCACGCGGGTGGCCCGCTCGATCTCCTCCACGCTCTTGCGGATCGTCCTGGGCACGATTCCGTGCCGTTCGTTGTGCGCGAGCTGCACGCGCCGGCGCCGCTCGGTCTCATCGATGCACATTCGCATCGAGCCCGTGATCCTGTCCGCGTACAGGATCGCCCCGCCGTTGGCGTTGCGGGCCGCGCGGCCCACCGTTTGGATCAGGGAGCGGGCGTTGCGCAGGAACCCCTCCTTGTCGGCGTCCAGGATCGCCACCAGCGACACCTCGGGCAGGTCGAGCCCCTCCCGCAGCAGGTTGATCCCCACCAGCACGTCGATTCGCCCCAGGCGCAGCGTGCGCAGGATCTCCATCCGCTCGATCGTGTCGATGTCGGCGTGCATGTAGCGGACCCGCACCCCCACCGACTGCAGGTACTCCGACAGGTCCTCGGCCATGCGCTTCGTCAGGGTGGTCACCAGCACCCGCTCGTCGCGGGCGGCGCGCTCGCGGATCTCGGCGAGGAGGTCGTCGACCTGGCCGCGCACCGGGCGCACGTCGATCGGCGGGTCCACGAGCCCGGTGGGCCGGATGATCTGCTCGGTCACCACTCCGCCGCAGAGCTCCAGCTCGTAGTCCCCCGGCGTGGCCGACACGAAGAGGACCTGGTTCAGCAGCGAACTCCACTCGTCGAAGGTGAGAGGACGGTTGTCGACCGCCGAAGGGAGGCGAAACCCGTGCTCGACGAGGGTGATCTTGCGCGACCGGTCGCCCCGGTACATCCCGTGGATCTGGGGAACGGTCACATGGGACTCGTCGACGATGATCAGGAAGTCCTCCGGGAAGAAGTCCAGCAGGCAGGCGGGCCGCTCACCCGGGCGGCGGCCGCTCGTGTAGCGGCTGTAGTTCTCGATCCCCGGGCAGGTGCCCATCTCGAGCATCATCTCCAGGTCGAAGTTGGTGCGCGTCTCGATCCGCTGGGCCTCCAGCAGCCGTCCCTCCTCCCTGAACCTCGCGACCTGCTCCGTCATCTCCTCGCGGATCAGCGGCGCCATCTCCTCGATCGTGCGGCGGCGCGTGACGTAGTGGGACGCGGGGTAGATCGCGGTCCGGTCCAGCACCGCGATCGTGTCCCCCGTGAGCGGGTCGAAGCGGGTGATGCGCTCCACCTCGTCCCCCCAGAGCTCGATCCGGACCGCCTGTTCCTCGTACGCGGGGAAGACCTCGACCGTGTCGCCGCGCACCCGGAAGGTGCCGCGCTCGAAGGCGATGTCGTTGCGCTTGTAGAGAATGTCGACGAGGCCGCGCAGGATCTGCTGGCGGGGGACCTCCTCGCCGACCTCGAGGTGCAGCATGAGGCCCCGGTAGTCGGCCGGGTTGCCTAGGCCGTAGATGCACGAGACCGAAGCCACCACGACCACGTCACGCCGCTCGATCAGCGACGAGGTGGCCCTGAGCCGCAGCCGCTCGATGTCCTCGTTGATCGAGGCGTCCTTCTCGATGTACGTGTCGGTGGAGGGTATGTACGCCTCGGGCTGGTAGTAGTCGTAGTAGGAGACGAAGTACTCGACGGCGTTGCCCGGGAGCAGCGACTTGAGCTCGCCGTAGAGCTGCGCCGCCAGCGTCTTGTTGTGCGACATGACCAGCGCCGGGCGGCCCGACCGCGCGATGACGTGGGCCATGGTGAGCGTCTTGCCCGTCCCCGTCGCACCCAGCAGCGTCTGGAAGCGGGTGCCGTCGCGAAGCCCGGCCCCCAGCTCGGCGATGGCGGAGGGCTGGTCCCCGTGAGGCTCGAAGGGTGCCCTGATCTCGAAGTCAGGCACGGGCGGTGTCCGTGCGGGTCCCGGCGGCCGGTTCGGAAGATCGTGTCATCGCAACATCACCGCATCGCCGCATCACGTCATCACACGAGGTCGCTCTCGTGGAAGCTCTCGCGGCGCACCACCGAGACCACGCCCTTGACCCGCTGCACCGCCTGCATGATCCGCTTGAGGTGGTTCAGGTCCTGGACCTCGACGACGAACGCCGCCGTCATCCCGCCGTCGTTGGCGCGCATGTCGGCGTGCTGGATGTCCGTGGCCGTCTCGCTGATCGTGCGCGCCACGTCGCCCAGGAGGCCGCGCCGGTCGGTGCCCTCCATGTGCAGGTGCACGAAGAAGCGGTCCCCCCGCTCCGCCTTCCACTCGATCTCCACCCTGCGGTCCGGGTCCTTCTTCAGGTTGAGGACGTTGGGGCAGTCGGTCCGGTGGATCGAGATCCCCCTCCCGCGCGTGATGTACCCGATCACCCCGTCCCCCGGAACCGGCTGGCAGCACTGCGAGTAGCGGATCATCATGTTGTCCATCCCGTGGATGGTCACGCCGCGGTTCGACTTGCGGATCTTGTCGGCGATGCGCTCCAGCGCCGAGGGCGACCGCTTCACCACCTGCGAGGGATCCTCCTCGGGGTAGAAGCCCCGGATGACCGCGGACGGGCCGATGTCCCCCCGGGCCAGCGCCGCCAGCGTCTCGTCGAAGCTCCTGTAGCCGAGCTTGCGCGCCACCCGCTGCGCCTCGTCGTCGTCCGGCCTGGCGAGGCGCCCCTTGCGCAGCGCCCGCGCGAAGAGTTCCTGGCCGAGCCGGAGCGCGGTGTCGAACTCCCGGCGCCGGATCCACTGGCGGATCCTCTGGCGCGCGCGCGATGTCTTCACGAACCCCAGCCAGTCCCGGTTGGGCCACTGGCGCGGGTTGGTGATGATCTCGACCGAGTCACCGCTGGTCAGCTCCCGCGAGAGCGGCGCAATCCGGCCGTTGACCTTCGCCCCCGCGCAGTGGAGACCCACCTCAGTGTGAACCGAGAAGGCGAAGTCGATCGGCGTGGCACCGACCGGAAGCTGTTTCACGTCGCCTCTCGGCGTGAAGACGAAGATCTCGCCCTGGAAGAGATCCATGCGGAGGAACTCCATGAACTCCTCCGGCTCGCTGGCGTCCTTCTGCCACTCGAGCACCTGCCGGAACCAGGTGAGCGCATCGTCGACCCCGCTCTCCCTGCCGTCCGCCTTGTAGCGCCAGTGCGCGGCGATCCCGAACTCGGCGGTGCGGTGCATCTCCTCGGTGCGGATCTGCACCTCGAACCGGCGTCCGCCCGGACCGTACACCGTCGTGTGGATCGACTGGTACATGTTCGACTTGGGCGTGGCCACGTAGTCGTGGAAGCGTTCCTGGATGGGCGTCCAGCGGCTGTGGATGATCCCCAGCGCCGCGTAGCAGTGCTGCACCGAATCGGTGATGACCCTGAGCGCCATGAGGTCGTAGATCTCGTCGTAGCTGCGGTCCTGGGTGATCATCTTGCGGTGGATCGACCACAGGTGCTTCGGGCGCCCCGTGACGTCGGCGGGTACGTCCGCTCCGGCCAGGGCGTCCTCCAGCGGCCGCTGCATCTCCAGAATGTGCCGCTCCCGGGCCCGGCGCCGCTGCCGGACCAGCTTCCTCAGGTCGGCGTAGGCGTCCGGGTCCAGGAACTTGAAGGCAAGATCCTCCAGCTCCCACTTGATCGCGGCCATGCCCAGGCGGTGCGCCAGGGGGGCGTAGATCTCCCGGGTCTCGCGCGCGATCGGACCCTGCTTCCTGTCCGGCAGGTGCTCGAGGGTGCGCATGTTGTGCAGGCGGTCGGCCAGCTTGACCAGGATGACCCGCGCGTCGTGCGCCATCGAGAGCAGCAGCTTGCGGTAGTTCTCGACCTGGCGCTCGGTGCTGGAGCGGAAGCGCACCCGTCCGATCTTGGTGACGCCGTCGACGATCGCGCCCACCTCGTCGCCGAAGAGTTCGCGGATGCCCTGCAGCGAGACGACCGTGTCCTCGGGGACGTCGTGGACCAGGGCGGAGACCACGGAAGCCGTGTCGAGCTGGAGCTCGGCGACGATCGTGGCCACCTCGACGGCGTGGTTGATGTACGGTTCGCCCGAGGCGCGGCGCTGCTCGGAGTGGGCCTCGGCGGCGAGTTCGTAGGCGGACCGGATCGCGTCGACGTCGAGACGGGCGGCGTACACCTCGAGGGCGCGGGCCAGGGGGCGGGGGAGGCCCCGGATGGTATCGGTGCGTGCTGGGGTTGCCGTGGTCGCCATGTGGCTAATCTACGGGGTTGGGTCGGGGGGTCGAAATGCGGCGGTGCTCAAGGTGTGTGAGCTTGCGGCGGGCGGCGGGTGGATCGCCGCGGGCGGCGGTCACGGTCGTCCGCCGGCATCGCCGAACGAGGCGGGGGGGCCGAAACCGACGTCGCACCGGCGCTGGCGCTACGGGCCGAACGGCATCTCGATCTGGTCCAGGTGGTCCTTGAGGAGCTGAAGGCGCCGGTGGCCGCGGATTCTCATGTATCGGCGCTCCGTTTCCAGAAACGATGCGGCCGCCCACGCGAGCGCCATCTCGCGGTCGCCCCAGCTCGGCACTCCGCAGATCTGGCGCGGCAGCCCCGAGCTCGCGCAGTCGATCACGCCGGTGGTGACGAGGCTCGCGGCCAGCCTCGGGTCCAGTCCGAACCGGTCCACCGTGAAGAGTTCGCCCGATCCGGCACGGAGCCGGTTCGCCGCCCCGTCCCGTCCATCCCGGGCGAGCCGTCCGGCCAGCCGCTGCAGCAGCCGCGGTCCTCCGTCCGCCCCACCCGCCCACGCCTCCCGGAGCGCCTTCCTGGCCTTGTCGCGCTCGTTCCCCGGGCGCAGGCGCGAAAGGACTTCGCGCTCGCGGTGCGGCCGGCACGCCTGCACGTAGGTGTCCCCGCCGAGCGCCGCGACCGCCGCGTCTCGCAATTGCGCGGACCCGTCGGTCACGACGAGGCGCCGCCGGTCCGTGCGGACGCCACGGCGCACAACGTCCCGCAGCAGCTCTTCGGCGGCGGCCGACCGGTCGTACGGGTCGCTCCCGGCCTGGCGCAGCCCCAGCACTCGCTTGGTTCCCTCGGCGTCCACTCCGACCGCGCCGACGAGCGGATGTGGCCCGATCTCCACGACGTCCAGGTAGACCACGATCCAGGCGCGGTGGTCCAGAGGTCGCTCCGCGAGCTCTCGCACGCGCCCGGCGACCGTCTTGATGAGGAGAAAGTCGGCGGCCCTCTGCGCGTGGGAGGCGGCGCGGTGGATCGCCCTCTCGTCATTCTGCAACGCCGATATCCAGTGACCGATGTACGGCGCGTGATCCCGTTCGACCCGGCAGGGCAGGCCGAGACCGCCCATGACGAAGGAGGCGCCGAGCTCGGCGACGATCTCCTCGAAGGCGTGGGCCGGGTCGCCGAAGCGGACGCCGGACTCGCGACCCATCCGGCTGCGGTGGCCGGTCCAGTGGATGGCCTCGTGCGCGAGTGTGGAGTAGTAGCCGACCGGATCGTCGAAGCGGGAGAGAATCGGCATCCTGATGATGTCCCCGGCGCGATCGTAGGCCGCGCTGTCGCCGCCCGGCGCGATCTTCGCTCCGACCGCCGCGAAGAAGTCCTCGGCGACGCCGATCCTGTCTTCCGGACCGGGAGCGGGACTCTCCTCATCGACGCGGAACCTGGGCGGCAGCCGGTCGAACTGTTCGCCGTTGAACACCTCGTAGGGCACCATGAGCGGGATGGGTGGACGGTCCCGCGCACCCTTCGTGCGATCGTGGACCGGGAACGGGAGCGGCCGCAGCACCCGCGTGCCCTCCTCGCCGTCCAGGACCTTCGCGCCGCACCGGCGTCCCTGGGCCCTGGTCAGCCAGAACGGATTCGCGTAGCCCTTCGAGTCGGCCGCGAGCGACAGCACGAGACCGTTGGTTCCCGTGAACGGGAGCCCGGTGTACCGAGTCGGCGTCAACGAGCGCCATGGCCGCCGCCAGGGAACCACGCCCTTCCTGAGAGCCGCCAGGATCCGGGCGGTGAGTTCCTTGTGGAAGTCCGGCGGCCGCGGTCGGGCGCTCACGTTGGGAAACGCCGCACCCGACCGGTCGCCGCGCGACTCACAGAACCGTGAACCCCTCGCGGCGCGCCGCGGCCGAGAGACGATCATCGCTGCTGACCAGATCCAGCCGCCGGGGGTCTTCGCCCGAAGCGGCGAGGGCCGCCGCCAGCTGCAGCGCGTCCGCCGCCCGCAGCCGATGAAGCCGCAGCAGCCTGATCGCGCGCCTGCGCACCTGCTCCAGGGGCTCGATCTCGATCCAACTCCCGGCCAGCAGCCCGAGCTGGTCCAACGACCGGTCGAACCCGTCGCTCTCGAAGCGGTTGTCCCGCTCCAGGCGGTTCAGTGCCGACGCGCATTCGATCCGGCTGCCCCACCACGTCACGATGGCCGGATCGCGGCGGATCGTCGCCCGGCGCTCGGCGCTCCGCGGCTCGTCCACGACGAGCGCCACCAGCGCCGAGGAGTCCCAGTATTTCAACGCCGTGCGCCGCGCTCGGCCACGACGATCCCGCTGGCGCTGACACCTCCGGTCAGCCGAGCGGCGGGGACACCCAGGAAGCGCTCGACATCGAGTGGGGCGCGAGGCGGGGCTGCGACGCCCCGCTGCAGGAGCTCGGAAATCGCGTCCTCCGCGTCCGGGCCGGCAACCCGGCACGGTTCGATTCGCGCAACGGGCCGCCCGCGGTGCGTGATCAGCACCGACTCGCCGCGCCGAACCTCGCTCAGTAATCCGCTGAGCCCGTTCTTCGCCTCGCTGACGCTAGCCCTTTTCATCTGGCCATAATGGCCATGTTCGTCTTGCCTGTCAAGCGCAGATGGGTCGCTCATCGCTGCCGCAACCACCGTTGTCTGCGGTACGTAGATGTCTCGCTCGACAGATTCCACGTGTTGATCGGCCCCAACGCGAGCGGCAAGAGTACGCTCTTTGACGCCATCGCCTTTCTGGGTGATTTGGTTCGGGACGGGCTGGAGATGGCGGTCGGAAGCCGAACCGCGAATTTCCAGGATCTGGTCTGGGGGCGGCCTGAGCGCGACATGGGGTTCGAGCTGGCCATCGAATTGGAGGTGCCGGAGGAGTTGCGGAAGCGGCTGCCTGCCGAGAAGAACTTTCGAGTCTTTCGGTATGAGGTGGGGATCAGCGAAGACGAACGGGGAATGCGTATCGCGTCGGAGCGGGGGCTGCTGATGCCCGCGCGGAGGCGCCAGCAAAGCGTGCAAAGGACCTTGTTCCCCGCTCCCCCAGCACCTCCGTCCACAATACTCGTGGGCGGTGGGCGGCGTGGAAAGAGGACCATACTCAGCAAATCGGCTCGGGGAACAGACGCGTTCAGCGTCGAGACCGAGAGTAGAGCGGGGAAGGGATGGGTGACGACCATCGCGTTCGGCCCCAACCGGTCCACGTTGGGGAACCTGCCGGAATCTCCCGAGAAGTTCCCGATGGCCACTCTCGTGAAGCGAAAGCTGGAGAACGGTGTGAAGCCGGTCTTCCTTGACAGCGTCAAGATGCGCCGAGCGAGTCCCCCTGAATACGGCAGGAACGGTTTCGCAACCGACGGTTCCAACCTGCCGTGGGTCATCAAGCGGCTTCAGGATGAGCACCCAGCCGACTTCGAGGAATGGCTTGGCCATGTTCGGACCGTACTCGCGGATCTTCGGGGTATTCGCGTAATCGACCGGCCGGAGGACCGGCACGCGTACTTGCGACTGCGCTACGATACCGGTGTGGACGTGCCGTCCTGGATGGCGTCGGACGGAACCATGAGGCTCCTGGCGTTGACACTACTCGCCTATCTGCCGGACAACCGTGAAATCTATCTGCTCGAAGAGCCGGAGAACGGGGTCCACCCGCTGGCGGTGGATGGAATCCGCGATTCGCTGTCGTCGGCGTATGATGCCCAGGTCCTCGTGGCCACGCATTCGCCGACGCTGCTCGCGTCGGTGGATCCACGCGAGGTACTGTGCTTCGAGAAGAACCGGGAGGGCGCGACGGACATAATTCGGGGAAACGAGCATCCGGTGCTGGCGGATTGGCAGGGATCGATCAATATGGATGTGCTCTTCGCCAAGGGCGTGGTTGGGTGAGGCACGAAGCTGGATCCGACAAGCTTGTCGCACTCGTTGCGGACAGGGACATCGAAGAGGCCCTGGCCAAGTTGTTTCGGCG
Organism: Gemmatimonadota bacterium; assembly: GCA_028874985.1. Lineage (GTDB taxonomy): Bacteria > Gemmatimonadota > Gemmatimonadetes > Longimicrobiales > Gaopeijiaceae > Bin94. Next base: position 9,559 of record JAPPGI010000052.1, on the reverse strand, counting down.
CACCGCTGCTCTCGGCGTCGGAGAGCTGCGGTGCGACATCACCCGGCACCCAGGTCGTGATGCCGGTTGCAGGGGAGACGCCACCAATTTCCTCGGACAGTTTCTGCGCACACATCGATACGGCTTGGTGGTGTTGGACCGGCACGGCTGCGGTAGCGATGCATCCCGTGAAGAGATCGAGGCTGCCATGGAAGGCGATTCGGTGAGATCGCCGCGAGCGTCTCCGTCGAGGGTTGTGAGGATCCTGCTTTCAGGAAGCTCCTGAACACACTGCGAGGATGGTTTCCGACTGCCGGTCCGCGATAACCCGATTGCGAAGGATGTCAACCCAATCACCGCCTCACCTTACTCCAACACCCTGAACACCCCGTCCTGCGCGTCCCGGTAGAACTCGATGTTCACCTTCGTCCAGACATCGTCCTCGAGATTCATCAGCTCCCGCCGCGCCCCGACCGGCATCAGCAGCACCGTCGCCTGCTTGTCCACCGCCAGCTCCGCCATCGCCACTGGATCTGCGATCCGCTCGAGCGATCCCCCCAGGTTCAGCGGCCCCACGATGATGGTCGCGCCACGAGTCTTCCTGTCCAGCAACCCCCCCACCATCACCGCCAGCACCGGCAACCCCAGCCCGGTCCCCGATTTGTCGTTGTCCCGCGGCTGCATCTGAACCGTGTACTGGTGCGCCCGCGCGTCGCGGTCCCCCACCAACGCCTTCCCCCCCGTGTACAGATTCTGCTCCCCCACCCGGACACTCTCCCTGAACGCCGGCGGCACCGGCTGGTTGAGGATCTTCGCGCCGCCCGCCCCCGGCCCCACGACTACCTCGATGCGGTAGAGCCCCGGCCCGGTACCCTCGACCCCCGGCCCGATCGCCCACACCTGCCCGGGAGGCAACGGGTCGCTATCGATCACCTCGTCGCTGCGAAGCTCTGGCGTCGCCACGAACTGCTCCGTCCCGTCCACACCCAGCGTGTACGAGAAGTGGGTGCTCCGGAACTCGGCCTTAAGACACCGCTTCTGCTGCTCCTTCACGCGCCGCCGCGACTCCAGCGCCAGCCGCACCATCCACTCCAGATCCTCGTCGTCCACCTCCATCCCGCCATCCGGGAACAACAGCTTGATCAGCCCGGAGACCGTCTTATGGACCGCCTCGATGTCCCGTCCGGACAGCGCGCCGCCCCAGAAAACCCGATTCTGCAGGAGCGGAAGACGCGTCGTGTCCCTCAGCTTCGTCCAGCATGCACTCAGGAAGTCGTTGACGAGGCCGAAATGGTCGGTGAGGTGCTCGCTGGGATTGAGCTTGGGGAAGTCCCAGCCCGGAGCGTAGCCGTGGATCCGGTCGTGGAAGGCCGTGTCGTCCCGCATCTGCTTCGGCAACGGGCTCAACAGGTGGCCGATGCGCTGCTGCTGCTCCACCGAAACGTCGAAGTTGCCGACCAGCACCAGCGACCCCTCCGCGCGGATGCTCTCCTTGCCCCGGCTGAACTCGCCCGACGCCATGTACCCTTTCATGATGTTGACGCCGTCCTTCTGGTCGAAGGAGACGCCGGCGACCTCGTCGAAGCACACCACGTCGTACTGGCAGACCAGGCCGCGCTGTCCGTTCGCCATGTTGACGAACATCTTCGCGACGGTGGCCTTGCCGCCCGAGAGCAGGTGGGAGTGCGGGGAGAGCTGCTGGTAGACGTGACTCTTGCCCGTGCCGCGGGGGCCGAGTTCGACGAGGTTGTAGTTGCGCTCGACGAAGGGGATCAGGCGCAGCAGCGCGACACGCTTGGCCCGATCGTCCAGCGCGGACGGCTCCAGGCCGGTCGACCGGAGGAGGAAGTCGGTCCAATCGTCGGTGTTGAAGCGGCGCCGTCCCTTGGCCAGCACCTTGAGGACCGATGGGCTCGACATCTGGATGGGGCGCATGGCGGCGATGCTGAACGGGCGTCCCTGTTTCTCCTGGGCGATCACCGGGTCGTACTCCAGGGTGACCTCGGCGTAGAGTCCATCGGCAAGCATCCGCTGGTGGTCGGTGACGAACCCGCTTTCGATGCGGATGTCGCGGAGGCCGAGGCTGGGGAGTTCGGCGAGGTAGCAGTCGTTCCTGGCGTCCAGGCGGGCGCGCAGGATGTCGATGAGGCGGACGGAGCCCTCCTCGCGCGCCCTCATCTTGAAGATCTCCCGCTCGGCGGCGCGGACTGTGCGCCCTTCAAGCTGGTTCTTAACGATCGCGAGACCCTCGTCGATTTCTTCCTGATCGACGCTCGCACAGTAGCGGCCGAGCAGGAACTCGACGACGTAGGTGGGGACGGGGTACTGGCGGGCGTAGCGCCGAACCAGGTCCTTCCGCACCAAGTAGCCGGGGAAGGCCTCGTTGGCAGCGTGGTCCAGGGGGTCCATCTGGAATCCGGGTGCGCTCATGCGTTCTCTCCGGTGCGGGTCTTTTGTTGGCTGTCGCCTTTCGCGGACTTCGGCAAAGAGTACTCCACAGTCGCGCCCCCCTCTCGACGAAGTCGGAGTCGCTCCCCAGGACCCGGCTCAAAGGGGTTCGGAAGCCAATAGCACTCGGGCTTCCTAGTGAGCGCTTTCGTAACGCGCAGGATGCGCCACCGCTCGTTCCTCCTCGGGGCAATTCGGGTTGCGGCATCGACTTCGCTCGGCGGCAGGTCGAATCCCGTGCCGTCGCCGGTTGTCGCCTTGACCTCGACGCACCAGGTCACCTGGTCGTGCGTGAACCGGAAGTCGTAGCCCAGGCTGTCGCTGGCAAGGTCCTCCTCGCCGTCGAGCAGGGGCACGACCTTGGTTCTGGATTCGGAGACCCATGCGCTCTCGTCTATGCCGAACTTGTCCTTGTCATGGAGGAAACGGAAAGCGTGCATTTCACCGACGATTCCCACCAGTTCAGGGAGGTCGGGCGGGCCGTGCAGGTGCCCGGTCTTGGGTCGGCGGCGGGAGAGTTCGCTTCCCCCCGATACGCCGGGCCGAGTGGCGCCGCCGCTGTCTGGTCCTGGCGGCGGAGGGCCAATCCCCTCGACTTGCTCGGGGAGGTCCGGGAGGTTCCTTAGTCGGACAAAGAGCTCACGGTACGACACAGGGCCGCCGATTTCGAAGGGTTCTCCCGCGACCTCGACGGTTCTCTTCTCGCGCTCGTCGACGGCATCCCGCTTCTCATGCCTCCGCCTCGCCTCCTCCAAGTCCTTACGAGTGAGGCCAAGCGTGTCGAGCATCTCCTCTATTGTCGCGCATTCCCCAACCCTGTCCCGGAAGTCGTCATCGGCGACCACCTGCTTCGCGCTCTCGAACAATTCGTCGTCCGACCAGTCGCGCAGATACATGGAGGCATGGAACAGATCGGCATCCTTCGCGCTCGAAGTTGATTCGCCCCTCGTCCTCATGAGCCATGCCGCATGGCACTCCCGCACTCTGCGGACCACCCGATCGAGCCGGTCCCGGTTGTTCCGAGCCACCTCGCGCGGGTCCTGGTCAAGGTCCGCGTCCAACCGCTCCAGGGCCGATCGCAACTCATGCGTGTTCCGCACACCTTCGAAAAGGTCAAGGTGCCCCTTGGCCTCGGGGATTCCGTCGTAGCCTGCGCGCAGCACCCCGAGGACCGCCTCGAACGGCACCTGCCAGAATTTCTCGGTCCATCCGTCGACATGGCGCGGTTGCGGATCGTTCACGGCACCCTCGTGCACATGGACGACCCTCTCGAACAGCGCGCCCTGAACCTTGATGGCCACCTCGGTGTCTCTCGTGGCGACATGTCGGGCGAAGGCCCGGAGCAAAGGCGCAGATTCGGACAGGCACCGCTTCGCCTGAGCCTCGGCGTGCTCGTTGCGGCACGGCTCGTAGTCGCCGCCAAGCGCTTTCAGCGCCTCGTTCCACTTCGGTAGCTCGGCGGCATCGCCCAGCGCCTGCCAGGCCCGATACCCCATGTCAGCGTCGTCGTAGCACTCCCTAGCGGCCGCCAACAGTTCCTCGGCGGACCACTGCGGGACTTCGAATTTGTGGGCCAGCCATGCGGTCAAACCGGCGAGGTCCGACACCTCGTCGAAACCACCGTCGGAAACGCTCAAGAGCGCCAAGACAGGCCGAATGCGGTCGCGCAGCGGCCCGATGCCGCACTGACCCCGAATGTTGGCTACGTCGAATCCGTCGATTTCCGCCCGGCCCAGGGCCTTTCCGACCTGAGAGTGGGTTGGTTGGGGACTTCCAGCCAACGCACCGAGAACGAGACGGAGGTCCTTGAGTAGGTCCTGACGCCCAAGCATCGCTTGAGCGGCGGGTGCGAATCTCTCATATAGGCCGGAGGCGGCGAAGTCCCGATTCAGAAGGAGGATCCCGGACACACCGGGACCTGCGCTGGCGGACTTATCGTCTTGACGCCACCAATAGGCGTCCGGTTCACTGCGAGCAACACTCTCTCCCTTGGAATCCAAGAGCTCCACATTGATGGAGTCGCAGAGGAGCACCCGAGCACGCTGGAGGCGTTCCCTAGCCTTCATCCAACGCTCGGTCGTGGGTCCTCGCGGGTTGTTTCCGCCGTGCGCGGCCAGAGAAAGCAGGACCACCGGGAGCCACTCGAAGCGCCGCTCGAGCCCCTGCGCTCTGCCGGCGAGACCGGCGGCATGGTGGCCATCGACTAGGCATTGCTCCTCAAGCTCGGATGCTCGCCTTGCTCCATTTTCGTGAAGGAGGTCGCCGATTGCGCCGCGGGCTTCCTTGGGCCACATCGCGAGGATCGGATGATGATGCTCGCGGAGAGACCTTGTGCGTGCAGTGTGGTCCGGCAGGTAGACGTCCCCCAGGTCGGCGGCGGTGCGAATCTGGAATCTGTACGGCCTTGTCCGAACCACGAAGCGCTCCGGGAGCTTCAAGCGCTTGGGAGGCTCCGGGCTCGGGTCGAAGTGACTCCAGGCATGACGAATCTGGCCAAGGAGTACGTCGAACCCGCCGGCGGGCATCGCGACATCCGCCTCGGCTTCATCCACCGGGCCCATTCCACCGTTCTTCGGCCCATCGCGGGTGAGCAGCTGGACGACGCGCGCAAGAGCGTCGAGCAGAGCCGGACCTGTGCGCTCGTCCTCCTCGGTGGGGTAGATGTTGAGGCCGAGCCCTTCCCCTCGGTCCGCAGTAGGCCCACGTCGCCGCCCGGCCAGAGCCTCAAGCAGCTCCTCGTCTTCCGCCAGCCGACGGGCCAACCCCTGCGACAGCGGCGACAGGTGGCGAAAGTGCCCCTTGTTCAACCGCAGTAGGGACTCCGGCACGAGCCATCGTTGGTGCAGTGGTTGCGGCTCTCGCTGGGGCGTGTGCTCTTTGCCTGTACGGTCATCCAGCCAGGGGAGGGTCGAGAGCCAGTGTTTGAGGGGTGATGTGATTTGCTGTGACCAGGTACGGCCGCTCTTCTTCCTGAGCGTGACTTTGTCCCAACCCACCTCCCAATTCGCCATTGAGCTTAGAATCAGCTTGGCCACGGCCCGGCGCGCGGAGTCCGCAAGATCCTCGCGATGGAGCAGGTCGCGTACTGGAAGCTGCCTGATTTCATCGAGTTCATACTCGTGCCAATCGACAAAGACAAGGTCGATCTGGGCCCGAACCGAATCTCTCCAATGGTCCCACGAGCCCTGCGGTATCCTCTCCGGAGCCTCTTCCGGCAGCTCCGGATTCGCCTTCTTCATCCAGAAGACTATCGTTGGCTCGAGCTTGATGAGCCGAAGCCCCTCCACCACGCCGGCGCGCGCTAACATGTTACATCGCACCGTCACTTCGGCCGTCTCTGTCTCCGGGTCGTCTTTGGCAGATGCCGCCTCGGCCCCATTCCACTTCGAATCGCCAGGCGGAAGCAGCGCAGTGCCAAGCAGCCCCTCACCTTCCCCTTCGGGCAGGCATGCGGCCAGATGCGCCAAATGGTCGCCAGAGCGTCCGTCCCACCCCGGTCCGAAGACGGCATCTTTCATTGCAAACCAGCCGCCGATGCAAGCGACCGGAAGTTGGCCGAGAAGCGGCACCAGCCCCTCCTGCTCCTCTTCGCCCACCAGCTTCAACGTCCAGCTCAGGATCTCGGCACACGCGATCGCTTCGGTCGTTCCGTGCGCAACCCGAAGCTTCGGCGACAGGTCGACTACCGCACGGAGAATGTCCTCTCTGCGGAAGCTCCGCACGAACCGTCCGTCGAGAAACTTCTGCACCGGCGTGTTCAGCATCTTGTTCCCGTCAACGACAAGCGAAAGCGTCTTCACGCCGGAATGGAGAAATGCGATCCCCGCTCTCAACCAGTCGGGGATCGAATCGGCGAAACCCGCCGTGTCGTCACCTTGGCGTGGACGAAAGAACACCCGGACATCGTCGTCCACAGCGCACAGTCTACCGTCCGAGGTGGGCAGGAACCTCGCCGCACGAAGCGGATCGGCCTCAGGCTTGGCCGGCTCGGACGTCAGCTCCCAGGGAAGAACGGCCAGCGCGCTCCGGAGAAAGTCGTCCCAGGCCGGTTCCGGCTGGCCGTCACCGACCCATCTGGCCATTTCGGCCAGAGTCTCCGCCCACTCCGCCTCCGTCGGGTCCGGCGAGCCTTCAAGCGCTCGCAGGAGGTCCTCCACGGCTTCGCGCCGTTCGTCCAGCGCGGACGAAGCCACCACGAATCCGGCGTGTCTGCGCCACTCCGCCTCGCCGAAGGGATCGTCGCACGGAATCTTCGGCATCGTTCGTGCGACATCCGACCGCTGCCAGCCTCCGTCGCACAGGATAAGAGCCAGCTGTTCGAGGGGAAGAACGCGCTCGCGGCCACGAGCGCGTTCGCGAAGTCGGCGCGCCAGCTCAGGGTCGTCGGCCGGCGGCGGACCGGCCTGCCCCAGCAGATCGACCACAGCCCTGCCCTGCCAGCGTTCTGCCGGACCTTCGACGAGCTCGACGACCGCATCGAGCATCAGGTCTGTCAGGAATTCGAGGATGAGATCGTTGTATTCGTCGCCGAAGTCGATGTGTTTCCTGTCCAACGTGCCGTAGAACGGGGCATTGACGTGGGCTCGCAGCCCGGTCTTTATCGTGGTTGGCAGGAAGATGACGAATGCGCCCCCCGGTGCCTCCCGTGCGTCCTCCACCGCTACAGAGACGTCCACTCTCCGCATCTCGGGCCATCGGTTGGGCAGGTGTTCGACGGCTTTCTTGATCCGCTCCGCCTCTCCGGGCTGGTCCTTGCCGCCTGCGATGCGGCTCCAGACATGGAACAAGCGTCCGGGAGCCCCGCTCTCGTTCGCCGTCGTCCTCGCTACCCGAAGTCGCGTGTGAAGTGCACCGCGAACCGCTTGGTCTTCATCCCTCCCATGGCCGGGAAGCCCCTGCGTGGGCTCCACCCGCCGCGTGAGTTCGACCACTTCGCCGTCCACCACCTCGGTGCGGAGCACGGAAAGGTGTTGGAGGAACACCATCGCTGCTTCGTCCAGCGCCTCAAGTTGGCTTCTGACCGAATTGACGGCTTTCTTCCGACTGCCCATCCGTCCTCCGTCCAACGGGAGGCGGATGACCGTCACATGGCCGTCGTCGAGCAGCCTCGCGACCCAGGACGGGGCACTACCCAGAGTGCGCGGAATCACATAGGGCGAGAGGTACCTGACCTCCTCCGCGAGCCACTTCCCGATCTTTGCCGCGGACCCGCCGTTCCCGGACACGCGGCGACGATATTCCTCGATCTGCCTCTCCGACCAGTCCACAACCGGCTCCTCACCGAACTCCGGGTCGGTCGACAAACCGTCCTTGAATAGCGACTGCGCCACTCGGCCAATCGGTTCGCGCACCTCGGGGTGAAACCCAAACGTGAAGGCGGGCTCGCCGTGTGAAGGGGCGGTCGACCACACCTCCGGGCAAGTTGAGAGCTCCAGCACGCTCTGAAAGCCAAGCCCCTTGTTGCCTACGCTCTCGTTCGGGTCCTTGGGGCTCTGGGCGAGTTCACAGATTCCGCTGAAGTCCTCGCGGCGAAAGGGCCGCCCGCTGTTGGCGATCAGCAGCTCGGGCAATCCGGGAGACGAGGTCAGGACGAAGGAGACCTGCCCGGGATCGTCGCTGCCCCCCAGAACATCGTGGGCGTTCTGCAACAACTCCAGGACGGCCCGTTCCCTGTACTCCTGCGCCACCTGATCGCCCAGGCTGGCGACGGTCCGGTAGTTCGTCGTCCCGTTCCTCAGCTCGTCGAGGAAGGTGCGCACCTGACGGCGGGCCCGTTCCCTGACGATGCGTTCGCCCGCCCGTCTACCGCGCACTACGCCACCCGTTCCAGACGAACATCGTGCGTGTGACGAGCCCGCAACGCTCGCTCGCCGCCGGGCTCGCGATGGAATACGAGGGATGGCCGCCGTGACTCGTCCCTGACGGCATCGGTCGCATCGATCCACTGCGCGGCACGCGTCTGCGCCGCCTCGAAATCCCTCCGAATCTCGCGAACCCTGCGTATCCTCGCGGACGTCTTCCCTAACCACAGGCGAGGGGGCGGAATGATGCCCAACTTTGACTTGCCCAGTTGCTCCTTCAACTCCCTGTGGTAGGCTCCGATCCGGTCGTCATCGCGGACCTGCCGGAATCGCTCGGCGTACCGTTGGAGCTTCTCCCGGAGCTGGGAGAGACGGAACTCGACGACATCGGGATCGTTCTGGATCGCCAAGAGCAGTTGGAGCACATCGATCTGGACATCCTGAAGACTGGCCAAGAAGAACCGGTTGAGATCCGAAACCGCGGCCCGTGCGCCGTCCTCCGACTTCACATCCCCGCTCATAAGGAGCCCGTACTTGGAGCGCACGACACTCACGTCGTGATCGATCTTTGCCAGTCTGGCCGATACGTCGCTGGCGAACCGGCGGGAGTGTTCGAATTCGGACCGGACTTGATCAATCCGTTCGGCCGCGGCTTCGAGCCGTGCGTAATCTTCGGCGTCCAGGAGGGCTCGAACGCGCTCTACCACTTCGGAGAGACGGCCGAGCGTCTGCTGTGCTCGATCGAGGCGTGCACACAGCATGACCGACGAAACGGTCGCGAAGAGCATCATGGGTGCGACAACCGGCACCAGGGCACTGGTGGCGGCAACGAACGGCGCCTGCGCAACGATCCCGGTCGGACCCATGACCGCCGATCCCACCCCGGTGCCGATGGTCATCAGCGTCGCGGGATTGGCGGTCGCCAGGAAGACGTTGCCAGCGAGCAGGGACGACGCGGCGGTGCTCCCTGTGCCCAGCATCGGAAGGAGCCACTTGCTGTCCACCGCTCCGCCGGACTGGAAGGGCCGGTCAGCGGGCCAGGATTCCCGCAGTGCGACGCTGGCGTCCCGTCCGAGGTCGACCACGGCGATTGAGCGTCCTTCGTGCGTCAGGGTCTGACCGACCGGGACGTCGGGGACTTCGCTACGAGGATCAGCAACCTTCATGTGTCACTCCAGTCTGGGGTACGGGACCCCACAAGGTCCCTGCGAGCCACCGCAACGTCGCGCGCTCGATTCCGTCAGGGCAAGATGCCGCCGCGCGCCCGAGCAGCTCATCCGGGCTCTTCACCTGTCGTGGTGGGTGGGGAGGATCCGAAGCTGAATCATAGG
>JAPPGI010000157.1 GCA_028874985.1 Gemmatimonadota bacterium | reverse complement strand
CGCCCTATGATTCAGCTTCGGATCCTCCCCACCCACCACGACAGGTGAAGAGCCTTTTTCGGTAGGAGACGAGAGAGAGGTCAGCGCCTCGACGAGTTGATCTGTGGTTTCGGGCGACTTTAGCATTGAGCGTTCTGCCGCGTCCAGGGCGAATAGCCGGAGGTGGTGCTCCACCATGGCCGAGCAATTCAGTTGCGCGCTAACTGCGATACCCTGCCCGTAGCGCCGACTCACTTCAACAAGCGGAGACGTCAGGGCGCCGTCACCGACGTCGTCGGCAATCACTTGCGTCTCGCATTCATCCAATTGCCAGACTGTCCGGACTACGACCGCATCCTGATTTCCGTGAATCTTCGGGTAATGAACGAGGTGACGCCGCGGGAAGTCGCGCTCCTTGTCGAGTGTCACGGGGGTTGCCTTGTTGGGATTTAGGGCCGCCAAGGCCAGCAGGATTGCGCTCTTTCCTGCTTCGTTCTTCCCGACCAAGCAGGTCACTGAATTGACGTCGAATTCACCGCTGTCATCCACAGAGCGGAAATTGGTCACTTGGACTTTCTGTAGTATCATTGTGCCTTCCTCGATATGAAGTAGCGAGGACACCACGGTAGGCCAATCTTGCGGACGGTGCGGAGTTCGCCAGGGCCTTCGGCGGACGGGGGCGAGTCCTCAACCGAGACCAGCCGCAGCTGCCACCCACCAGCCGAGTCACCATCGCCAACACTCATCCTTCGCCCATCCCCTCCGGCCCCCCCCACCCTCGCCACCCCTCTCTTGCTCCGGCTCCTGCCCCCCGCCATCACCCCGCCACCCCCTTCCCCGCTGGCCGCATCAGGAGTGCCACCTCCCCCACGTTCAGGCCTTTCCCACCCCCGCTCATCTAGCCACCCCCTTCCCCGCCAACACGCCCCAAACCCGATCCGGCCTAATCGGAATATCCATATGCGTCACCCCCAGGTGCGCCAGCGCATCCACCACCGCATTCGCGATCGCCGGCGGCGCCCCCACCGTAGCCGACTCCCCCACCCCCTTCGCCCCCAGCGGATGATGCGGCGACGGCGTCACCGTATGCCCGGTCTCCCACGCCGGCGTCTCCACCGCCGTCGGCACCAGATAATCCATGAACGACCCGGCAAGATTATTCCCATCCTCGTCATAAGGAATCTCCTCATACAGCGCCGGCCCCAGCCCCTGCGTCAGCCCCCCATGGATCTGCCCCTGCACGATCATCGGATTAATGATGTTCCCACAGTCATCCACCGCCACGAACCTCCTCACGCTCACCTCCCCCGTGCCGCGATCAATATCCACCACGCAGATATACGTCCCAAACGGAAACGTCAGATTCGGCGGATCATAGTAATTCGTAGCCTCCAACCCCGGCTCCAACCCGGCAGGCAGATTGGTATACGCCGCAAACGCGCAGTCCTGGATCGTCACCGACTTCCCCGGCGCCCCCTTCACCGAGAACTGCCCCGGCTCCCACTCCAGGTCCTCCTCCCCCACCTCCAACAAATGCGCCGCGATCTTCGCCGCCTTATCCCGAATCTTCCGCGCCGCCATCGCGCCCGCCGCCCCCGCCGTCGGCGTCGACCTACTCGCGTACGTCCCCAGCCCATACGGCGCCGTGTCCGTATCCCCCTCCTCCACCTGGACATGCGCCGCCGGCAACCCCAGCTCCTCCGCGATGATCTGCGCATACGTCGTCTCATGCCCCTGCCCCTGCGACTTCGTCCCGAACCGGGCGATCGCCTTCCCCGTCGGATGGACCCTCACCTCGGCGGAATCAAACATCTTGATCCCCAGAATGTCGAAGTCCTTCGACGGCCCCGCCCCCAGCACCTCGGTAAAGCTGCACACCCCAATCCCCATCAACTCCCCTCTTTCCCTCTTCTCCGCCTGCTCCCGCCGCAGCTCGTCGTAGCCGATCATCTCCTTAGCCTTGTCCATCGCGGCCTGGTAGTCACCGCTGTCGTACTCCCAGCCCAGCGGCGAGTGATACGGGAACGCCTCCTTCGGGATGAAGTTCTCCTCGCGCAGCGTCGCCGGATCTTTCCCCACTTTGTGCGCCAGCGTGTCCACCACCCGCTCCAGACAGTGCACCGCCTCCGTCACCCTGAACGAACACCGGTACGCCACACCCCCCGGCGGCTTGTTCGTATACACCGCGTCCACCTCGGCGTACGCATTCTCCATGTCGTACGACCCCGTACAGATCGAAAACAGGCCCGCGGGGAACTTCGACGGCGCCGCCTGGGCATCCGAGTACCCATGATCCGCCAGCGTCTTGATCCGCAGCGCCCGAATCTTGCCGCTCGCGTCCGCCGCCACCTCGGCGTCCATGTGGTAATCCCGCGCGAACGAGTCCGCCTGCAGGTTCTCCATGCGGTCCTCGATCCACTTGACCGGCTTCCCCAGCACGACCGACGCCGCAATCGCGATCACATACCCCGGATACACCGGCACCTTCCCCCCGAAGCCGCCCCCGATGTCGGGCGACACCACGCGGATCTTCTCCTCGGACAGCCCCACGTGACCCGCCACCA
>JAPPGI010000102.1 GCA_028874985.1 Gemmatimonadota bacterium | reverse complement strand
CCTCACCGGCTTGTCGCCGCACATGCTCAAAACGCTATTTTTCGAGGCGCCCTACAGTGAAGAAGATGTGCGGCGGATGGGAATCGATCGCGCCAATCTTCTCCTTTGGCGGCATTTCCTTAGACAGGCCGAACGTGATCTGGAGGAAGTGCGCGCACGATATCCGGACGATGCCAGGCGGATCAAAGATGCTGAACTCGGAGTTAGGAATAGCCGTGGTTTCGTGGATATGTGGACCGAGGTCTGTGAAGCCGCACCTCGGCGCTGCCGACGGGGAATCCGACCGGAACCCGCCGAAGTCCCCGCCTCCTGACGACCGAGCCGGCCTTTGCATTGACGGTAGTAGCTACATGTAGCTACAATATTTTCCATGCGATCCATCGGAATCAGAGCGTTGAACAGCAGACTCAGCGAGTACGTGAGGCTGGCGGCCGGTGGCGAGACCGTCCTCGTTACACACCGGGGGCGCGTCGTAGCGGAAATCGGCCCTCCGCGAGGTGGGAGGAGTCCCATTCTGGCGGATGCCATGCTTGCCGACGCGGTCCGGAAAGGCTGGTTGACGCCCGCACTGTCTCCGGGATCCGAGCCCTCCCGTGGCGGACCTCCGGAGGCCGGCCTATCCGGGTTGCTCGGTGAACTGGAGGGCGACCGCAGCGACCGGTGATCTACGTCGACACCTCGGTCGCCCTCGCCCACCTGTTCGCCGAAGACTGGCGACCCCCGGCTTCGTTCTGGACCGAAACCCTCGTTTCCAGCCGTCTGCTCGAGTACGAGCTCCGGACGCGCCTGCATGCCCGGGAGGCGACGGCGGCGCGCGCCGAGGCCGCGCGCGAGGTGATCGCTCGCATCTCGTTGCTGGAGCTTGCTCCCGTCGTGTTGGCCCGCGCCCTGGACCCGTTTCCGGTATCCGTGCGCACTCTCGACGCGCTACACCTCGCATCATGCCGGTTTCTCCAGGACCGGGGACAGCGGGTCGAACTCGCCAGCTACGACCATCGAATGGTGAACGCCGGCCGCGCGCTCGGCATCCCGATGCTGGAGATGCCCTGACCCCCGGCAACCGCCGGTCCGTTTGCGGGCGCCTATCCACGGACTCCCCGCCGCTTCGCCGCCCCGTAGTGGATCCCGTTGAAGAGCAGCGGAAACGTCCCGTGGGACTGCGACCGGAAGGTGATCTTGGGGCCGAAGAGGAAGAGCTTCCCGGCCCCGATGTCGGCTTCGATCATGCTCGTGCCGCCCTGCAGGTGGTGCTGGCCCCACGCCCAGCCGCTCACCAGGGGCTCGGCGGTGTCGTACCACGCCAGGCGGCGCACGTTCGCGGCGCCGTCCTCGATGCGGTAGACGGGGCTGTGGCTGTGCAGCACGCGCACGCGGTCGCCGAGTCCGTGGGTGACCGGGCTGCCGTGTTCCACGCGGATGTCGTGGATCGAGCCGGGGGTGAAGTAGTCGTCCCGGCGCAGTGGCTCGCCATCATCGTCGACCAGGAAGTCGGCGAGGGGTAGACCGAGTTCGGCACCCAGCGCGGTGGACGACCCGATCGCGACGACCGCCCCACCCCTCTCGATGAACTCGGCGAGCGCGGGCACGCTCTTCCCGGTTGTCAGGGACCCCACCCGGTCCCGCAGCGAGTCCGGCAGGGTGGCCAGGAACTCCTCTTCCGGATCGGCGAAGCGGCGCCCCCGCCCGCCCATCGCCCCGTCGGGCAGGACGATGACGTCGAAGCGCCTGTTCAGCTTGCCCTCGTCGATTTCGGGCGGGTGGACCAACTCGAAGTCGAACTCGAAGTCCTCCAGCACGTAGCGGATCCAGCCGGACGGCATCGAGCCGCCGTAGCGGTCCCAGAGACCCACCCGCGCCCGCGTCAGCTCGAAGGCGCCCGCCGGGGCCGCCGCAACGCCGTGAAACGAGACGCCCAGCTGCGCGGCCCATTCCTCCAGTTGGGACCGTGTGGTGGACGACACCGGGATGTAGAAGGCGCCCGGCTCGAACGACACGCCCTCCGCGTCGAACGTCCCTTCCACCCAATACGCCTCTCCCCCGCTCGCCAGCACGCGATTCACGGCGACGAACGCCGCATTGACGTGGTCCACCACGTACCCGGCCGGCGACTCGGCGCCCGCCACCACCCCCGCCGGCGGCTCGGCCAGCCACTCGATCTCCTCGAAGGGACCGCTGAACCCGTCGAGGATGCGGTCGAACTCGACGCCCATCTGGAGCGCCAGCGTCCACCCGGCGTTGTCGTAGGGCGCCATCGGCGGCCCGCCCGGGTACTGGAAGTCGTTCGGGTGGCTCTGCGGCTCGAACATGTCGAGCACGTGCGGCCGGAAGGCCTGCGCGGCGGTGACCACGTACGAACCCGCCGGGTAGTCCTTCCCGCCCACGCTGAAGTCGGCGACCGCCCGGTGCACCTTGACGCCGCCCTTGAGGAGCGCGTTCACGAAACGGGTCGCGGTGGGGAAGTCGCGCTGGTCGGCGGGGAGGATGTAGCCGCGGGCGTCGCGCTTGTTCGGGTCGCGCAGGTAGCGGTCGTAGTCCTCGTGCGAAGGACGTGCGCCGACCTCCTCGGCCACCTTGTCGATCCAGCCCGGCAGCACCGTCCAGGAGTCGCGGCCGCCCCGCTCGATCGAGTTCATCCCCATGCGCCAGATGTTGAAGAGCAGGTGCTCCCGGTTGCGCGACGCGTAGTCGAGCACGGCCCGGTTGGCCGTCTGCGAATAGTCGACCGACTGCCGGAAGTGCCAGCGTCCCGGTGTGACCGGCAGCGGCAGGTCGCCGTGGGTGAGCTGGCGGTCGGGGAGGAAGGGGATCTCGATGGGCGTGGGGTGGCCGATGGTCTCGGTCAGCAGCCCGATCATGTTCTTGAAGTAGGGCGTGGTGCGCAGTCCGCCGTTCCACCAGGTCGAGTAGCCGGCGCCGCTCCGCATGGTGGTGCCGCCCTTGCCCTCGACGACCATGCGGTGGTGCATCGCCGACCCCACCTGGTCCAGACTGGTGAGGATGATGGGGTCGAGGTTGTGGTTGGGGGGATCGCGGAAGGGCGGGGCGAACATGACCGTGCCCCGGGGGCCCGTCTGGTGGTGGTTGAAGACGATCTGGGGGAACCACTCGCGGTACATGACCCGGTTCATGTTCTCGCTCTCGGCCAGCGAGGCCATGTAGAAGTCGCGGTTGTTGTCGTGCCCGGCGTACTTCTGGTAGAGGACCGGGACGCCGCGGCTGGAGCGCTCGAGCGGGTCGTCGCGGCGCATGTACCAGTTGGCGACCAGGGCGTGCCCGTCGGGGTTGGCGTGGACCGCCAGGAGGATGACGTCGTCCAGGATGCGCATCGTCTCGGCGTCGTCCAGGCTCACCATCTGCCACGCCAGTTCCATGAGCTGCTGGATGGTCAGCACCTCGTTCGCGTGCAGCCCTCCGTCGATCCACACCACCGCCTTGCCCTCGGCGGCTAGCGCGCGGGCCTCCTCCTCGGCGAGGCCCTCGGCCCGCGCCAGCCGCCGCGCGATCTCCCTGTAGCGGGCGAGGTCGGCCATGTTGGCGGGCGAGGTGATCGTCGCCATCCACTGTTCCCGACCCTCTTCGGAGAGGCCGATCGACTCCAGGGTCATGCGGTCGGACTGCCGCGCGAGGACCTGCCAGTACTCGGTGAGCTGCTCGTAGTTGATGAGCTGGTAGTCGGTGCCGATCCGGAAGCCGAACTGTTCCTCGGGGGTTGTGAGCTGGGCGGTGGCGGGGGTGGGGGCCAGGGCGGCCAGGGTGAGGAGAGTGAGGAGGGTGGGGGGGCGGGGGATGGAGGGGACGGGAGCGGTGAAGCGGGGGCGGGGGCGGGATGGCGAAGGGGTGGCGGGGCCCGTGTTCATGGGGTCTCTCGGTGCTGGGGCGGGCTTCTGGTGGGGGGATGGGGCAGTTAGAGTAGCGCGGGGAACGCCCGGTTGCCAGCTATTCCCGGTCCCTGGACCCGTTCCCATCCCCGATCAGCCAGGCGGGCAACCCAATCGGTCCGGCTCCCGTTTGCGACCGAGATAAACACCATTATAATAGTGAATACCGGTTTTACCATCCACTATATTGATTCTAACATGGCGACTCCCTTCAGAGGAACGACCCCCCTTCCCGTCCTTCGGCTCCTCCGGAAGCTCGGGACCGACATTCGCGACGCCCGCCTGCGACGGCGCATACGCGCGGTCACCGTTGCAGAGCGGGCCCTGATCAGCCCCACCACCCTGCACAGGATCGAGCGGGGCGACCCGGGGGTCTCGATGGGGAACTACGCAACGGTGCTCTTCGCCCTGGGCCTGCACGACGGGATATCGTCGCTGGCCGACCGTTCCCGCGATGTGCTGGGTCTCGACCTCCTGGAGGAACGGTTGCCCCGGCGCGTGCGGGTGCCGCGGCGTGGGCGGGGGCGGCGCCCGTCCCGGACCGAGTGAGAGGGCCGGCCCGGCGCCTCGCCGCTCTCGGTGCCCGGGCGGGCTTGTCCACGGACTGCCGATATGGAAAGTGAGATCCTGGTCCACGCGGAGGTGGAGGGAGCGGCCGTCCAGGTGGGGCGTCTGTGGGTTCGAGTCCGCCGCGGCCGGGAGAGCGCGTCGTTCGAGTACGACCGTTCGTGGCTGAGCCACCCCGCCCGCTACTCGCTGGAACCGGCTCTCACTCTCGGCTCCGGCGCGTTTCATACCCGCAAGGCCCTCTTCGGCGCGATTGGAGACTCGGCGCCCGACCGGTGGGGACGCGTCCTGTTGCGCCGAGCCGAGATCCGGCGGGCGAGAGTGGAGCAGCGGCCGCCCCGCACCCTCTTCCAGTCCGACCACCTCCTCCTCGTGGACGACGAACTGCGCGTGGGCGCCCTGCGGTTCCGAACCGACCCCGACGGACCGTTCCTGGCCGAACCGCGTCCCGGGCGTGTCCCGCCGCTTGTCGACCTGGGCCGATTGCTGGGAGCCTGCAACCGGGTCACCCGGCGCGATGAGCTGGACGAAGACCTGCGTCTCCTCATCGGCCCCGGATCATCGCTGGGTGGCGCCCGGCCGAAGGCGGCGATCCGGGACCGCGACGGCGTGTTGGCGATCGCGAAGTTCCCGCGGCCGGGCGACGACCGGGACGTCGTGCTGTGGGAGGCGGTGGCGCTCTCGCTGGCGAACCGGGCCGGCATCGCGGTCCCCGACCGGCGCATCGAGAGGGTGGCCGGCCGGCGGGTGCTCGTGGTTCGCCGCTTCGACCGGGTGGGAGGGTCGCGGGTGCCCTTCCTGTCCGCGATGAGCATGCTGGGCGCCGGCGACGGCGAGCGGCGCTCGTACCTGGAGATCGCCGACGCACTGCGCGCCCACGGCGCGGCGCCCAGGAGGGATCTCGCCGAACTCTGGCGCCGGATGGTCTTCAACATCCTCGTCTCGAACACCGACGACCACCTGCGCAATCACGGCCTTCTGCACGAGTACGGCGAAGGCTGGCGCCTGTCGCCGGCATACGATCTGAACCCCACGCCCACCGACGAACGTCCCCGCGTCCTCACGACGCACATCGACGAGCACGACGGCACGGCATCGCTGGACCTGGCCCTGGCGACTGCCGTGTACTACGGACTTGGCATGAGTGAGGCGAGGCGAATTGCGGGAGAGGTGGGTGCGGCGGTCGAAGCCTGGCGTGAGGTGGCGGCCGGGATGGGTGCGACACCGGGGGAAGCCGACCGTATGGAATCGGCGTTCGTGCACGAGGGTCCGCGGTAGGATGATGGCGATGGTCGGAGAGGCCGGTTGGCCCCGGAGTGTCCTAAGCCCGGGGTCACACCGGATCGCTACGGTGAGAGCCAGTAGCTGAGCTTCACCATGAACACGTTGTCGGGCGTGACGCCGAAGAGATCGCCGAGGTCCGAGGCGAAGTCGAACTCGCCGGTGCCGGCGGTGTGGTTTCGGCCCTGCGACCAGACGAAGTAGAGCACGGACCCCGGCGAGTACTCCCACCTGAGGACCGTGTTCGAGCGAAATTGCCTGAAGCTGAAGTCCGGATTCCCGAACCACACCCGGCTCCCGTCCAGTTCGGCCCGGTATCCGTCGCCCTCCGGGAGCACCTCCACGGCCTCGAAGCGGTCGGCGTACCGCTCCGCGCGCGGGTCGGCCACGCGCTTGAACCCGCGGTAGCTGCCGGATCCCACGAAGGGCTGGGCGTACACCTGGAGCGAGAGGTCGGGGGTGAAGGCGTAGTCCATCCGCGCGGTCAGTCCCCCCGTGGTCTGTTCGATGCGCGCGAACAGGTAGTTGGGGGCATCGGTGTCTATGCGCCGGACCCACTGGCGGTCATCGGAATTGCGGCTCAGCCTGGCCCCCAGGCTGAAGGTGGCCCTGCCGGACGGCCGTACGCTGAGCGTCGGCGAAAAGCCGAGGGACCATGAATCGCTCTCGGGGCGCACATTGCCCCATGAGTTGACGTTGATCCTGACCGGCTTGCGCGCGTCGCTGCCCAATCCCGCCCAGAAGTTGGTGCGGGCCTCAGCCCGGAAGAGCGGACCGCCCCGCAGGAGGCCGTCCGACCATGCCCCCAGCTCCTGGTTCACCCCTCCGTATCCGTACCAGAAGTTCCGGAGCTGGAAGTTGAGGTTGAGGTTGCCTCCCGTCCCGGTGCGATCCCGGTCGTAGTTCCAGAGGTTCCAGCCATTGAGGTTGACGGACCAGTTGCGGAACGGGCCCTGGGGCGTGGACCGCTGGTATCCGCCCCAGATCCAGTGCACGAAGTAGTCGGCGTCGCGCTGGTAGCCCATGTCGTTCACCTCGAAGCCGGGCGTGCGCGTCTGGAAGCCGGTGCCGATCCGCCATGGGCTGCCCGCGAACTTCATGACTCCGAAGTTGGCCGCGCCGCCGCCCAGGCCGGTGCGTCCGCCGTCGTAGCGCACATGCCCCGCGTCGGGACGCTGGTAGTAGCGGGCGGGCGAACGCTGGGTTCGCGCGATGGCGTTCGCCGAGCCCTGCACGTAGGAGCCGAGCACGTGGCCTTCGAGCTGCCAGGCGGCGCCCCCGAAGCGGTGCCTGAAGTCGACGCCGCCGGTGTAGGCCGCCGACCTGAGTGCCAACTCCTCGGCTACACCGGCATCCCGCTGTACCGTGGTGCCGATGAAGCCGACCGCCGAGCGGCCCTCGGCGAAGTCCTTCTGAAGCCTCAGGACGCCATGGTTGGAGAACGGCTCGACGGGCTCCTGGAACCGATCGCCCTCGCCCGGAGCGACGTCGGCGCGCTCCTCTGCGGTCATCGCGTGCAGCGCACCGATCGACCAGCCGCCGGCCGTTTTTCCCGAGAGCTTCCAGGCGCCCAGAATGGTGGTCCGATCGTCCACGTCCGCGAAACCTCCCCGTGGATCCGCCCATCCCTGCGGCGGGCGCCCGATCCTGCGCGAATAGAAGAGCGATTCGTTGGAATCGTCCCCGTCGCCCAAGGCGATGCCGAAGTTGAAGATGCCCGCGCCCTCGACGAAGAACGGCCGGCGCTCCGGAAGGAACGTCTCGAACGCGGTCAGGTTCACCTGCGCCGGGTCCGCCTCGACCTGCCCGAAGTCGGGGTTGATGGTCACGTCCAGGGTGATGTCGGAGGTCACCCCGTACCTGAGGTCGGTGCCGACCGAAGCCAGGACATCCGTCGCGCGGTGGAACGGGTTGGCCTCGTCGCCGGGAGCGCGCCGCAGGCTGGCCAGCGAGTAGGGCACGATCTCCAGCCGCCGCGGCGGATCCAGGTCCCGCAGACCGCGCAGCTCACCGAGGCGCGACACGATGCCGCCGTCCGCGCGGGTGGTGGGCGCCCAAGCCGAGAGTTCCTCGCGGCGCGCCAGGTGGCGCAGGAAGTTGATTCCCCAGGTTTGCTCCTCTCTGTCGCGGAAGCGCAGCTGGGAGTACGGGATGCGGAATTCGGCGCTCCATCCGCCCTCGTCGCGCGTGGTCGCGACGTCCCAGACCGCGTCCCACCCCGTGTCCTCGCTGGTATCGTCGAACCGGTACATGTCCTGCTTCACCCCGGCCGGATTGACCACGAACTGAAACGCCGTACGCCGGTCGAAGTACGAGTCGATGACCACGCCCAGGAGATCCGAATACGACTGCTGGTCGCGGCGTGTCAACTGGCTCGCGATCTCGCCCGGGCTGGTGTCGTGCGCCCGCATGAACACGAACAGAGCCGTGGCGCCGTAGAGGACGCGCGCTTCCGTGCGCTGCGTCGCCGGCTCGCCTTCGTCGGGCTCGAACTGGGTGAACCGGGTGGCCACCGCGGTCGCTCCCCAGGCCTCCTCCTCCATGGCGCCGTCGATCGTGATGTGCGCGTCGGCCACGCGCGTCGCCGCGAGAACCGGCACGCTGTCGGTGTCACAGCATCCGGGTACGACCGGAACGCCGCCCATCGGTGCCCCGGTAGCCTGTTCCTGTGCTTGTATCTCCGCACCCAGGCCCGCCAGCGCCGGAATCAGCCCCGCCAAGCCTCTCATGCGAGTCCTCCTTATCATCACTCCTCCTCGTGTCTGCTTGGAAACCATTGTACTACGCGGTTGTGTCGCTCACGGTTTCTCGCCGGAGCCTACCGCCCAGCCCCAACCTACGGGGCAGATCAAGCTGGCAAGCCATGCGGTTTGATATACACCCGCCGCGGATCGTTCGGCCCCGTCCCCACTTCGCGCACGAGACCCCGTTTCACAAGGCGTGCCAGCCTCGTACGGGTGGAGCGCGTAGACAGCCCGATCGCTTCCGCCAACTCGCGTGTGCCACGCCCCTCGCCATCCTCCAGCAGCGCGAGGATCGTCCCGTCCTTCGGGTCGATGTTCGAAGGGCGGATCACCTCGGTGCGCAGGGTGACCCGGACGCCAAACCCGATCTCCTCCCATACCGGTGCGGGCAGGCCCTCGTCCCGGCACGCGGCGGTCATCCGCTGCACCCCGCTTCCCCACTGCTCCACCAGTCCCAGTGCCTGGAAGACCCGGGCCAGGACCCGGTTCCTCACCTTCGAGACTCCGAGCGGCAGGTCGTCGAGCGTGAGGCCGAAGGGGAGCAGGCCCGGGCTTTCGACCTCCAGTCGGTCGTCGAAAACGGCGACCCGGATCGGCGCGCCGCGCTGAGAGTAGTCCGCGTGGACGACCGCGTTGACGATCGCCTCGCGTACCGCCGCGGGGGGAAGGCTCCGGTGATGCCACCGGCGTACCCGCCCGATGGCGGCACCCCTCATGGAGTGCTTTTCGACGAAGGCCACCGCCTCCTCGATCGCCTGCACGGGGTGCGTCTCGAGCCGCTCGTGATCAAGAATGGTCGCCTTGTCCGTTCCGGCGAAACGGCTGGCGTGAATCCAGGCATCCGGAAACCGGTCGAGCCGGTCCCGTCCGAAGAGGAGCATCCCGCCGACGGTGGGAACCAGCCGGCCCTGGTGCCGGGTCAGAAGTCGGAGGGCTTGCAGGTGCGGGCGCCTCAACCTGCGGACCGGGGCGAAGGACTCGGAAGCTTGTCGGAAGTCTAACACTTCTGAGTTCGCTTCCGGGATCGGCCACTCGTCGAAGGACTCGCCGAGGGAGAACCGGCGCATTTCCGCGATCAGATGGACATCGGCCTGGCGGTTGGTGGAGCCTACGCGGACATACGTGCCGCCCCTGCGTCCCGACCGTTTGATGAAGTGGGGGCGGGAGGCGCTCGGGTGCACTCGCAACGCGAGCAGCTGCCAGTCGCGGTAGCTGAGCACCTCGAGATCCGGAAGCAGCCTAGGCTCGATCGAGTCTCTGATCAGTTTGGCCGCTCTCTCCTCCATGCGCAGGGGGTCGGAAACTCCAAGCATGTCGCGCGTCCGATCTGCGACTCCGATGAGGATGGTGCCGCCCGCGGTGTTGGCGAAGGCCACGACAGTGCGCAGGAGGCCGGCCGGCGACGACAGGTCCCGCTTGAACTCGAGAGTCTTCCCCTCGGGTCTTCGGACCAGCTCTGTGAGGTACATTTCGACTCGGCCCCCGGTCTTGCGGCTTCCGCGGTCGGCGCTCCGACCCACACGCCCTCCTGGCGAAGAATACTACGAATAATACTGTGAAGCAGACGCTTTGGGCAAGCTTCCGAGTTGAGGGTTAATGGGAGCCGTCATCGCCCGGTCGGCATTACACCCCGGGTCAATCCTACCCACTCCCGCCCACCGCCACCCTGCCCCCAACGTACACTCCACGTCCCGGCGCGGCAAACCCCCACACCTCCTCGTATTGCACATTCGTCAGGTTCTCGGCCCGCAGGGTCAGCGTGAGGCCCGGCCTCCCGGCGCGCGCCGCCGCCACCTGGAACTCCGCCGCGAGGTCCACCACGGTGTAGGCGGGGAGCGTCACCGGCGTTGCGGGGAAGGTGGCGAAGTCCCGATCCGACCGTTCCCCGGTGTGGCGCAAACCCAACTCGAGCCCGACCGCGGCGGCGATCCGGACGAACGCCACGGCTCCGACGGTGTGCTTCGGCCGCCTGAGCAAAGGCTCGCCGGCCACGAACGTCGCCCCGGGCCCCTCCTGGAACCCCGCGTCCTCGACCTCGGTGTCGAGCCAGGCGTAGGTCGCGGTGAGGCGGACGGGCCCGGCGTCCACCACCCCCTCCGCCTCAATCCCCCGGCTCCTCGCCTTCGCGACGTTGTGGTAGTTCGGCCCACCCTGGGTGGGGGGCGAAAACGTGTACTGGATCAGGTCGCGGTAGCTCTGGCTGAACCCCGTCAGCGAGAGCCTGGCCCCTCCGCCGAGCTCCTGGTCCACGCCGGCCTCGAAGCTGATGGAATGCTCGGGTTCGAGGTCCGGGTTGCCGGTGGTGAAGCCGGTGGCATAGGTCTCGAGGAATGTGGGCTCCTTGATTCCGGTCCCGGCCGCCGCGCGCAGGCGCGTCCGCTCGGATTGGGATCTCCAGGCCGCCCCGGCCTTCCAGGTGGCCGCGGTGCCGAAGCGCTCGTTGCTCTCCGCGCGGATGCCGCCGTTGAGCGCGATCCCGCCCCGCTGCCACGAGAGCTGGGTGTAGGCCGCGTGGTTCCGGCGCTCGTTATCGGAGTTGGACGCGCTGGAGCCGTACTGCGAAAACGACCGGCTGAGGGCGCGGACGGACTGCCGCTCCAGCTCGTATCCGGCGGTCACCACCGTGCCGGCGGAGGCACGCCAGATGGCCCGCGCGCCGGTGCCCGTCCGCCGGATGTCGTTCAGGCTGGTGTAGCCGAAGAAGCCCAGGGTGTCGGCCGGGCCGTCGGGGGAGTCGTCGCTGCCCCGGTCGGCCTCGTTGACGTCGAAGGTGAAGCGGGTCTCGAAGGCGTCGGTCCAGCGGCGGCCCGCGTCGAGGCTGAGCGTGAGGGCGTCGCCGTAGGTGTGGGCGTTGCGGTCGGTGAGCGCACCGGAGCCGTCGGTCGGGAAGTGGAAGCGGCGATCGTCGTAGCGGACGCTGAGGGTGGCGTCGGCGCGCGGCCCCAGTTGTCCGTGGACCCGGCCGGTGAAGGTGGTCTGCCGGTGGCTGTTGTTGTACTCGAGGATGCCGTCGGTGTCGTTGTGGCCCAGGGAGAAGGCGTAGGAAAGGACGTCGCTGCCTCCCGTGAGCGTGCCCTGCAAGCGGCGAGTGGCGAAGCTGCCCGCGGCGAACGAGACGGTGCCGCTGGCCGGCCCGGACCCCCGGCGGGTGAAGATCTGGACGACCCCGCTCACGGCGTCCGATCCGTAGAGTGCCGACGCGGGGCCCCGGACGATCTCGATGCGCTCGATGTTGTCGGTGGTCAGAGAGCCGATGTCGAAGGCGCCGCCGGGCTCGTTCGCGGGGACACCGTCGACGAGCACCTGGACGTAGTCCGATTCGCCGCCGCGCAGGAACATCGAGGTGACCGCGCCGAACGACCCGTTCCTGATCACCGCCATCCCCGGCACGCGCCGGAGCGCATCGGCCACGTACTCGATTCCGGCGCGCCGCAGCGCGACCCCTTCGATGACGGTTGCGTGGGCTGCGACGGTCCACGCGGGCGCGGCCCTGCGGTGGGCGGTGACGACGAGCCCCTCGAGCTCGACGGGGTCCTGGGCCAGGGTGGGCGGGGGTACCACGGCGACCAGGGCCGTTGCGGCGAGGAGTCCGTGGATAAATACCGGGGGTGTGGCGCAGTGCGTCATTTCGACTCTCCCTCCCCGCGCGGAAGAAGAAGGGAGATGCCGCGGCACCTTGAGCAGTCCGGCGCGAGATTCGCCTTGGACCTGCTCGCACCCTCACCTCCCCGCGGAGGTGCTTGGCGGCCCGCGGGGTTCAGGTGCGGACCGCGTGTGGGCGCCGGACGGGCACGTCTCCTGGCTCGAGGCCGCCTCTAGGAGCCTTCCCGGGAGAACGAATCTCCCAGTGGCATGTGGGACGGGCGTTCCGGGAAGTTCCCGGACCTCTCACAGTGGCGGGGCCGCGCCGGATTCACACCGGCTTCCGTTGGCCCCTCCGGCCGATTCGTGATGTGGTGGAGACGGTAGCGGAGGCGGGGCGGGGGGGCAAGGGGGAGGAATCAGCGCCGGGCGGACCCGTCATCCGCCCCCGCCCACCACCATCCTGCCTCCCACGTACACCCCACGCCCGGGCGCGGCAAACCCGAACGCCTCCTCGTACTCCGAACCCGTCAGGTTCTCGGCTCGCACGGTGAGCGTGAAACCCGGCCTCCCGGCCCGCGCTTTCGCCACCTGGAACTCCGCTGCCAGGTCCACCACCGTATGGGCCGGCAACATCACCCGCCTCCGGGGGCGGAGGATCGGCAGGTCCATCCGTTCCCCTGTGTGGCGCAAGCCCAGTTCGAGTCCGGCCGCCTCCGTAATTCTCACGATCGCCGTGGCCGCCGCGGTGTGCTTCGGCCGCCTGAGCAGCGGTTTGCCGGGCTCGAGAGGGAGCCCGGGGTCCAAAAACCACTCCCTCGGGCCCGGGACGCCGGCGTCCAGCAAGGTGTAGCTCCCGGTGAGATGGACCGGCCCGGCGTCCACCACGCCCACCGCCTCCACCCCCCGGCTGCGTGCCTTCCCGTCGTTGGAATAGTACAGGTAGCGGCGCACGATCACCTTGTTGTAGCTCTGGTGAAACGCCGTCAGGGACAACCTGGCCCCGCCCCCCAGTTCCTTGTCCACGCCGGCTTCAAAGCTGGTGGAGCGCTCGGGTGGAAGGTCCGGGTTGCCGTTGTTGCCCCACCCGTAGGCGTAGTGCTGCTCGAAGGTGGGCTCCTTGATACCGGATCCGGCCGCCGCCCTCAGGCGCGTCCGCCCGGAGGACGACCGCCAGACGGCGCCGGCCTTCCAGGTGACCGCAGCCCCGAAGCGCTCGTTGCGCTCCATCCGCACGCCGCCGTCGAGCGCGACGCCGCTCCGCCGCCACGAGAACTGGGTGTAAGCGGCGTGGTTCCGCCGGGCGTTTTCGGAGTGCGGAATGGAATTGAAGGCGTCGGACAACTCGAATGCGCGGATGGACTGGTGCTCCAGCTCGTACCCGGCGGCCAGCACCGTCCCGAAGCGAGAACGCCAGATGGTCTGCGCGCCGGTGCTCGTCCGCCGGATGTCGTCCTGCCTGGCGGATTTGAGCGATAGCACTGTATCACGATAGTAGCCCCTGCCGCGATCCGTTTCGTTCACGTTGAAAGTGAAGCGGGCCTCCAGGGCGTCGCCCCAGCGGCGGCCGGCGTTCAGGCTGAGCGTGAGGAGTTCGCCGGCGGTGTAGTAGGTGTTGTGGTCGAGGCGGTGACCGTACTCGTTGATTGGGGAATGGAAGCGGCGGTCCTCGTAGCGGACGCTCACGGTGGCGTCGGCGTCGGGCCCCTGTCCCCGTACCCGGCCGGTGAGGGTGGTCTGCCGGTGGCTGTTGTCGTACTCGTGGATGCCGTCGGTGTCCCTCCTGCCCAGGGAGAACGCGTAGGAGAGGCCGTCGGTGCCACCCGCGAGCGCGCCATGCAGGCGGCGGGTGGCGAAGCTGCCCGCGTGGAAGGACAGACTGCTGCCGGGCGGCCCCGAGCCGCGCCGCGTGAGGATCTGGATGACCCCGCTCACCGCGTCGGATCCGTAGACGGCCGACGCGGGGCCGCGGACGATCTCGATGCGCTCGATGTTGTCGGTGGTCAGCGATCCGAAGTCGAAGGCGCCACCGGGTTCGTTGACGGGGACGCCGTCGATGAGCACCTGCACGTAGTCCGACTCGCCGCCGCGCAGATGAACCGTGGTGGCTGCGCCGAACGATCCGTTCCTGGCCACCGCCATGCCCGGAACGCGCCGGAGCGCATCGGCGACGTACTCGATTCCGGCGCGCCGCAGTTCGTCCCCTTCGATCACGGTCGTGTGAGCCGCGACGGTCCAGGCGGGCGCGGCCCGGCGGTCGGCGGTGACCACGAGCCCCTCGAGATCGGTGGGATCCTGGGCCGCGGTCGGTGGGGGTGCCGCGATGCCCGGGGCCAGTGCGGCTAGGGTGGCTGCGAGCGCGATACCGGGGCGACTGGCGGGGAGGGTGAACCGGGCGTGGAAGCCGCCGAACGGAACGCGGGTGCCACGTTCCTCGTCGTGGTCACGGGGTGAGGTCGCACCGACCGGAAGGGGGTTCGGGAAAGGCATTTTCGGGCTCCTCGTCCTGGTTGCGTGAGCGATCTTCAAGTACGGTTGCTCAACACCGACAACCGTGAACTTACTACGATATCCGCTCCGGTGCCTTACACTTCGGAGATGGTGCGGCACCTTGAGCAGTGACCGGCATTCCGTGAATCCCCGGACTTCTGGCGGTGACGAGGCCGCGCCGGAATCGCGGTCAGCCTGAAGTGGGGCGGCTCTCCCCGCATCCCTCCAGCGCTTCCTCCAGCGCGTCGAACGGCAGGACCGCGCACCGCACCCGGCTGGGAAAGCGCCGCACGCCCGCGAGCGCCCGCAGGTCGCCCAGTCTCCGGGGCAGCGCCGGGCCGTCGGCGGCCAGTCCGTCGGCGAAGGCCTGCCGCAACGCTTCGACGGCCGCAACCTGCTTCCCCTTCACCAGCGTGGTGAGCATCGATGCGGCAGCCTGGGAGATCGAGCAACCGCGGCCATCGAAACTCACCTCGGCGATGCGGCCGTCCTCGACCCGGGCCCAGACCCTGACCGTGTCCCCGCAGAAGGGGTTGTGGGCGTGGCCGCTCGCGGCGGGCGGGTCCAGGGAGCCCCGGTTGCGGGGGCGCCGGAAGTGGTCGCGGATCACCGCCTGGTGAATTTCGTCGCCCTGGGTCGCGGCCAATGTTGCGTGTCTCGCCGGGAGGTTAGCTTCCGGTCCCATGGACCAGCCGAACAGCAGTCACACGAACGCCGATCCGGTCCTCGCGCAAGCCGCCGAGTGGCTGGACGAGGGTCGCCGGATCGCACTGGCGACGGTGACGCGCACATGGGGATCGGCCCCGCGCCGCGCCGGGAGCCACATGGTGATCGCCGCGAACGGGGACTTCGCGGGGTCGGTTTCGGGGGGGTGCATCGAGGGCGCGATGATCCAGGCGGCGCTCGAGGTGATCGAATCGGGGGCGCCGCGAACGCTCGAGTTCGGGGTGACCAACGAGATGGCGTGGGAGGTGGGGCTGGCCTGTGGGGGGAGGGTGCATCTCTTCGTGGAGCCGGTGGCTTGATCGAGGGGACGGACGCGTCTCCGCGCCGGCTCGCGGGACGCGCGGGGAGGCCTCGCGGATGAATGCGAAGGTGTTGCGAGAACTCGTCGCCGCCCAGCGGTCGGGGCGCGATGTGGTGCTCGCGACGCGTCCGGGTGACGGGGCGCAGGTGCTGGTCGAAGCCGGGCGCGGCTCGGATGCGCTCGGCGTGGACGGGAGCGTGCTGGCCGATGTGCTCCGGGTGGGCGAATCCCGCATGGTCGAGACGGGAGACGGCCCCGTCTTCCTGCGCCCGTACATCCGGGCGCCGCGGCTGATCGTCGTGGGGGCCGTGCACATCGCGCAGGCGCTCGTGCCGATGGCGGCGTTGGCGGGACTCCGGGTGACCGTGCTCGACCCGCGTGAGGGGTTCGCGACGGCGGACCGCTTTCCGGGTGCGGTGCTCGTGAAGGAGTGGCCGGACCGGGCGATGGCGGGGCTGGCGCCGGACGGCCGCACGGCCGTAGTCGCGCTCACCCACGACCCGAAGATCGACGACCCCGCGCTGATCGCGGCCCTGGAAAGCGACGCCTTCTACGTGGGCGCGTTGGGGAGCCGGAAGACGCAGGCCGCCAGGCGGGAGAGGCTGGGGGAGGCGGGGTTTTCGGCCGAGGTCCTGGACCGGATCCACGGACCCATCGGGCTGCCGATCGGGGCGCGCACGCCGGAGGAGATCGCGGTGGCGGTGCTGGCGGAGGTGATCGGGGCGTTGCGGTTGTAGGACCCAGGTCCGAAAAACCGGCAAAGACCAATGTCCCGACCGACGCCTGTTTCGCCGGCGACACCGGCGGTTCGCATCACGCAAGCCAACGACGCCCCGGTGGCCCCCGGTGGCGATTTCGTGCTGTACTGGATGACCGCTTCGCGGCGCACGCGGTGGAACTTCGCGCTCCAGCGGGCGGTTGAGCACGGCAACGCACTTCGTCTGCCGCTCCTGGTGCTGGAACCGCTCCGCGCCGGGTACCGCTGGGCGTGCGACCGCTTCCACCGGTTCGTGATCGACGGAATGGTGGACAACCGGGCATGCCTTCAACGGAAGGGCGTGGCCTACTACCCCTATGTCGAGCACGGGGACGGAGCCGGGAAGGGGTTCCTGGAGGCCTTGGCCACGCGCGCGGCGGTCGTGGTGACCGACGACTATCCGGCTTTCTTTCTGCCCCGAATGCTGCGGTCGGTGGCACCGCGCCTGCCGGTCCGCCTCGAGGCCGTCGATTCGAACGGGCTGCTTCCGATGCGCGTGGCGGAGGGCACCTTTGCCACCGCGTACGCGTTCCGGCGGTTCCTGCAACGGGAACTCCCCGGGCATCTGCCCGAGGCTCCTTCCCCGGACCCGCTCGACGCTCTCTCACCGAGAGCGCCCGTTGCGATCCCTCCGGCCATTCACGAACAGTGGCCCAGCGCCGACCTGCGGGATCCGGCGGCGTTGATCGCGCGCCTCCCGATCGACCACGGGGTCGGTCATGTGGCCCTGCAGGGCGGTTCGGGCGCCGGGGCGACGCGGCTCTCATCCTTCATCGACGCGCGTTTGGCGAGCTACGGCACCGAGCGAAACCGCCCCGAACTCGACGCCACCAGCGGCCTGTCCCCGTACCTGCACTTCGGCCATGTCTCCGCGCATGAGGTACTTGCGCGCGTCGCCGCGCGCGGGGGCTGGACCCGTGACGATCTGGCCGGAGACACCAAGGGGCACCGCGCCGGATGGTGGGGCATGACCGAGAGCTCGGAGGCGTTCCTCGACCAGCTCGTCACCTGGCGGGAGCTGGGGTTCAACCGGTGTCTTCACGTCGAAGACTACGATCGGTACGAGGCGCTGCCGGCCTGGGCGCGCAAGACGCTTGCCGAACACGCGTCCGACCCCCGCGAAGTGATCTACGGCCTCGACGACTTCGAGTTCGCCCGCACCCACGATCCGCTCTGGAACGCGGCGCAGAATCAGCTGCGACGGGAGGGAAGAATCCACAACTACCTGCGGATGCTCTGGGGGAAGAAGATCCTCGAGTGGAGCGGGAGCGCCCGCACCGCGCTGCAGACCATGATCAGGCTGAACGACAAGTACGCGCTGGACGGACGGGACCCGAATTCGTACACGGGAATCCTCTGGGTGCTTGGTCTCCACGACCGCGCGTGGGGGCCGGAGCGGCCCGTATTCGGCAAGATCCGGTACATGAGTTCGGCGAATACGGCGCGGAAGTACCGGGTGCGCGGGTATGTCGAGAGGTATTCGGGTGGGTGAGGGGCGGGGACAGACTCTCCCGAAGGCATTTCGGCAGTCAGCGCCTCCACGCCGCGGCGTCGGGAATCCCGCGGCTGAAGAGTATGTCGAGTCCGGGCACGGGGGCCAACGTGGCGATTTCGTCCCCCGAGACCACGCCGGAAGGCAGTTCACTGAACTGAAGATTGTGCGAATGCGCCCGGTGCGCGGGTCGCGCATGATCGCGGCCGGACGGTCGGTGTCGCGATCCAGATCAAAGGACCCAGCGGGCCCCACGAGCCTGATCCGCGCCAGTCCGTCCGCCCAATGGGACTGTGCGGGCAGGGCGAAGGCGAAGGCCGAGCGTCCGTCGCCGTCCACCACGACCGGCATGGCGAAATTCAGCGCGAAGAGTTCCTCGCCGTCCGCGGCCGTGCCCGTCAGCCGGTAGGCACCCGTGGCCTTCGGCAGCGAGGGACGGGCGTCGAGCACGAAAGCGGGCTCCAGGAAAGGCGCGCCGTCCTCATCCACCCCACCCCGGATCAGAAGTGACTGCGACGGAGAAGCCCGCGCTGCAGCGGCCCGCGGTCCCTCCACCTCCAGGCGATATCGCGCGGCGCTCGAAAAGTGGTAGTCCCCGATCCAACTGGGAATGCAATACGACATCATGTCGGAAACCCCCGCGTCCACGAGTTCGCCGGTCGTGAAATCGTATCCCCACGCCGCAATCGATCCTTCCGGGTCGGGATATCCGAGGTCGACGAAAGGCCACCCGCGGCCTGTTCCGCATGGGGCATGCTGAAGGTCCAGGTTGTGACCGAGTTCGTGGGACATGACAGACGAGTCAGGTACGGCAACGCTTACCCAGCCGGCCAAGTACCCCAATCCGGCCCACCCGGCAAAAGTCGGCATGGTTCCCATGTAGTAGCCAACGCCGTTCTCGGCAATCCGGATCTCGGAGGTGCGTCTCAGTGCTTCGTAGGGGTCGTTTGACGAAATCGTTACCGGATCGTGTACCGCCAACTCGAATTCGCCGACGGGCATGAGCGTGTTGATGTGCCACAGCAGCGGGTCTTCAACCTGCAGATCCTCGGTGATGTCCAGGATGGAGGAGTCGGGGTTCTGGTCATGAAGAAGGGGAATCAAAGTGAGTTGGAACGTCGGCATTGCCCGCACATCCACCGCAGCTCGCCCGGATGGCGGAATGCGCTGCGAGACCCCCAGGTCCGGATCCATCGTCTCGTTAGGGTCGATTTCCACCACCATTTCCAGACCCGGCTGTACGAGTGATGCGGAGATTTCGGCATTGGCCGAGAACTCGAGGGAACTCTCGTCCACCTCGTCGCCGATCACCGAGGACCCCGGTTCGATGTCCACGACCACGGAGTCTCCGTCGGCGGGATGGAAGATGGCCCGCACGAGAGGGATGATCTCGCCATCCGCCTTCGGAGCGACTACGAACACCCGCAGCAACGCCTCTTCGCCGGCAACGAGCGGCACGGGGAATTCCCTGGACTGGGTGGCCTGGGTCAGGTACGCAACCGATCCGCTATCCGGGTCCGTGCCGCACGAACGGACTCGTTGCTTCCGCACGCCCTTCAACCACCGCTGAAATCCTTCGTCTGTGGGGGCGCACAGTTCCGTACCCCAGGCGATCAACTGCTTGAGTTCGGTCAGCGCGGTCAGGCTGCCCGGCAGGGCCCCTGAAAGGTCGGTCTCCGAAACCACCAGATTGGTCAGGTCGCTCAGCTCTCCGATTGACTCGGGCAGGGGGCCGGTGAGCGGGTTGCCCACCACCGAGAATAGTCTCACGCTGTCGAGACCTCCGAGTTCATCCGGAATCGTACCGGTCAGCTCGAGCCGTTCGAGGAGGAACACCCTGACCTTCGTAAGCTGCCCCAATTCCGGCGGTATTTCGCCGCTGAGCCGATTGTCCGACAGCATGAGCGTCCGGATATCGGACCATTGTCCCAGCTCCGGCGGGATCTCGCCGGACAGGCGGTTGTCGCCGAGGTAGGCCTCGTCGAGCCGGGACAGCTGTCCCAGCTCCGGTGGGATGGGGCCGCTCAGCTCGTTGAAGCCGAGTCCGAGACTGGTGAGCCTGGTAAGCTTGCCCAGCTCCGCCGGAATGGACCCGGTGAGATCATTGCGGGAGAGCGACAAGATGGTCAGCTTGCCGAGGTTGCCGATCTGTGGGGGGATGGAACCCTCGATGTCGTTGAGCCCGAGGTGCAGCCTCTGCAGTTCATCGAGCAACCCCAATTCCCCCGGAAGCATTCCCGCCAGATCATTCCTCACGAGTTCCAGCGCAATGACCCGCCCGTTGTCGTTCACCACCACTCCGTCCCACTCCCCGAGCGGGGCATCCGTGAGCCAACCCGTGTTCCGTGCCCAATTCGGTCCATCCGTGGTGTTATACAACGCCGTTAGCGCACGCCAGTCCCGGTTTGTCAACACCGTGATGATCGCGGTCGCGGACACTGACCCCGCCGTCCCGGTGATCGTGGCCGTGCCGTCTTCCTCCTCGGCCCGAACCAGCCCGGACGAGCTGACGGTCGCGACCGAGGAGTCGCTGGTGGACCATCCGACCTCGTATGCCTCGATCACCTTCCCGTCCTCGTCCCGGACCGTGGCCCTCAGCTGCACGGTTTCGCCGACTTCATGGAGTTCCGCACGTGCAGGGGAGAGCTTGATGCCTGCCGGCTCGGGTGGTGGGATCGTGGGTTCGCACGCGATGACGGCGAGGAACAGGAAGAGCGTTGGAGTGGCCGGGGGAAGGCCCCGCGGATGCCCGCTGGGTGAGCCGATGAGTACCCGAACCGTGGCGAACATGTTTCTTCTCCCGTCACAGGCTGCCGTTATCGTCGCGCTGAGCCGCATCTTGAGAACTCACGCAACCCCACATGAAGCACATATGAAGCGTCGCACCCATTGAATACGTTGCGGACCATGCAGACCTTACCGGGCAACGCTCCTTCAACGGCCTCACAGACCTCGCCTTGTGGCTATGACTAACCCGAAGTTCGGCGGCTGTGAGTAAGGCAAGTCGTTGGACCGCAGTGACATAGTGCGATTGCGGGGGTGTGCCCTACTGGGTAGGGCATCATCGTTCGCTGGGGAGGGCCAGCCGCGGCGGAATTCCCAGCCGCACCACGTTGGTTCCCAGCACGGACTCCACGGCGGCCCCACGGTCCAGCAGGTCGTGATCCGTACCGGTCCGGCCGATCAGCTGCAGACCCACGGGCATGCCGTGCTCGTCGAGGCCGGCGGGGAGACTCACGGCGCACATGTCCAGCATGCTCGCCGGGCCGGTGCCCGAGAGCATGTCGCGGTTGACGGTGCGGTAGACGTTCAGGTCGGAGAGCGCGGCGAGGGGAGGTGGGGTGATGGGGAGGGTGGGGGTGGTGAGGAGGTCGATGCGCCGGGTGTCGAGGCGCGCGTGGATGGAGGCCGAGAGGCGGTGGCGGAGGCGCAGGACGGCGACGTAGTCGACGGCGCTCACATCGCGCGCGGAGTCGAGCCACTTCCCAACGGTGGGGTCCAGGATGGCCATCCAGCCGGGCAGGTCGCGTTCGAGGGACTCGAAGCGCTCGGGCGGCACCAGCTGTCCGGCCAGGTAGCGCTCGCCGGCTTCGTCCAGCTCCGGGGCTTCGACTTCCAGGAGATGTGCGCCGGCCGCTTCCAGTTCGTTCAGGGCGCCGCGGACGACGCTGGTGATCCCGGGAGTGGCACCGGACCAGAGGTTGGAGCGGGGCACGCCGATGCGTAGCCCGGTGACGCCGTCGGCGGAGGTGTCGCGTGCGCCCGCGTCTTCGTCCCGGGACGGTGACCTGGTGGTGGCTTCCGGTGCCGCTCCCGCCAGCCGATCGATCACCCCGAACGCGTAGCGGGAATCCTCGACCGTGTGGGTCAGCAGCCCGACCGTGTCCAGGGTCGTGCTGAGGGGGACCACGCCGGTCGTCGGCCAGCGCCCGGTCGTGTGGCGGTGCCCCACCACGCCCGTCGCCGACGCCGGGATGCGGACCGATCCGCCGGTATCGCTTCCCAGCGCGAGCATGGCCGACCCTTCCCACAGGCTCACGCCCGCCCCCGCGGAGGACCCGCCCGGCGCCCGGTGCCGCGACGGATCCCAAGGGTTCACCGGCGTACCCGTGTTCGGGTTGAATCCGACGCCGCCGAAGGCCAGTTCGACCGTGTGGGTCTTGCCCACGATCACCGCGCCGAGTTGCCGGACCGCGCGGACGAGGAAGCCCTCGCGCTGCCAGCGGGCGGGGAGTTCCCGCCTGGTGCCGGCCCGGATCGGAAGACCCTCGACGCCGTAGAGGTCCTTCACCGAAACCGTGATCCCGGCCAGCGGACCGGGGTCGTGGCCGTGCGCCACGGCGCTGTCGATCGTGCGCGCCTGGGCCAGCGCGCCCTCCGCGTCGAAGACGATGTAGGCGTCGAGTTCGCTGGCTTCGTGGCGCCGGATCGCGTCTTCGACGAGGTGGCGGGCCGATCGTTCACCCCGTCTTACGCGGTCGGCGAGACTTCGGATGGTTTCTCGGTGCATGGGGTAGCCGGGATGCATGGGGTGAACGGGCCGCGAGCCTCCTCACATCGTTCGTCGAGGTATCCAATCCAAGCTGACGTTACGTCAGCGTCAAGGGGGGAGGGAATCAAGGCAAGGAATCGTCCAAAGTCAACTGGGACTGCACGATCCGCCATCCTTGCCGTTGGGGCCTAGCTGATCCCATCCGCGCAGAATAGCGGGAGAATCGTACCAGAATGGCGGGAATCCTAAACGACAGCACCAGTCGTTCGACGTGAAGAAGGAATGCTACCGGAGGAGCCCGGTCAGCCTGACCAAGCGAGTGGCAGAGCAGCCCTCATGGGACGAGGCTACGCTGGTGCGCAGATCCGGGGAGCTGGCGGAGCGGGTTCTACACCCCTTGGTGCTTCCTTCGGTAGTCCCGCCGGTCGAGGCACAGGTCGTATAGCTTCCGGTCGATCCTGATCCAGTCGGTCTTGTTGATCCCCCTGCGGTTCCGGGTTGCGGGGCTGTGGGGGAAGGCGCTCGCGATCTTGATCCAGCGTCGCTGTTGCCGTGCGATGGCCCGGATCTCCTCGGCGACCTCCGAAAGATCCTGATCCTGGCTGAAGACGAGCGCCACGTCGTATTTGCGGCGGTGGGCACGCGCGATCACATCGAGCGCGATCCGCACGTCGATCCCCTTCTCTTCGCCCGTCAGAACGTAGTGTCGCGTGCCATCGGGTAGATCCACACGGCGGTTGCGGTATCGGAGGGATCTGCTGTACACGACCACGCCCCGCCGCCCCATGGCCGCGAGTTTGTGGGTCCAGAAGGAGTGCCACCTGGGGTTGTCGCCGACATCGGGGATTCCGGTGTAGAAGCGGACCCGCTTCAGTTC
This sequence comes from Gemmatimonadota bacterium, assembly GCA_028874985.1. Classification (GTDB taxonomy): domain Bacteria; phylum Gemmatimonadota; class Gemmatimonadetes; order Longimicrobiales; family Gaopeijiaceae; genus Bin94. The sequence continues at coordinate 3,270 of JAPPGI010000102.1, read as the reverse complement.
CCATCCCTGCCGCGCGCAAACCTGCTCGGCGAGCGCGGCAACGTCATAGTTGGGGTAGGTATAGCCGAACGCCTCGCGGGCGGCATGGAACAGGTTCTGGCCGTCCACGAAGGCGACCGCGCGCTTGATGGGAGGCTCGCCGTTCATTGACCGATCTGGAAAAAATAACCCCGCCCGAGGCCTCTCGGCGTGTCGGGCGGGGAGCAAGTATACGGGACGATACTACACCGTTGCGGGCAGCCGTCAACCCCGATCATGCCGTGCCGTGGCTGCGGACCCGACCTCCCGACCGAGCGGGCGAGCCGGAAGGGCGCACGAAATCGTGTCAGACCGCGTTGCGTCCCCGGCGTCCGTTCGGAGGGCGTCTGCCGACCCGATTGTCGCCGCGAAGATCGGATTACCCGTGCTCCAATCGCGGTGTCAGCATTTCCGGGGGTGGCTTGAGCGACTTGCCGCCGCCTGCACCTGACGCCTCGTGCTAGATACGAGGCGTCCCGCCACTCTTTGGCGAAGGACACGGCACGGACACGAACCTTGTTCCAAGAGAGCCGCATCCTGCTATTCCCGCGACGGATGGATGACGGCCCGCCCCGCAAGAGAGCTACGCGGGACCGCATCGCCTACCCTGATGTCCTCCGGCCATCCGCGTGCCCTGCGCGCCTCCGCAAGGTCGTAGCTAGCCTGCATCCGCATCCAGTGATCGGCCGTGCCCCAGCCAGGAGCCTCCAACGCGAGCGCCATGTTCGCAGACACACCCGCCTTGCCATTCAGCAGCCGCGACAGCGTGCCTCGCTCACAACCCAGGCGGGCAGCCGTCTGTGTCACGTTCCATCCGACCTCGTCCATGCTCTCGCGGATCAGTTCGCCCAAGTGCGGGGGTTGAGCATCGCAACCACTCGCTCGTCGCTTCCGGTCATATCCTTCCTCCTTCCAGTCAATGGTAATCTACTAAGTCCACGTCCACCGCCTCGCCGTCCTCGAAGCGGAACACCACACGCCAGTTCCCGGAGGCGCGCACGCTCCAAGGGGTGCAGCCTGAAACCGGGGCGTCCGCGCTGCCGGGATGCGTCGCTTCCTGCAACCGGAACAGGAGTTTGCCCCGCTCGTCCCTCGACTTGGCGGCCCAGTTGAGCACGCCTTGGCGCGGCACTTCAAGGCCCGCCTCGCGGAGCGCGTCTACGACCTCGTGACGATTCCGCACGGTCCCGTGCTTGACACGCTGTAGCAGTTAGTCGCGGATCAGGTCGCGGGGTGAGGATTCGAGCCGGAGGCCCGCCCGCAGCCGGGTCGCTTCGATGTAGGCGCGGTGGCCCGGTTGCTGCGCCCTGGCCCGCCGGATCGTCCGGGCGAGCCCAGCCGTGTTCGTGGTTGAAGGCGTCCCGGAGTGGGCCGAGCATCTTCTCCCAGCCCGGAGGGACGATGTTCAAGGGGGATTACATACCAAAGTTGACGGCGGGCCGGGATGGCCCGTAGCTTTCAACGGTGGTTGACGGGGGCCGGACGTCCGCTTCCTTCCGAGAAGCGGCCCCCACCGGGACGGCAATCCCGATGGGGGCCTGAAAAGCCCCCGTAGCTCAGCAGGAAGAGCGTACCGCTTGCGAACGGTGAGGCCGCGGGTTCGAGTCCCGCCGGGGGCGTTTCCGGAAAGGCTATGCGGGCCGCCGGGGGCGCGTCAACGGGTCCGGCCCGTCCGTGTCCGGCGTCCGGCCATCCGGCACGGGCCGCCTGAACAGCGCCCGCGCGATCCCCTCCGGCGTGGCCCCGCGCGCCGCGGTGGCCGGGGGGTACTTCCTGTACTTGCGGGGCCGTCCGGCCCCTTCGGTGGTCCTCCGGTTCCTCGTCATGTTCCGGTCTCCTGTTCTCCGGTCGAAGGGTAATCTACAGCGTCCGCGCCGGATCGCCCCTGCACGCCGCCGCCATGCCGCCCCCCGAACCGCTCTTGTTACAAATCAGCTTGGTGTCCCACCAACAGCTTTGAACGTCGTAGCCGCTGCACATGAAGATCGTCAGCGTCATGTGCCCCGCGGTCATCACCGAAACGGCCCCGCACCATGGGGGCTGGGCCTTCTTTCCCTTCTCCTGTTCCTCCTTCTTCTTCTCTTGCCCGTTGCTCAGAAACCAGCTGGGTGGGTGATCGATCCGAAAGGTGGCGCAGGTGCGCTGTCGCACGGCGACGCACTTCAGGTTGTCGATCGTGCTCAAGTGCGTTTTCGCCGTGAGCCGCTCTCCCTCCGGGATCGCCTCCTCCTTGGTCAGGTTCCTTTCGGCGCAGTCCTCCATTTCCTTCGCCTCCGCCTCGCTCGTCTTGAGTCCGGCATGACTGACCTCGTGGATGATCACATCGAGTATTTTGCGCTTCCGGTCGGCCCCAAATATCCTTTCGAAGTCCCAGTTATTCCGGATCACGATGTAGCGGATGGGGGGCCCCAGTTTGTTCTTCGAAGCAAACCCTTCCATTCCATCGTATTCCGATTTGAAGTTGGCGAAGAAGAACCTGAATCCGGGCATGGAGTCCGAAGGCGGTGCGAACAGAAACTTCCCGCTCGCCGGAAACGCCTGCTGGACCCAGCTCTGGAGCGTGTCGCACTCCGGCCGGTCCGTTCGCCAATCCGCCAGCGCGGCCGCCGTCCCGTACTCCTGATAGTCGGGGGGACTCCATTCTCTCCACTGATCCGCCACATGGTCGAGGCAGGCTACGATGCTGTTGAAGTCGTTGCAGATGTCCAGCGTGTCGCCGCCGTGAACGTCCTGGGCGGACACCGGGCCGGAGATTGCGACCAGAACGGCGGCCAGCGCCAGCGCCGCGCGCCTCATCGGTCGTCCCCTTCCCCGACGTAGCCCGCGAGCCACCGCTCCTCCGTCCATGTCTCCGCCGGCCCACCCTGCGAATAGTCGGCCCCCGTGGACTTGCGGTACCGGCCCCGCCCGTCCGTCCCCGTCAGCCAGTGCAGGACCTTGGAGGGGTCGCGGACATGCGGCGGAAGTTCGTCGAGTTCGCAACCCGCGTACATGCGGACATGTCCCATGTAGCGGTAGGACGGGACGTCAAGGCCCGGAGGCTTGCCGGTGCCCATGCTGGCGCGGAACGCGGGGGTCTTGCTGCTCCAGACGGCCCCGAAGGCCATGTCGCCCACCCAGAAGACGTTGGGCGCGTCCGTTTCGCAGAGGCGGGGAAACCGGTCGTCAAGTTCCATCCTCCGCAGGTCCGAGACGATGTCGCCGCGCTTGAGCGGCCAGCCGGGCGGCGAGTAGGGCGCGCGCGCGGCCCGC
>JAPPGI010000110.1 GCA_028874985.1 Gemmatimonadota bacterium | reverse complement strand
TGGGTGGGACTCGCACCCACCAGGAAAGCGCGCCTTTCCACGGCGCACTGAGAAGTGCGCGTGACATGGTATTGTGCCGCATGACCCGACTCCAACGCCGCCCCGGACTCACGACAACCGCTCCGCCGGAAACCCCCCGCCGCCAGGCATGCCGTCAACCGCCCGGAGTCCGCTCCAGCGTCTCCAGCCGGCGGTAGCCGTAGGCCGGAACGTGGGGGGCGCCGGTCACGCCTTCGGGGAACATGTCGAACCGCTCGACGCGCAGGCGGTAGCTGTCTTCGTGCCGCGGGCGGAAACCGACGATCTCGCCGCGGAAGGGGGCGCCGTTGACGACCTTGCAGTACCCGGGATGGCCGTCGTCGCACGGTACCCGGTGGCGATCGACGGTGATCACCTCTTCCGTGCCCGCTGCCCTGGTTCTCGAAGAGACCTCGCTCAGCGCCTCCCAGGTGAATCCCTCGATTCCGTCGTAGAAGAGGTCGCCGTCCACCACCATGCATGACTGCGGGCCGACGCCGTAGCATCTGGCTAGGGTTGGGCCGACGGTCACCTCGCGTACTTCGAGGTATTCGGGTCCCAAGAGGCCGCAGCCGGCAAGGACCAGGGTCGGCAGGAAGAGGGAAGCCGAGCCTCGGGTCCGCATCTGGAATCCTCCTTCCCGGCAGCTGGCGCCGCTACGGCAGGTCCCGCGTGGCGATTCGGCGGTACGCCATCGGGTATGAAATGAACAATAGGTGGATGCTGGGGCCGGTGCCAGGCAGGATTGCCCGTCCTTCCGGAGAGTATGGGACATCATCATGGTCACTCTATTGCCCATAATCCGAAAATCCCATCACTTCTGGTCGATAACACGTCCGGCCCGTATCCACCGTTCAGAAGCGGGACGTCATGTCGAGTCCGAAGGCCAGGAATCCGGTGTCCTCCGTCCTCACATAGTACGTGACGGGTACCGGCGGGTTGCCGGCCACGGACGCGTGGCCGCGAAGGGAATCATATTCCGATTCGTCATCGAATTCGCCGAAACGCACCCATCGAAGCTTGAAACCAAGGGTGACCCGACCGCCGAGCCGATAGTCCACACCGACGACGGCCTGATAGCCGAGCAGCGAGTCCTTCAGTCTCGCCCGGTCGATCGTATTCGTGCCCAGGAGCCTCCGGTTCATCTCCTCTCCCCGCTCGCCCGCGGGATCGAAGATCAGGATGTTGTCGAGCGTCCTGGTCCGGTGCCACAGCGTCCGGTATTCGACCGATACTTGCGAGAAACCGACTCCCATCCCCAGGTACGGGGCGGCCTTCGCGCCGGAGCGAAAGTGGTAGTACAGGTTGGCGAAGGCGCTGTGCGACATCACGTCGTCAACGGCATCCTGGACCATGTCGAACGCCGGATCCGCGGCGGGATCGTAGTTCGTCGCGGGATCATGGGGTACGGCGGTGGCGTCGTGCGTGGTGCTGCGGTAGACGTACTCCCCTTCGACTCTGAAACTTCGCATGCGATACCCCAGGACCATTCCGGCCAGGATCCCCGCACCGCCACCGAACGACTCCGCCAGAGGTCCCCAAGGCTGAGGGACATCGCTGCACGCTCCGGGCTCGACCTGAACGCGGTCGGGGTTCAGGGTCACGTCGCACCGGACCGATGACACATCGGACGATGACCAATCGTCCAGCCCACCGGTCTTCACGTCCATTCCCGGGGCGGCCGCGGTTCCCAACTGCATCCCCATGTACCAGCCGACCTGCGCCTGCGCTCGAACGGGAAGCACGGACAGCATCAGCGCGAGCGCCGCCGGCACACACCTCCTCATGATTTCCTTCCTCCCGTTCTTCAGAGGCCGCACCTCAGGCTCAGGATCATCGTGAACGCGCTCGTGTCACGCGTCTCGACCGTGTAGAGGATGCGGGAGCCGCGACCCACCGTTGAGTCGTGACTGCGGAGTTGGTCCCACTCGCGCGCGGCGCTCCGGAACGCGCCTAGGCCCGTCGCGTAACGTATCGTGTTGCCGATCGTCAGCCGGTCCGCGACCCGGTAGTCCACGCCCCCCAGGATCTGGACACTGAACATGGTGTCGTCGAGCACCGCCGAACCGAGCGTCGTCGTGCCGGCCAGCTTCGCGCGTAGCCCGGCGTCCTCGAACGTGGTGATCCGGTTGGGGTCGTGGTTGCGCTTCCACAGGCTGAAGTAGTCGATGGCCACGCGTTGCACGCCGGCGCCCACGCCGACATGGGACGTGAGCCGCCGATTCGCCGGGCGGAAATCGACCGCAAGGTTGGTGAACACGCCGTGCAAGGTGACATCGCCCGCGCCCCCGACCGCCGTTTCAAGCTCCTGGTCGGCCTTCTGGGCCGTCACCGCGTCGCCGATCCGCGTCGGCGCGTAGTCGTGGTACGGGGCGGCGCGGTACCGGTACTCAACCTCCACACGATACCGACCGAACCGGTAACCGGCCGTGAGCCCCGCCGTTATCCCCGTCGCGTGGCCGGATTCGTTGGTCCATTCAGTGGGAGGCGGCGGCATATCGCACTCCGTGCCGGTCTCCAACCCCTCCGGGTTGATGAGCAAGTCGCAGCGCGTGCCCCAATCGTTGTCGGTGGCCACGAGCCGAAGGGCGGGAGTGAGCGCGAGCCCCAACTGGGACCCCACGTAGGGCTGCGCGGTCAGGTCGCCGGCCCCCGGCGCGAGCGCGGCCAGCCAGATCCATCGCGTCATATCTCTTCCCCCGGACAGATGGTCGGCGGGCCGGAGGTCATGATCGGCGGTGTGGGCCCATATCTCATGGTCACAATAAGAACATACTCATTTCCGTGTCTGGACATGTATCGGCCATGCCACAGGTACGTGAAAGGTCTTCTTCAGTTGTCCGTTCCTTCACAATTCGCAATCCTGCGATGCAGGAGGGCGCGTTATAGGTACAATGGTCGGGTCCGCAGGACAAGCGTGTCCAATGAGAAGCTCACGACAACCGCCCCGCCAGAAAACTCGCGGCCATCCGTTCGGCCCAGAAGCGCCGACGCCAGGGGAGGGTCCCTTCCACGAACCCGAGATGGCCGCCCCGGTCGGTGAACGCCACCGTGATGTGCGGGTTGGCGGCGACCGCGGCCTCGGGGAGCGCGCCCCGCGGCAGAAACGGATCGTCACTGGACTGCACGAGGAGCGTCGGCACCCGGATGTTGGGGAGGTGGCGGCGCACATCGGCACGGTCGTAGTAGTCCTCGGCTCCGGAGAAGCTGTGGAGCGGTGCCGTCAGCTCGTCGTCGTAGTCTCTCAGCGTCCGTGCCGCCAGAGCGCGCTCGACATCGACAATGCCATCGAGCAGGCGGCGTTTCGCGCGTACCTTGCGCCGGAGGGCGCGCAGGAAGTGGGAGCCGTACACGCGTCCCGGCAGACCCGAGGACAGCCGCACCGAGCAGCCCGCCAGATCGTAGGGCACCGATACCGCCACGGCGGCCGCGATCCCCGCATCGTGCCCGCGCTCCCCGAGATGCTTGAGGAGAACGTTGCCCCCGAGGCTGAACCCCGCCGCTCCGATGGAACGCCCGGGATGACGGCCGCGCAGTTCCGCGACCACATGTGCCAGGTCGCCCGTCTCGCCGGAGTGATAGAAGCGCGCGACACGGTTGGGCTCGCCGCCACAGCCGCGGAAGTTCATCCCCACACCCCGAAGGCCCCGGACGAAGAGTTGGCGAAACATCTCGGACATGTAGCCACGCCGAGTCGACCCCTCGAGTCCGTGCAGCAGCACCACGACGGGCGCACCCGGCGAGGGCTCGGGCGCGTAGTCGAGATCGAGAAAGTCGCCGTCCGGCGTTCCGATCCGGCGCCGCTCCAGCGGGACGGCGGCGCGGGGACGCATGTACCTGCCCGCGAAGGTCTGCGCGTGCGGGCTCGGGAGCCACCATGCGGGCCGGAAGGCGGTGGAAGAGGACATTTCGCGGCAACGATGGCGGATTCCCGCAGGCGCGGCAACGCATCCCTGCAGCCGTTGACCCGGTACCTCGTGGACCCGGCGGTGCCGCATGACTTGACTCCGACCCCGCCCCGGACTCGATTGTCGCAACGTTCTCACCTTGATTGTCGCCGGACACCCCTCTCGCAACGACGACAGTGAGACGCTGTGTCATCTATGATTGACAGAATGTCAAGCGCAGTTTACATCGGCGGACTCCCTTGGTACCATCGCACCGACGCCACGCCGTCCGAAACGCTTACCTTATTGCGATGAGCAAGGCGATCCCGTACAGTGTAAGCCGAATGGAGGTTCAGCCATTGCTCGAATCCGCTGTAACGAAAAAGGGACAGACCACGCTCCCCAAGCCCGTCCGGGACACGCTGGGCGTGAAGGCCGGTGACCGCGTGCGCTACATCGTTCTCGACGGCGAGGTGCGCATTCTGCCCGTGCGCCCCATCCATCGGCTGTTCGGCGCACTGAAGCACGACGGGCCACCCGTAACCGTGGAGGAGATGAAGCGAGCCGCAGCCGACGGGGCGTCCGAGGAGTGATCGCCCTCGACACCAACGTCCTCGTCCGCTACCTGGTGCGCGACGACGAGCCGCAGGCGGAGTCCGCCCGCGCCTTGTTGGAATCGCTCACGACCGAACGTCCGGGCTATGCCTGCCGGGAGGTTGTCGTCGAGCTCGTCCGGGTCCTGGAACGGGCCTACGGGGTTTCGCGCGAACGCATTGCGACGATCCTGCAGGAACTCGTGGCGACGAAGAGTCTTGTCGTCGAAGCCGGGGACGACGTGGCCCGGGCCGCGTTTCGCTACGGGGCGGGCGGCCTGGAATTCTCGGATCTGATGGTTCTCGCCGCGGCGGCGCGGTCCGGAGCGCGGCCGCTCCACACCCTTGACCGGAAGGCGGCGCGACTGGAGGGTGTCGAATTGCTGCGATGAGTCCCGACTCCCACCGGCGGAGGGCACCGCTCATGGCCGGTCGGGCGACGGAACCGTCCGATCCCATTTCGACCGTCGCCGGTCATGAGTAGCGAGCCCTACCGGCCAAGGTGCATTTCGCTCGACCTGGAGGTCGGAAGGAAGGATGGCCGAATCCGTGCGCTGGGGGCGATTCGCGGGGATACGGACGAACGCTTCAGTCATTCTCGGCGCCAGGGCATCTCGGAAGCGCTGTCGCGCCTCGACGATCTGGCCGACGGCGCGTCGTTCGTGCTGGGGCACAATGTGATCGGGTTCGATCTTCCGCATCTGCGGTCGGTCCGGCCCGGGCTGCGCCTTCTGAAGTTGCCGGTGATCGATACGTTGCGTCTCAGCCCGCTCGCCTTCCCCCGCCATCCCTACCACCACCTGGTAAAGCACTACAAGGACGGAGGACTCGTCCGCGACACCCGCAACGATCCTCTGCTCGATGCGGGCCTGGCGCTCCAGGTCTTCGGCGACCAGCGCGACGAATTGCTGAAGTTGCGTCACACATCGCCCGGGTTGCTCACCGCTTGGCACTGGCTGTGCACGTTCGAGCTCCACGGCGTGGACAGTGCGCTCGACGACTTCCATACCGAACTTCGCGCCGCACGGCGCCCGCGGAAACGGGAGGCCGCCCGGGCCGTTCGGAAATTCCTGCGGGACAGGGCCTGCACCACGCACACCCATGAGACCCTCGATCGGATCGGCCGACACGGCTGGTCGCTGGCCTACGCCCTGGCGTGGCTCTCGGTGGCGGGGGGCAGGTCGGTCATGCCGCCCTGGGTGCGACACCAGTTTCCGGACGCAGGCAGGCTCGTGCGCAAGTTGCGGGACTCGGCTTGTGCCGATGCGGCATGCAGGTGGTGCCGGAAGCACCATGATGCGCACCGCCAGATGAAGCGCTGGTTCGGTTTCGAGAGCTTCCGCGGTCCGTGCGGCGACGACGGGTGCCCCCACCAGCAGGCGATCGTGGAGGACGCGATGGCGGGTAGGTCGGTGCTCGGAATCCTGCCTACGGGGACGGGCAAGTCGCTCTGCTATCAGATTCCGGCCCTCGCCCGCCACTACAACACGGGCGCGCTGACCGTAGTGGTCTCGCCGCTGGTTGCGTTGATGGCGGACCAGGTGAAGGGGCTGGAGAGCCGTGGAATCGATTGTTGCGTGACGGTCAACGGGTTGTTGTCGATGCCCGAGCGCGCCGCAACGCTCGAGAGGGTGCGGCTGGGGGACGCCGGGATTCTGCTGATCGCTCCGGAACAGCTGCGGTCGCGTACGATGCGACGGGCGCTGGATCAGCGCGAGATCGCGGCCTGGGTGCTGGACGAGGCGCACTGCCTGTCCAAGTGGGGACACGATTTCCGCCCCGACTACCGCTACATCGGACGCTTCATCGGGGAGAGGGCCGAACGTGACGGGACGCCGGCACCTCCGGTGCTCTGCCTGACCGCGACGGCGAAACGCCAGGTGATCCGCGACATCCGGGAGTACTTTCGCGACAAGCTCGGCGTCGACGTCGTGGTCCGCAACGGCGGTGCCAGGCGCGACAATCTCGACTTCGAGGTGCTGCCGACCAGCAGAGCCGACAAGTTCGGCGACATCCATCTCGTTATCGAGAGCCACCTGCCCGAGGACGGGAAGGACGGCGCCATCGTCTATTGCGCCACCCGTCGTCGGACGGAGAGGGTCGCGGAGTTTCTTCGGGCGAAGGATGTCAGGGCGGACTTCTTCCACGCCGGCTTGCTGCCGGAGAGGAAGAAGGAGGTCCAGCGTCGTTTCATCGAGGGCGACCTGCGCGTGATCGTGGCGACCAACGCCTTCGGCATGGGGATCGACAAGCCGAATGTAAGGCTCGTTGTCCACGCCGACATTCCCGGATCGCTGGAGAACTACCTGCAGGAGGCCGGACGCGCGGGACGTGACCAGGATCCGGCGCGCTGCGTGTTGCTCTACGCGGCGGATGACGTCGAGCGGCAATTCGGGATGGCTGCGCGCTCACGGCTGACCCGGGAGGAGATCCAGGGCATCCTGCGGGCACTGAACCGACTCGACGGGAAGAACCGCAAACACCGGGTCAGGCGGGATCGGGAGTCTCGGGTGGTGGCCACCGTGGGAGAGATCCTGACGGAGGACCGGGACAATGCGTTCGAGCGCGACGCGACGACCGACGACAATCGCGTGCGGACCGCGGTGGCCTGGCTGGAAGAGGCGGATCACCTCCGCCGCGAGGAGAACTTCGTGCGGATCTTCCCGTCGTCGCTCCGGGTGCGCTCGGTGGAGGAGGCGGAGGAGCGGCTGCGGAAGAACGACGTACCGGAGAAACGCCGACACGGGTTGCTGCGCATCGTGCGCGTGTTGATCCAGGCGCCGCCCGACAAGGGCGTCACCACCGACGAGCTGATGAACCTGGCGGGACTGGCGGCCAGGGAGGTCCGCGGTGCGCTGCACGACCTGGAGCGCCTTGGTGTCGCCACCAACGACACCGCCCTTACGGCAAGGGGGGTCAAGGGTGCGTCGCGGAAGCGGCTGGCGGAAGCGTGCGAGCTCGAGACCGCGTTGATCGCGCATATGCGGGAACTGGCCCCCGAACTCGGCAGGAACGACTCATCCGTGCTGAATCTGCGGATCGCGGCCCAGCGCCTGCGGGACGACGAGGTGGCGGATCCGCTCCCACAGCGGCTGATGCGTATCGTCCGGAGCATCGGCAACGACGGGCGCGAGGAGAGCGATGAGGTTCCGGGGAGCCTGAGCGTGCGCAAACGTGGCCGCGACCAGGCGAGGATCACGCTTCACCGCGAATGGGACGCTCTGGAAAAGTGGGCCGAGATCCGCCGCGAGGGGGCGGGGCTGCTGCTGGCGCATCTGCTGCAGTGCCTGCCTCCGGATGCCGGCGGCACCGATCTGTTGGCCGAGACCACCCTGGGCAGACTCAACCACGCCATCGAGTCCGACCAGATCCTGAAACAATGGGTTCGCTCACCCCGGAAGCTCATGGAGCGCGCCCTGCTCTGGCTCCACGAACAGGCGGTGATTCGGCTCCACAAGGGTCGGGTGGTCTTCAGGCCCGCGATGAAGATCCGCCTGGAACCGGGCGTCCCCCGAGTCTTCACGAAAGCCGACTTCGAGCCACTCGCTCTTCACTACGAGGGGCAGGTACTCCAGATCCACGTGATGGTGCGGTTCGCAGAGCGCGGGCTTGCCGCCGTAAGCGAGGCGGTGCAGTTGGCGATGGACTACTTCGCACTGCCCGGGGAGGATTTTCTCGCCCGGTGGCTCCCCGGCCGGGAGGCCGAGACCGCCCGCGAGACCACCCCCGAGTCGTGGCGGAGGATCGTCGAGAGCCTGAACAACCCCGCTCAGCAGGAAATCGTGGCGGACGGGCGCAGGCGGACCAACGTTCTGGTGCTTGCCGGACCGGGTTCGGGCAAGACCAGGGTGCTGGTGCATCGGATCGCCTATCTGGTGCGCGCGCGGCGACAGGACGCCTCGGGGATTCTCGCACTGGTCTACAACCGGCACGCCGCGGTCGAGATCCGGCAGAGGCTGAAGGACCTGATCGGAGACGACGCACGCCCGGTGACCGTGATGACCTGCCACGCACTGGCGATGCGGCTGGCGGGGTTCAGCTTCACCGGACGCTCGCAGCGACCAGACGACATTGACTTCCGGCAGGTGCTCCGCCGCGCGATCGGTCTGCTGCGGGGCGAGGGACTTCCGCCGGAGGAGGCCGACGAGCGTCGCGAACGGCTGCTGGCCGGCTTCCGCTGGATTCTCGTGGACGAGTACCAGGACATCGGGCGCGACGAATACGAGCTCATCGCGGCTCTGGCGGGGCGGACGCTGGGCGAGGGTGCGGCGAAGCTCAACCTCTTTGCCGTGGGCGACGACGACCAGAACATCTACGCCTTCAAGGGAGCGTCGGTGGAGTTCATCCGGCGCTTCGAGGAGGACTACGGCGCTCAGTCGTTCCATCTGACCGGCAACTATCGCTCCACCGGTCACATCATCGCGGCGGCCAACGCGTTGATCGCGCCGGCGCGGGAGCGGATGAAGGCAGGCCACCCCATCGAGGTCGACCGGGCGCGGAGGAAGGATCCCCCGGGCGGAGAGTGGGAGGAGCGGGATCCGGTTGCCCGGGGAAGGGTGCAGATCCTTCCGGCCGGCAGGGATCCGGTGGAGCAGGCACAGGCCGTGATGGCCGAGTTGCAGCGTCTGGCGGCGCTCGATCCCGATTGGGACTGGTCACGCTGCGCGGTCATGGCCCGCGAGTGGAAATACCTGGATCCGGTGCGCGCGTTCTGCGAGGCCGAGGGGATCCGGGCGCAAAGGGGGGACGAGGAGATACCCGGCTTCTGGCACCTGCGGGAGACGCGGGCGCTGGCCGGGTGGGTCCGTGAACGGGATCCGCGAATCGTGGCCGCATCCTCACTGCGGGAGTGGATGGGCGGACGGCCGCCGGGACCGTGGAATGATCTTCTGCGCCAGGCGATCCGGGAGCACGAGCTGGAGGCGGGCGGAAGCGAGGTCGCGGCGGAGTCGCTGCTGGAGTGGCTGGCGGAGTGGGGCCGGGACTGCCGGAGGCGACCGCACGGGCTGCTGCTGCTGACGGCGCACCGGGCCAAGGGACTGGAGTTCGACCACGTCGCGGTGCTCGACGGGGGATGGAGCACGGTGGACCGCGACGAGGACGCGGACGCTTCCCGCCGCCTCTACTACGTCGCCATGACCCGGGCCCGGAAGACCCTGACGCTGGCGCGGTTCCATCATTCTTCCAACCGCTTGCCGGACGCTCTGCACGGAGTCGCTTCCGCGTTCCGGCGTGCACCGGTATCCCTTCCCTCCACAACCCCGGCGCACCACTACCTGCATCGAACGCCGGGCCTGGAGGATGTGGTCCTGAGCTTTGCCGGGTGGCAGTACCCCGGACATCCGGTCCACCGTTCGATCGCGGCGCTCGCGCCCGGAGATCCAGTTCGGTTGCGCGTGACGGAGGCGGGCCACCGGGAGCTGCTGGATCAATCGGGAACGCCGGTAGCGCGTTTGGCGAAGGACTACCGGTTTCCGGCGGGCAAGCGCCTGCGGTCGGCGGAGGTGCGGGCGATCGTCGGCTGGACCCGCGAGCTGTCGGATCCGAAGTACCGCGACCGCGCACGATGCGAGAGCTGGGAGGTGGTTGTCCCCCGGCTGGTCTTCGAGCCGGAGGGGCCGCCCCCCGACCGAGCCGGCAAACCGGCAGGTCGGGCCGGATGATGCCGATGGCAGTCCCGATCGCGCGCTGGACTGGTACGACATCGGTAACCGGCCCTTTGGAGGATGACGGGCGGGCGCGTCGGCGGACGGGCGCTCGTTCGCCGGCCCCGCAGGGAGTCCCGGCTGCGGTTCAACCGTGGGAGGCCCGCGCCGGCGCCCTCACGTGCACGGTCACTATGTCGACATCGTGGTACTGCTGGTGGTGGACGGAGGACGCGAGGTGGCGGAGCATCCGGAGGGACACGTCCCGCCCCGTGAACACGTCGTCGTCCGGATCCCCCAGCACGGCCAGCCGGTCCTGGATGTTGTCCTCCCTCGGCGCCGCGGCGAACTCCAGCACGGCTCCGGCCCTGTCGCGGCGCGCTACCAGGCGCAGACGGCGGCGCGGTGCGCGTTTCTTCCCGTCCTCCTCCTCCACCAGACTCAGCAACGCCTCTTCGGCGACGGCCTCCAGACGGTGCACCATCCCGTCGCTCCAGCCTTCCCGGGCCGCGAAGGCGCGGAGAAACTCCCGGATCCGGGGCAGGGCCGACCCCTCGAGCGCGACGTCCATCCGGCTGCGGCGGGACTCCGTCAGCTCCAGGAACAGGGTCATCAGGACGGCTGCCAGCCCGCCGGTGGTCATTGCGTTCGAGAACAGGCCTCCCGCGAACGCGGCCGCCTGCTCGGGAAAGATCAGCTCCATCTCGAATCCCAGGCCGATCCAGAAGGCGATGCAGGCGACCAGTCCCTTGCGGTAGTCGAGACCCTGCTGGAGAAGCACCCGGATACCCACGAGGAAGAGCATCGCCATGAGCACCCCGAGGTAGCCTCCGACGACCGGTCCGGGTATGGCCAGGACCCCGGCCAGCGCCTTGGGGAAGAGTGCCAGAAGGACGAAGATCGCCCCGGTGGCGATTCCCACGCCGCGCGCGGCGACTCCGGTGAGTTCGGCCAGGGCCGCGCTGATCGAGTAGCCCGTGCTGGGGATGGTTCCCGCCAGGCCGGAGAGCAGGTTGCCGATCCCGTCGACGTTCACCGTACCCTGTACCGCGCGAAAGTCCACCGCCCGCTTCCGGCGCCAGGACACGCTCTGAACGGCCACGCAACTGCTGATCGAGCGCAACGTCACGATCAGCGTCACCAGCAGGAACGCCGGGAGGAGCGACCAGAAGGCCGAGCCGAAATCGAGATCGATGCCGGGCCACTGCATGCTCGGAAGTCCCAACCAGGAGGCGCCGGCGACGCGTTCGAAGTCGTAGAGCCCGAAGAAACCACCGACGGCCGAGCCCGCGGCCACGCCGATGACGGGTGCCCACAGGCGCAGCACCCCTCCGGACTTGAGCGCGATCAGGACGATCGCGAGCACGGTGGCAATCGCGGTGAGGGGCGCGACGTGCGCGGGACTCCCTTCGGGCGCCTGGTCCAGCATTGCGAAGATCACCTGCATGGCCGTGACCGGGACGAGCATGAGGACGGTTCCCGAAACGGTCGGCGTGAGGATCCGCCGGAAGAGCGCAAGCCGGGCCGAAAGCAGGAACTGGAAGAGCGAGGCGACGACGACAAGGGTGACCAGCAGCGCGGCGCCGCCACGGTCGATCGCGTCGATTGCGAGCCCGATGAACGCCGCCGAACTGCTCATGACGATGACGTGGCCCGCGCCGATGCGGCCGATGCGGCAAGCTTGCAGCACGGTGGCGATCCCGCAGATCGCGACGGTCGCGAAGACCACCCACGTCAGTTGGGCTTCGCTCGCGCCGGCCGCGCGCATGACGGCCGTCGGGATGAGGATGGGGATGGCCACGATGAGGGCCGTGAGCTGCAGCCCGAGCCCGAGTGCAAGCGGCAGGGGAATGCCGTCGTCGGCCTGGTAGCGGAGCCGGGATTCGGACGTTTGGTCGTTCCCGCTCATACGGGGAGGATAGGGGCTTGTCGGCGAGCCGACAAGGTTGATCGGCGGAGCCCGGTGATCGGCGGAGCCCGGGGTCGGCGGAGCCCGGTTCCCTCCCCCACCGGATGCCGGCCGGCGCACTGGCCTGGATCGCATCGCCCGGCGACATCGCCGCCCGCGTGGCCACCTTCCTCGCCCTCCTCGACCCGGACGCCCGCGTGCGCGCCACCTACGATCTCGCCCACGAGGAGCGGCTCAACTGGCTTCACGCCCATGACTACGAGGGGGGGCATGAGCACGAGTGAGTTGACCGTGGCCGTGGATTTAATTTACGGTAATTACATCACTATGACGAGCTATGTGTAAACCATGGTTTACATAATGTAAAGCACGGTTGTCAATTCTCATTCAGGCTTCGCGGAGAGGGCCTATCCATGTCCAGAACCAGCGGCGGGATCGGCGTCAAGCTTATCGCGATCGGGAATTCCAAGGGCATCCGAATCCCGAAGGTTCTGCGGGAAAAGTACGGCTGGCGGGAATCGATCATCGCCGAGGAGACGGAGGACGGCATTCTCCTCCGACGCGAGCACGGTGACAAGCTCTTCTGGAAGGACACCTATCGAGCGATGGCCGCCGCGGACGAGGACTGGAGTGATCTCGAGGTCGTGGTGGCCGACGGCCTCGATTGATGGATGGTTTCCCGCGCCGGTACGACATCCACTTCGCCGACCTAGATCCCACGGTTGGCGCCGAGATTCGCAGGATTCGGCCAGTGGTCGTCGTCAGTGAGGACGACATGAACCGGTACCTGGGCACGGTTGTCGTCTGTCCCCTCACGACGAGCCTTCATCCCGTGTGGCGAAGCCGCATTCAGGTGCAGTGCGCGGGTCGGGACGCGGAAATAGCGGTGGACCGGATCCGAACCATCAGCAAGAAGCGACTGGATAGAAGGGTCGACCGGCTGGCTCCGGCTGTCGCGGCCCGGCTCCGCCGGCTGATCACGGAGATGTATGGGGAGTAGGCTGGTCCAGGCATTCGACCGTCAGTTCGCCCGCCCGCCTTCCCCCTCCCGCACGAAGTCCTCTGCGCCCTCCGGCAGCAGCAGCTCGTCGGCAGCGGCATCTCTCCACGCCTGCTCGAGCAGCCACAGCTCGCGTGATACCGGTTCCACGGTCTAACTAACCTAGCTCTCGGTGGACGCGTTCGCCGCCATCGGCCGGGACAGGCCCGCTGCTCGTGCCGCGGTGCTTCTGTTCGTGCGCTATTGTGAGGCTCTTCCTTTCCTCCAGGTTCTCCCGGTGCTGGTCGCTGTCGCGGTGAAGGAACATCTGCCCCTCCAGCCGGTGTGGGAGGTAGGTGTAGTAGGTGACCTCGAAACCACGCACGGCGTAGGGACATTTGAGCGCTATCTCCCCGTCCTTGCACAGGGCCAGGTCCAAAGTGTCGTCCCCGATGCCGCCGCCCCCGCCACCGCAACCGCCCCCCGTCGTCCGACTCGCAGTAAAGCAGTTCCTCCGTGACGATCACTTCGACTTTCCCATCGTATACGATCCGGGTCACCGCCACGATGTACCAGCAGATGACACCACCCCCGCCGTCCGCCTCCTCGCCCTCGGCTCGCGAACATAGCCACCCCTCGTTCCCCCAGTCGTCCTTGTCGATCAGCTCGCAGTTGGGGTCGTTCCTGGGGGGCGCGAATCCGGCGACGGGACCGTCGCGAAGGCCACCGACGGTTCGCCCCCGGGGACAGGCCCTGGAGCCGTCGCGCCTTCGGGTCCGATCGGTTGCTCGCAGGCCACGGCAAGCGCGGCCAAGGCCAGCAGGGGAAACAGGGGAGTCTTCGTCGCGGTTCGCATCGTCGGGACTCCGTCCGGTGGGGGTGTCTGTTTCCCAACCCGGCCTCGGGTGGAAGCCGGGTGGCGATGGGCCTTCGCACCGACACCCCTCCAGCGGCAAGAACCGGGCCAACGCGAAATCCTACGGAACCCCAAGGCGGAGAGGGGAAATCACTCTCTCGAGAGCGGCCTGCGAGCGTTTCGCTTTGGGTGCCGGTGTGGGTACCTGTGTGGGTTGAAACGGGCCCCCGCCAGAAAACGGCCCCTACTGATCCTCCCGCGAAAGCCGCACGAGTCTCCCCTGCGCGTGAAGCCCCATCCACGACCCGATGTGCATCCGGTCGATCCCGTACTTCATCAGGATCCCAACCTCCTGAGCCTTCCCCTCCGCACGCTCCCACTCCTTCAGTATCCGGAACCGTTCTTCCCCCGTGCGCTTTGGAACCGTCTTCCGCAAACCCCTTTTTCGACGCCTCGCCCCGTAATCTCCGCCTCCTCGATCGCGTCCCCGGGATCGACGTTCGCCACCTCGGGAGGCCTCTCGTCCACCTCCACGTGAACCTCCGCCTCCGACGTGGGCTCCGGAGACGGCGGCGTCGGCCTCGCGGGGGCCTCGGCCACCGGGGGGCGGCCGAAGGGCGCCGCCCACCCCGTCGGTTGTCACCAGCCGAGGGGCGTCCCCAATGTTGGAGCCTCTCGCCCCTCGCCGGTCACCCCTTGGGTTCCGGGCAGAGGCGCCGATAGACCACACTTCCATCGGATGGCTCGATGATGGGGACGACAATATCGCATGGCACCGTAGGCGTCCAGCACAAAGACCACCATTCTGCGGCAGGCTCAGACAATCCATCAATGGGGAGCGGAGGTGTATTGCGGGAAGTTGTCGTGGCCACCTGTCCGTATTGGCGCTCGATCGCAGCATAGACGCTGTCCTGGTAGAGCACACTGCCCGCGCGGCACCAGGTTGTAGAACTGGGACTGTTGTCCTCGCAGAACCTGGGCCAAGGCTCGTCGTCACGGCTCTCCGGAGGAAGGCAGAGAGGCGGCTTGCTGCTGCCACGCTGCACGCCGAGCACGTAGTCTCGTCCCCGGCCCTGGGGATCTGCGTGGCGGACTGCCAGCAGATTGCCATACGTGGGGGCTTCCTCGTATACCCGCACCAGCGCGTCGAACGAACCCCGATGCGGCGTCCCGCCATAGTGGCTGTAGTCGGCGCGAGTCGCTGCTATGAGCGACCTCTCGGCGTTGGACCAGAGAGTCCATGTGGTGTTCGCCACCATCAAGTCAGCGATCTTGTTGGCGAACTCGTCCAGTTCCGCCTCCGGGCGAGTTTCCAGCGTCTGGCGCAGGATGGCGATGGCTGGCCTGGAAACGTCATGCGTGTAGACCAGCGTCCATGCTTCTTCCCTCTCCATGCCCAGCAGGCGGAGTGCCTCGGCAATGGTCGGGTTCCTCCACTGGTTTCCGTCGTACACCATGCCGGCCGCGGTTCGACCAGGTGGCGGTTGCGTGAGTTCCTGGCCGGCGACGGGGACGCCCGCGAACAGGCCCAGAGTGGTGGCCATGGCTAGGGTGGTGATTCTCCAACTCATCGGTCCAGTCTCTCCTTTTCGGGTGTTGTCTTGGTCGGGGGGTTATCAAGGCGGGCAGCCATCCGTCCCGCGATGTCCGGCGAAATTCGTTGAAGTGGTCCATCTCTGCGAGTTTCGGTAGTTATGGACGTCGTTGGTTGACTCTCCACTCAGATTGCCCTTCATGGCGACATCGAATTTTCCGGAGCAGATTCCAACGCTTGGTCAGGTCGCTTTGGAGTTTGGCCTCGTCATTCTCCACCAAGTTGGCCATTTCGGTAATCTCTGTCTGTGTTCTCTGATCCGAGATGCATTTGTTCAGGCTCGTCTGGTGTGCTTCCTCATGAGCCACGACCGTGTTCTTCCAGTCTTCCAAGTTAGCAGACGTTCCGCAGACTTCGTTAACTTTGAAGACAGTGGAACTGTCGGGAAGCGAGGAGGCTGCGTCGCAGGCAGAGTCAGCACCGGGATACCGGAGAATGTCCAGATCCGCGTCCGTGAGGTCAGCGTGGATGTTGATAAAACCATCAAGCTGACGCAGTTCATCCATGATGTACTCGCCTTCCCACGGGCCGGAACCAGCAATCAGTGGGAATCACCGTCGCCGGTGCCCCTCGCCAACACCTCGAACTCCCGCCGCGCCCGGTTCCCCATCACGTCCACCACAGTCACCACGTGCCGCCCCGCCGCGACCTCCAGCGCCTTTTCGTGGAAGACGCTCGTCGACCCGATGTAGCGGTCGCCGAGGTGCCAGTGCAGGGTGGCCCCCGGGTCCCGGTGCGCCGCCGCGAAGATCGCCCGCCCCTTGCGGCCTCCCAGCTCGACCGGGATGTAGATGCGGGTTCCGTCGTGGGGATATAGAAAGTCGACCGGACTCCCCGCCGACGCCTCGGCCGGGTTGCGCGCGCAGTCGGGGCGGTAGGGGGGCAGGGGACGATAGGCCGGGTTCCAGCGGCGGTAGAACCTCTCCTGGCCGGGTGGCAGCGTGAACCGGGTCTCGTGGGACATCGCCTGGACCGACTCGCACATTCCATGGACGCGCAGACCGCTGGACGGATCGAGGTGCACCGTGCGGTGGTGCGGGCTGGGGCGCTCGAAGTGGCTGTCTCGCGGGGCCCGGGTGACGGCGGTTTCACACCCCCCCGCGGCCAGGTATCCGTCCGACCGGCATACCCGGACCTCCTTGAGGTGCGCCTCCGGCCTGGGGAACCAGGCGTCCCCGGCGAGACGGTTGAAGATGTCGAACAGGACGGGAGCGGCGGCGGCGACCCCGGTGAGTTCCGGCCGCCCCTCCCCGTTCGCGTTCCCCGCCCACACCCCCACCGTGTAGCGCGGCGTGACCCCCACCGCCCAGGCGTCGCGGTGGCCGTAGCTGGTGCCGGTCTTCCACCCCACGCGCCGCCCCCTCCCGAGCACGCGCCACCGCGAATCCGTGCCCGGACGGACCACCTCGACCAGCGCGTCGAGGGTCAGCCACGCGGCCCCGACGCTCAGCGCGGCCCCGCCGTCCGTCGCGGCCGGCTGGTCCGTCAGAATGCGCGGACGGTGAGGACCCGGCCTGCGCCCGCCCGCGGCCTCCCCGCCCGCGAGTCGCGCATCGGTTGGCCCGGCCGCCGCCGTCCTCCCGCCAGAACCGATCCGCGCCAGGTTCGCGTACATAGACGTGATGTCCCAGAGCGTCCCCTCCGCGCCCCCGAGCACCAGCGTCAGCCCGTAGCCGCCGGGCGGGCGGTGCAGCGTCGTCATCCCCATCGCCCGCAGGAAGTCGTAGAAGCGGTCCACGCCGTGGCGCCGCAGCATCCACGCGGCGGGCACGTTGAGCGAGCGCGCCAGCGCCGCCCGGGCCGGGACCGCGCCCCGGAACTCGCGGTCGTAGTTCTCGGGCATGTACCCGCTGAACCGGGAGGGGACATCGGGCACCAGCGTCGCGGGCAGGATCTCGCCCGCGTCCAGCATCCGCGCGTAGAGCAGGGGCTTGAGGATGCTCCCGGTGCTGCGGGGACGGTGGATCAGGTCGATCGCGTGGCCCGTGCCCGCGCCGACCTCCCACCGGCTGTTGCCCACGTAGGCCACCACCTCGAAGGTGCGGTTGTCGACCACGAGCGCGGCCAGGTGGCGGATCCCCATGGAGGCCAGCGAGCGCGACTGCCGCGCGGCGATGTCTCCCACCAGCCGCTGGAGCGACGCGTCCAGCGTGCTCGCGTACCGGCGCCCGTCCCCCCCGTCCCCCGCCGCGAGCGTCTGGAGAAGGTGCGGTGCGGCCTGCGGCAGCGGCCTGGGCGCGTCCGGCAGCGGCTCCAACAGGGCCAGCTCCAGTTCCTCCCCGTCGATCGATCCCGTCTCCCGCAACCTGCGCAGCAGCCTGTCCCGCCTTTCCAGCAGCTCCTCGCGGCTCCGCCCAGGGTGGACCGCGCCGGGGTTGTTCGGCAGGATCGCCAGCATGGCCGCCTCGGCCCAGGACAGGTCGCCGGGACCGCGTCCGAAGTAGCGCCACGCCGCCGCCTCGAGTCCGACCACGTTGCCGCCGAACGGCGCGTTGGCGGCGTACAGCGCGAGCACCTCGTCCTTGCCGGTGCCGATCTCGAGGCGGAGAGCGAGCGCCGCCTCGACGAACTTCTCCCGGTAGGTGCGGGGCCGGGAGCCGCGCGCCATGCGGATCACCTGCATCGTGATGGTGCTGCCGCCTCTCACCACCTCGCCCGCGCGGAAGTTCGTCCAGGCGGCCCTGGCCAGCGCGAGGGGGTCGACCCCGGGGTGCCGGCGGAAACGCCTGTCCTCGGCGGCGATCACGGCGGCCGCGAACCTCTCCGGCACCGGGCCGCGCGCCGGAAAGCGCCACTGCCCGTCGGCCGCGATCCGTGCCCCCAGCAGCGACCCGTCGCGGGCCTCCAGGACGGACGACAGCGGGTGGGCGAAGAGCGGGTCGGGAAGCCGGGTGGCGAAGGCCGCGGCCACGACGAGGCCCACCGCCAGACCGCCGCACAGGACCGCCCGCGGATGCCGCCGCGCGCGCGGCACCAACGCCCGCAACCCGCCGCGGGCCACCTCGAACGCCCGCACGGCCGTCCGTCTCGCCGCCCTGGCCGCGGTGCCCGCCGTCACCGTTCTTCGCCCCCCGCGCCCTCCACCACCCGCACCCCCATCCCCTTGGTGCGCCCGTACACCGAGGCGTCGTACATCGCCTCCGCCGACACCGCCGGCAGATGGTAGTCGCCCAGGTAGGCCGCGTTGAATCGCAGCGAAAACGCCAGCACGTTCCCGTCCTCGAGCGAGAAGTACGTCAGGACCCGGTCGTCGCGCACATCCTGATACTCGATCCGGTCGTCCGACGGCCCTTCGTCCCCGTCCATCCTCGCGTTGCGGATCTCCCACCCCGACGGCGCCCGGTACTCGAGCGCCAGGTCCCGCAGGTCCCGGCCCGACTCGTTGCGCACGGTGACCCTGGCCGTCAGGTCGGTGCCCTGCTCGAGCTCGGACACATCGACCACCCCGCCGTCCGGGTCCGTGTACAGCACGCCGACCGCCAACCCCGCCGATGCGGCCTCCTCCTCCCCCGCCGCGGGCGTCCCCCGCGTCAGCAGAGTCACGTACAGCGGCGCATCGGAGGTGTTCCTCACCTCGACCCGCCCCCCGCTCTCCGCGATCCCCGCCAGATCCCCCGAATACACCGGCGACGAAGACACCACCGTGGTCACGTCGTCCCCCGTCCGCCGCTCGAAGGTGAACGCCCCGGCCGGTTCGCCGAGCCCGTGGAACCGGGCCATCGCCAGCAGCGCATAGGCCACCGAATGGGTGCCGTGCCAGTCGTCCGAGTACAGCTCGTCGGAGATCTCCCTCGCGACCCGGTCCGCCCGGGCCTCGCGGTCCAGGATCGCCAGCGCTTCCAGCAGGATGCCGCGGTCCCGCAGCGAAGACCCCATGCTCCAGCCGGGCACCGCGTACTCCGGGACCGCGTCGTCGGTGCGGACCAGGCGTCCGGCGACCTCTCCGACGCCGGCCAGTCCATACGCCGCCGCGAGGTGCCACCGGGCCGCGGCCCCCAGTCCGGCCGACTGCCGCAGCCGGTTCATGGCGCCGATCTCATGGTCGCCGGCCAGCGCGAGGCTGTAGAGCCGGTACGCCTGGACCATCGCGGGCGTCTCGCCGCCGCTTCTCCACGAACGAGCGCGCCGCCGCTGGTAGGCCCGCCAGTCCGAGATCATCTCCGGGTCGACGTAGTAGCCGAGCCGCTCCGCCTCGACCAGGAAATGGCCGGCGTAGCTGGTGACCCACCCGTTGCGGGCGTTGCCGGGGGAAAACGCGCCGGGCCAGTACAGGAACCCGCCGGACGCGGCCTGGAACCCCCGCAGCCGGTCGATGCCGGCCCGCACGTTGGCCTCCACCTCCGTCCTGTCGGCGGCGCCGAGCTCCACCAGGAGCGGCAGGTACATCTGCGCGAAGACCGCCGAGACTACCTGTTCCAGGCATCCGTGCGGGTATCGCACCAGGTATCCCAGGCGCGCCTCGAGGTTGAGCGGCGGAAGCGGCGTGACCTCGAGCACGGCGGAGTTCGTACCCGGGATCCCGTGCGGCTCCACGGCGGCGCTCCAATCCTCTCCGGGCTCGATCTGCGCCCTCGTCTGGTTGGCCGTCTCGGGGTTCGGGGTGCGGATGGGGAGCGCGATCTCCGAGCGGGCGGTGTGCTCCCCGGACACCGCGGTGAACCGGAGGACACCCTGGCCCGGCCGGTCGCCGGCGCGGATCCGAAGACGGGCCATCCGCTCTTCCGCGCCGCCGAACGAGACGGTCTCGCCGGCGCCGCCGACCACCTCGAAACGCCTGCCCGGGTCGACGGTGACGGTCGCCTCCGCGATGCCGTCGTCCATCGCGAAGAGCGACACCGGCACCGTGATCTCCTCGCCGGGACCCACGACCCGGGGCGCGGTGGCCAGGAGCGAGAGCGGCCGCCGCACGAAGACCGACTCGGAGGCCGAACCGTAGGCGCCGCCGTGGCCCGCGACGACCATGACCCGCACCTGCCCGATGTATTCCGGGAGGTCGACCGCATGCGCCGAGCGCGCGCCGCGCCGCAGCGTGAACGGCCCCAGAAAGCGCACCACCGGCGGGAAGCGGCTCCGCTCCTGCTCCCGGATCTCCTCGACCGCGTCGTCCCCGCCCAGGGCGAGTAGGCGCTCCAGTTCGGCGGCGTAGGCGCCGGCCACCTCGTCGAAGATGTCCCAGGTGGCGACCCCGAGCGCTTCCCTGCTGTAGAAGCGGTCGTGCAGGTCGGGCGTCTCGAAGCCGGTGAGTCCCAGGAGCCCTTCGTCCACGACGGCCAGCGTGTAGGTCATGGGCCGGCCCGTGGCCTCGCTCACCCGCACGGTCACGGTGGTGTCGGGACGCCACTCGCCGGGAACCGCGATCCGGGGCCTCAGCACCGTCGCGGGATCCTCCACCTCGAGCGGTATCACCCCGTAGAGCCGGATCGGCCGGTCGTTGGCGCGGCCCGCGTGCGGCTGGATGAGGCTGACGCCCACGTAGACGTTCGGAGCCATCTCGGCCGTGATCGGCACCTCGAGGCGCGAGCGCCCGCCGCCCATCGCGACCCACCGCCGGCCGAGGATCCGCGTGCCCGTCTCCAGCGTCACCAGGGCCCGGCCCGAGCTCGCCTCCGGCAGCTGGATCTCGGCCACGTCGCCCACCTCGTAGCCGGTCCGGTCGGCCGTGAGGGTGAGGACGGCCGCCCCGGCGCCGGAATGCGGCTGCGCGCGGCCCGCCCACCCGGGCCAGTCGACGTACACGGTCTTCCCGGTGCAGTGTCCGCCCCCGGCGTCGCACGCGCGCAACAGGTAGCGGCCCCAGTCCGGGTAGTTGACCGCGAAGCCCCACGTCCCGCGCCCGTCGGTCGTGGCGACGCGTCCCCGCGCCACCACCGCGGCGTGTTCGGACTCGGTGTAGCGCGCCAGCGATTCCGCAGAGCGGTCCCACCACCAGCGCCAGTCGATCTTGTAGAGGGTGAGGTCGACCGAATCCACCGGCACGGGCTCGCCCTCCTGCGTGAGCGTCGCGATGTCGACCGTGTGCACGGTGTCGGTGAGGAGCATGCCGCGCCGCGCGTCTCCCGGCGGCACCCTGATCCCGACGTAGCGGCGGTACGGCGAGAAGCGCAGGCTGCGCCGATTGGTGCTGAAGGCGCCGCCGGGCTCGAAGACGCGCGTCCTGAACGTGGCCGTGAGCATCCCGGGGGAGTGGCCGGCCGGGGCCGGCTCGGTGGTGAAGGCGGCGAGACCCTCGTCGTCGAGCGAGCCTTCGAAGATCGTGAGCGGTTCGCCGCCGTACTCGCGCGCGGGGTCGTCGAACACGTAGTCCGCGAACCGGGTGAAGGCGGTGGCCGACGGCCGGAACGAGACCTCCACGTCCGCGTCGAGGCCGCGTGCGACGGCGCCGCTGAGCCACTGCCCCAAGAGCTTGGCCTCGTGGCCCACGCCGCCGCGCAGGAACCCGTCCTCGCCCAGGTCCAGCTCGACCCTGAGGCGGTTGGGCATGACGGTCTCGATCCTGAGCGGGGTGGTGAAGCGCGCGCCCCCGACCTCGACGGCCGCGTTCCAGTTGCCGGTGGGCGCGTCCGGGGCGGTCCCGAGCGTGAAGGCGTAGAAGTCGCCGACGGGGTCGCTGTCGGTGACGGTGTGAACCACCTGGCCCAGCGGGTTGAGGAGTCGCAGGGTGGCCGGGTGGCCGTCCGGCAGCGGGTTGTCGGCGTCGTCGAGCACGAAGGTCAGGTGGATGTCGTCGCCGGGACGCCACACCCCGCGCTCCCCGTAGATCGTCCCCTTCAGCCCGTCGGTCACGACCTGCCCGCCCACCTCGAAGTGGCTCGTGGGCAGCGCCGTGCCGGGGGTCATCTTGAGGTAGCCGGTCTCGCCGCCCCGGACGGCCACGGCGTAGTACGGCCCGGGCTCCAGCGTCGTGCGGGCCAGCCCGGCGGGTCCGGTCACCACGGTCCCGAGCGGCTGGTGCTGGTAGTTCATGAACGTCACCGACACCCCGCGCATCGGTTCGGAGGTGCGGAGGTCGGTGGTGGCGACCAGGATGCCGCCCCGGGCGTCCCGCTTCGCGGTCATGCCGATGTTGGAGGCCAGGAAGTTGCGCGAGTCGCTCGCCCGCGAGGACCAGCGGAAGTAGGCGTCCACGCACGGGTCGTCCCGGTCCCACCAGTCCACGGACCCCCGGTAGGACTCCTCGACCGCGTCCCAGCCGCTCCCGGAGCCCCCGTTCCCCGCGTCCAGATCGGCCGGCCACGGCTCCTCGAGCACGGGGATCCGGTCCTCTTCCTCGCTGCACGCGAAGGTGGAGTTGCCCCGGTTGATCGACAGGGTCAGCCGGACCAGGCTTCCGGCCTCGGCGCGCACGACGTCGCTCACGTCCAGGCTGTACCGGGTCCACCCGCCGTCGGGAGCGGCCGGGAGCTCGATGGTGCGCCTCCACAGAGTGCGCCCGGTGCGTTCGAGCTGCCGGCCCCCCGAGAGCGAGTTGGTCTGCAGGAACTGCCCGACGTTGGATTCGTACACGCGGAAGGCCGTCACCTGCACCGAGTGCACGTTGGCCGCCTCGATCGGCACGGTGAGCCGGTCCGCGCGCGGCAGCACCACCCCGCGGCCGGCGAAACGCACGCCGGGCTTCACGTCGACGAACGTCACCACGGTCTCGCTGCGTTCCTCGAGCCGCTTGCCCCCGGCGCTCACGACGCCCTCTTCGATCACGACGCCGAGGGGTCCGACGACGCGGTCGGCGGGGATGATCCGGAGAGTGTTGCCCGCCACCTCCAGGGTGAAGCCCTCGTCTCCCAGGCTCACCAGCCCGCTCAGGTTCTGGTCCGGGTCGAGCCGGTCGGAGAAACGGACCAGCGCGTACTGTCGGTCGTCCGACTCGGCGCGCACGCTCGTCACCAGGAAGGCGCCCTCGGCCGGGATCCGGACATCCCGGCGGCCCCGCGAGTCGACCCCGATGCTCCCGCCGTTCCACCGCAGCCGCACGTCCTGGTCCTCCGCCGCCCGGGTCACGCCCTGCACGGCGAAGTCGTGGGTGATGCCGTCTTCCTCGTGCCGCCACCGGATCTCCAGTCCAGTCCCGGCCTGCTCGGCGCTCAGAATGTTCTCGACGTCGCCGGCTTCCGCGAAGTCGGCGGTCGTGACGGTTCCGGTGACGACGAGTTCGTCCTCGTCCCCGGAGACCGCGTCGAGCCCGGCCACGTCGACCTCGAAGCTCTGGTCGACGACCTCGAAGTCGAACCGGTAGTCGCCGATGTCCCCCGGCAGTCCCAGCAGCCCCTCCCGCGCCAGGGTGACCTGAAACGCCTGCCCCGAGGGAAGGTCGGCGGCGGGTGCGAAGACCAGCCGGCGGGAGCTGACGAAGGTCGCGGCGCCTTCCACCTCCGGCTCGAGGACGAGCACGCCGGTCGCGGGACGGCCGATGAGGTACTCGCCCGCGACATCCCGGGTGAAGACGATCGTGATCCTGTCGCGCTTCGAGATGGTCCCGTGGGTGCGCTCGCTGATCAGGGCGCCCCAGCGCGGGTCGACCGGCGGGGCGTCGGGATGGCCGCATGCCGCGAAGGCGAGGGTCGGTAGTGTCGCGAGCAGCGTGAGGCGGCGGGGTGGGAGAGGGGGCATGACCGTGACTCCGGGGCGGGGGGGTTGTGCTGCCGGAGCAAGTTCGGAGGTGTCTGCCGCGCCCGCCATACCCGCCGGCTTCAGGCGGGCATCGTGTCCACGCCGTAGAGAGGTATGCGGGCGTCGCGCGTGACCAGCACCAGTCCCTCGGCCTGCGCCTGCGCGACCAGCATCCTGTCGAAGGGATCGCGGTGGTGCATCGGCAGCTCCGCCGCCCGCTCGGCGTGGCGAAAGGTCAGGGGAAGGTGCCGGAACCGCCTGTCCTCCACCATCGAGGCCAGGTTGTCCGGAGCGGTGAGCCGGCCCTTTGCCCTCTTGACGCCGATTTCCCAGCCGGATACGGCGCTGACGAACACCTCGTTGGCGGGATCGGCGATCGCGGCGACGGCATCGTCGTCAAGGTGATCCCAGTCGGACAACCACCAGAGGAATGCATGGGTATCGAGCAGCAGCCGCATCGTCACTCGCTGCCGGGAAAGACCCCGGGATTCTCGAAGGCCGCGATGGTCTGTTCGTCGTCGAGATCGAAGTCCGGGGAAATCCATATCCGCCCCTCGAGACCGCCGGGCCTGCGCCGCCGGGCGGGTTCCTCGTGCGGGGTCAGACGCACCCACGGGCGGCCCGCCCTGCAGATGACGACCTCCTCGCCCTTGCGGGCCAATCTGGCCAGCCGGGAAAGTTGGGACTTCGCTTCGTGCATGTTGACCCTGACCACCGGGCTCCTCCGTGCTCGCGGGATTGCGACAGGCGCTTAGCTAAGTTAGCTAATCCATCGGTCCGGCGCCAGCGGAACCTGCTCCGAGCCTCGGTGCCGGGCCCGGGGCACCACCGGCCCCTCACCCCCCCAGATCCACCACCCGAATATCCCGCCAGCGCACCCTGATCCCGCCCCCATCGTGGATCTGGAGCGCGATCGACCCTTCGGCGGCACCGATCTTCTCGTCCGTCAGATCGACCGTCGGTATCCCGTTCAGCCATGTTCTCACGCGGTCGCCCACGGCCCGCACCCGCATCGTGTTCCAGTCGCCCATGCGCAGCACCCCGTCCAGCCCAGGATCCGGCCGCACCAGCCAGCCCCGTCCGTACGACTCGTAGATCCCGCCGGTGAACAGGCCCGGCGGCGCCACCTCCGCCTGCCAGCCGCTCACCGTCGTCCCCTCCACGCTGGAGCGGAAGAACACCCCGCTGTTGCCGTCGGCCTCCTGCCTGAAGTCGACCCGCAGGTCGAAGTCGCGCCAGGTCTGTTCGGTCGCGAGATAGCCGTACCCGGCGTCCGGCCCGCTCTCGCACACGAGCTCGCCGTCCTCGACGTACCACCGCTCGGTCCCGTGCACCCGCCAGCCGTCGAGGTCCCGGCCGTTGAAGATCGAGACGGGTTCCAGCGGCCGGATCCTGATGCTGCGGTACCACACCTTGCGGCCGTGGTCCTGGAGGCCGATGGGACCCGAGGCGGCCGTGCCGTAGCGGGGGTGGGCGGCGAACTTGCTCGCCGCCACCAGCTCCTTCCATTCGGGCGAGGCGAGCACGTACTCGACGGTCTTGATCCCGTTCAGCCAGTGCTCCACGACGTTGCCCAGGACGCGGATGCGTCCCTCGTTCCACCCGCCGGGGCCGTGCAGGATCTTGTCGCCGGACGCATGGAGATCGTAGTTGTCGCCGGTGAGGTGCGTGTTCATGTCCATCGTGCCCATCTCGACGTACGCGGGGTCGTCCAGCACCTGGTACTCGGGCGCGTTGTGCCAGATCGCGGCGCCCTCCTCCTCGATCACCCGGTAGAAGACGCCGCTGTTCGACACCTCCGAGAGCATGAACTCGAACCTGAGGTCGAAGTCGGTGAAGGACTCGGTGGTGACGATGTCGCCGCCGATCGGGACATCGGGGTCGGTGGCGGTCGCGCCCACCACCAGGGCGCCGTCGACCGCGGCCCAGCCGGTGTCGGGGAACGCTTCCAGGTTGTAGCCGCGCCATCCGGCGGTGGTTTCGCCGTCGAAGAGGAGGCGCCAGCCGGCGGCGCGCTCGGCCTCGGTGAGGGTGTTGGGCGCGGGGTCGGCGGGGGAGTCTCGTGCCGAGGGTGGAGTCTCGGAGGCGTCGGAGCAGGCGGCGGCCAGGAGCAGGGCCGGCGCCAACAGTCGGTGGACAATGCCGGGGCGATTCCTTCCACGGGCTGTCCGCATTCCGGGGAATCGGCGAAGCAACCGTGATTGGTTGTTGTGTATTGTGTATGTGTGTATATATGGAGCCCGTGGACAAAACCCCCACGGCATTCGACCGGCGATGCATCCGGGCTGAACGCTGACGCTCTGCGTTGCTTTTCGGGCGAATAGCGCTGCTATTCCCCCTTCAAAGCGCCTTGCCAGCCCGGCGCCTCGCCGCTCTCGGTGCTCGCGGGAGTTTATCCAC
>JAPPGI010000220.1 GCA_028874985.1 Gemmatimonadota bacterium | reverse complement strand
AAAGGAATGCACCGCCCGGGGCCTTGGATTACGGGGAGTTTCGAGGCCGGAAATGAGCATGAAGGGGCCGGGGGGGGGGCGTCTTGGGGGTTCGCGTGCGTCAGGGGGGCGCTGAGGCGTTCTCGGAAGGGGTGGTCCCCGGGGTGCGCCGGTCTTGGCGGGAGGGGTTGGTGTCCCCCTGAATCTGAGCGAAAGGGAGTCCCGTTCCATTGGAGGGGCCTCCCTGGATGGTGGCGGGGTGTGTCCCCTCCTGGTTCTGAGGGGAGAGGGGGTTCCCGTTCCCATGCGGGGTCCCCCTGGGGGCTGGTTGAGCCCCTTCCCCCGGCAGTCTGAGGGGTCGCCGGGGGGGCTCGTTCTGTCCGCACCAACGGAGCCTAGCAGTCGAGGAACACGTCTGCTCCCGCCACGCTGTCATACCCGAGCCGGTCGAGCTGCTTCGACATGACCGGAGCGTTCCGGCCGAACACCTTTCGCAGCGACAGCGACTTCCCCGTTCCGTGGACGTAGACCCGCCACCCTCGCCACCGCGTTTTCTCCACCGTCACGATCTCGGGATCGCACGCGTAAAGGTTCAGGGCGATTTCCGGGTTCGTGAATCGGCTTGCCGCCGTCTCCGGTGCCGTTGACACCGGGGCGGTCGCGTCCAGCCCGCCGGCCATGCTCACCACAAGGGCCGCGAACCCCGCCAACGCCACCACCAACAGCACCCGGCGCTCGGTCGATTCCTTCGTCCCCGAGGCGCTCATTCGTCCGTCTCCGGGCTCGTGGGGCAACCCGCCACCGAGATCCGCACCGTGTCGGTCACCGGGGCGAGCTTCGGGCCGTCATCCCTTCCCCAGGTCCACGAAATCCACGTCTTCCCGGCGGGCGGGCATGAAGTGTTGAGCCAGCTTGCAGCCTGATAGGTGAGACCGGGGCCGGTCCCTCGCGTCCAGATTCGGAGCGTGTAGCAATCACGGCCGCCGATCACGATCACGCCGCCGTTGCCAACGCTCTTCCTCTCACCCCCGCACGATGACAGCGGCTTGAAGATCTTCCCGAGGTCCACCCGGGCTATCGGCTTCAACTCGGGGGCGAAGAGCTCGCAGTCCGGCAGCGGATCGGCAAGCGTCTCCACCGGTCCCTGATAGGCGCACGGAACCATCCTGATCGTACTCCGGATCCTCCCAGATCAGATACAGGGGTTCGGGGTGGTCGATGTCGTCTTTCCATCGCTTCAAGGCCACCCGCGAACCCTTCTCGATAGTCATGGTGTCCGGGTGAAGCTGCATCGCCGTCATGGCGATCATCCGCACCCCCTTCGGGGCGGGCGCGTCGCCACACCCCAGCATCGTCACGGCCACGGCCACGGCCAGGGTCATTCTCCATCTCTTCATATCCGTTGGCTCCTTGTCTGGAGGGTGTGGCGTACGGGTGTCTCCGCACGCGGGGAGGTTCCCTCCGATGGCAAGAACCGGGCCGACGCGAGAAACCGCAGAAACCCAAGGCGGGACGTGTGAGGCAGCCACGCGAGAACCGTCCCGCGAGCGTTTCGGTGTGGGTGGCGGTGTGGGCGGCGGTGTGGGTAGATCTGGGGCCCGCCATCACCTGCGGGGCAGCTCGCGACCTGCTCCTAGGGTCTGGCCGGTCCGCGGGGGGGCGAATCGGCTGAGAAGCCCTCAGTGATCGCCGCCGCTCCCCCCCTGAGCCGCCTCTTGCGGGAGAGGTGGTTACCCCCTGTAGAACGTTCGGCCCAGAATGTCTCCGGTGGCGGGGGCGTCCATGATGAGAGACAGGGTGGTGGGTTCCACCACCCGTAATCGAAGGGAGGAAATGTCCATGGCCAGCGCGAGACCATCGAATCGCGGATCTACGGGAAGCCTTCGAGAGCATCGTCCCGGGGTTCTACGATGCTTGGCGGGAAGCCCGCAATCGGACCGAGGGGCGGGCGCAACCGGGTCCTGGGCGGATCTATGCGAACCACCATGAGCGGTTGCTGACCGTCTATCACGTCGGCCGAGGAACGGAACTCCATTCGTCCGACGGCTATCTGGGGGTCGGAGAGGACGAGGTTGTCTTCTTCAATCGTGGCTACGTTCCGATTTTTTCGGCCCTGTTTCCTTCGGTCAACGAGACATGGACGGCGCTTCGATCCATGGTCAATCGGAGGCCCCGGGCCCTCCCGGCTCAGGAGAGGAGTGGGGCGGCTTCTTCAGCAACGACGCCACGCCCATGGTCCGGCGGTGGGAGGTGACGAAGGCGGTCATCGAGTACGTCCTGGCGAACGCTACGAAGATCACGCCTGTGTGGCAGAGGTCGCGCATCTCGCTGGAGAGATCGTCGTAACGGGAGGGCCGGCGGCGTCCGACCCTTTCGGCGCTTCTTGCGGGGTCCGGTGTCGCGGCGTCCCGGGTTTGCCCCCCCTTTTCTGGGGGAATCGGAGTCCCGTTCCATTGGAGGGGGCCCCTCGCGCCGCCCCCCCCGCGATGTACCGTGGAACCGGACCTTTCCACTCCAACCACGTTATGTTACCCGGCATGTAAAGTTTCCCTGAAGTCGGCATGTAAAATGTCCCACAT
>JAPPGI010000041.1 GCA_028874985.1 Gemmatimonadota bacterium | reverse complement strand
TCTCCATTGAGGTTACGGTCATCGTTCACGTTGTCAAGTCAGGGGTATAATCCCCTTCGCAAGCGACCCGGCCAGCCCTTCGCGTCGGCAGTCCTTGCGACGCGGGCCGTCTCCACGGACTGCTAGTTGATCTCCCTCACCTCGGCGTTCTCACGGTTGAGCCGCACCACGACCGGGTCGCCGCGCATGACGGTGACCTTGAGGTTCCAGTAGAGCTCTTCGTTGGGCAGTTCATGGCGCGCGTACACCCAGTAGTCGCCCGGGGGGACCTTGAGCAGCGCGACACCCTCGGCTTCGGCGCCGGTCGTGTCGGCCGCTTCCTCGAGACCGGTCTCCTCGATCTTGGCTTCTATCGCGAGACCCACGTCCTCGAAGGCCTGGTCGGCCCAGATCCGCCGTACCATCTTCACGCTGTCCAACTGGGCGCGCGCCGCTTTGTCCAGGTCGGTCCACCGTTCGAACAGGGCGGCTGACCTGTCCTTGGACCGCCTCTCCTCCCGCTCCCACCGTTCGAACTCGGCGTAGATCTGCTTGTAGAGGTTCATGGCCCGGTTGAGCCCTTCGAGTTCCTCGTTGAGCTTCTTCATCGTGTCGCGCGCGGTGTTCCAGAGGTCTTCCGCATCGCGCCACTCCTGCTCGGCCTGTGCGATCTCCGCCTGCGCGGCCAACAGCTCGGCGGGCATCTCCGGTTCCGGCGTGGCCGCGGCGGCGGTCAACGAGTCGAAGATGAAGTCCCGGTCGTAGGGCAGCAGGCGAACCTCGACATCGTCGACAAAGGTAGTTGCTCCCCCGTCCTCCCCTTCCAGCTCGACGACGACCGTAACCCGCGCCGGCCCACACGCCGTGAGGACCAGAATCGCTGAGATTCCCGCCAAGCCCAAACCAGTTCTGCGTCGCATGGTTGCTTCAACTCCCTGAGTGTACCCGGATGGCGGCCGGCGCTTCACGGACGACCGGCCGAGACGTAACGGTGGCCCAAGGTATGGACCGAACCGGATGGATTCAAGACTGACTCACTGAGCGACCGGGGCCGACCGGCGGCTTTGTCCACCGACTGCTAGGAGTCGGGACTCCACGGCATGAACATCAGCGGGTTGACCGGAACCCCGTTCACATGGGTTTCCAGGTGAACGTGGGGCGCCTTGCAGGTTCCTGAACACCCTACGTGGGCGATCACCTCCTTGCGCTTGACCCGTTCGCCGACGTATACCAGCAGCTTGGACGCATGTGCGTACCGGCTCATCACCCCGTAACCGTGGTCGATCTCCACCGTGTTGCCGTAACCGTGCTTCCAGCCGGCGAACGTTACCACACCGGGTCCGCTCGCCACGATCGGCGTGCCGGACGCGGTGCTCAGATCGATCCCCATGTGCGGCATATAGCTCTTGTAGACCGGGTGAAACCGGTTGTGGCTGAAACGGCTCGAAAGACGAAAGGCGCCAACGGGGTAGATGGAGGGCATCGCCTCCAGCCGTTCCCACTGGTCCTCCATGAGGACTGCGGTTTCCTTGAAACTCTTCTCCAGCAGGTCAGTCTTGCGCTCGAGGAAATCGATGTCGTAGCGATTGGCGTACGCCATCTCGGAGGCCTGGGGATCGAGGGTCCAGAGTTCATCCCCGCCGGGGGACGCCAGCCCGGGGCCGCCAACCCCCACCTCCAGCACCTCATCCGGGATTCCCATGCGACCCGCGAGCATCCGCACGCCGCGGTCCTGTTCGGCCAGGGCGGCGAGCCGGCCTTCGAAGTCGACGACCCTCGCCTGGAAAACCTCAAGTTCCTGTTCCAGGAGCTGGTTCTCGCGCTCCAGGTTGGCGGCCCGGACGCGGACGCCGGAGTCGTGGAAGAAGAAGGCCGCGGCACCGAGGAAGAGGACGACAAAGACAGCCAGACCGATTAACGCCGGGCGTACCGCCCGCCGCGACAGAGAGTACTGCCGCACCGCGTTCGCTTCTCCCCGCAGGAAGAGGACTGTCCACCGTTCACGTATCATCGCGGGGGTAGCTTAAAGGCTCCTTGGCGCCGGGGCAAGAAAACATCTGTTTCCAAAGCTAACCAAAACTGCCGGGCCGGGCCTCCACGCGGGGGAAGAGCGGTGTTCCCGGCGTCACGGCGAGTTCGCCCACCTCCAGGGTCCTCAGCTCCGCGAACCGCGGGACACCGTCCAGGCCCGATCTCGTAGCCAGTTCACGGGCCTTGGCCGGGACCACGGGCTCGAACATGGCCGCCAACACAGCCAGGGTACGAACCAGCGTGGCCAGGGTGCGGTCGAGTTCACCACTCCGGTTCGGGTCCCGCGCCAACGCCCACGGCTCCTGCGATTCCACGAAGCCGTTGGCCCTCCTTGCGAGGCTCATGGCGGCCGCGAACCCCTCATGCAGGCGGTACCCCCCGAGTCCCTCGTGGTAGGCCTCCAGTGCCTCCTCCGTCTCCCGGGCGAGCCCGTCGGCGGACCCTCCCGGAACGATACCGCCGCGGTAGCGCTTCACCATCGACAGGGTGCGGTGCACCAGGTTGCCGAGGATGTTGGCGAGTTGGTCGTAGCGGGTGAGAAAGCGGTCGGGAGTGTAGGAGGCGTCCTGTCCGGTCGGCATCTCGCGCATGAGGTACCAGCGCACGGCGTCGGTGCCGAACCTCTCTCTCAGGTCGAGCGGGTCCACCACGTTGCCGAGTGACTTGGACATCTTGGTGTCGCCCACCACCCACCACCCGTGCGCCAGGATCTTCCGGGGCAGCCGCAGGTCCGCCCCCATGAGCAGGGTGGGCCAGTAGACGGCGTGCGTGGTGAGGATGTCCTTGCCGATGAGGTGCACGTCGGCGGGCCAGCGGGCGGGGCGCGGGTCGCCGAAGCCGCGCTCCTCCTTCGGGGCGGCGGGGTCGATGGCGCCGGACGCGGTCACGTAGTTGGTCAGGGCGTCGACCCACACGTAACAAACCTGCGCGTCGTCCCACGGCAGCGGGATCCCCCAATTGATGCGCGAACGCGGCCGCGAGATCGACAGGTCGGCCAGGGGCTGGTTGAGGAAGCCCAGGACCTCGTTGCGGCGAGTGGCGGGAACGATCCAGTGCGGGTAGTCCTCGATGTGCCGAACCAGCCGCTCCTGGAACAGGCTCATGCGGAAGAACCAGTTCTTCTCGCGGATGCGCTCGACCGGTTCCCCGGCGATCGGGTCGACTCGGTCGGGGCCGATCTCCTTCTCCGTGAAGTAGCGTTCCTGTCCGACCGAGTACCACCCCGCGTACTCGGCCTCGTAGATGTGCCCGTTGTCGCGAAGGCGCTCCAGCAGCGCAGTCACCACCGCGCGGTGCTCGGCCTCGGTGGTGCGGATGAAGCGGTCGTGAGAGATGCCCAGCTCCGCCCACGCCGCCTCGAAACGGCCCGCCATGAGGTCGCAGAGCTCCAGCGGCGACATCCCCTGCGCGGCCGCCGCCTCCTGGATCTTCTGGCCGTGCTCGTCGGTTCCCGTGAGGAAGAGCACGTCCCGGCCCGCGCGGCGGCGGTAGCGGGCGATCACGTCGGCGAGGATCGTGGTGTAGGCGTGGCCGATGTGGGGCTCCCCCGAGGCGTAGTAGATCGGCGTGGTGAGGTAGAAGGACGACATCGCCGTCAGCTCTCCTCCCGGGCCGCCGCGGCGCCGATCGCCCGGGCGTACCAATCGAGGGTCTCCATGAAGCCGCCGAACGACTTCTCGTGGCGGGGTTCGAGCGGTTCACCGTTCTCGTCGAAGGCGCGGGTCACGTTGGGAACGTGCATGCCGGCCACTGGGAGCGCCTTGACCCGCAGGAAGAAGAGCTGCAGGTGGTTGTGCAGCTGCACCCCTCCGAACCGGCCCGCGGACACGGTCACGATGCCCACCGGCTTGCGGAACCACTCCCCGTGGATGTAGTCCAGCGCGTTCTTGAGCACCCCCGGCCAGGACCCGTTGTACTCGGGGCTCACCACGACGACGGCGTCGGCCGACCGGATGGCACGAGAGAAGCCTACCAGTCCCGGCGGGGGGTCGTCCCGCTTGTGCAGGCGCTCCTCCATGATCGGCAGGTCGATTTCGGCCAGGTCGAGGAGCGGAGCCGCGGCCCCCGCCCGTTCCAGACGGGAGGCGGCGAAGCGGGCCACCCGGATCGACCGGCGGCCGCGCCGCACCGAGCCCAGCAGTACCGGGATGCGCAGGGGGGCGTTCATGGAGTCCGTTCGCCGGCGCGATTCCGCGCCCCCCGGCCGCCCCCCCGAGGGCCGGGCGAAGCCCGGTCTCCCTTGGCCTCGCGGCTCCTCTTGAGCGTCCCCCGGTCCACCTTGCCCAGGTGCGTGCGCGGCAGTTCGGCGAGCAGGTGGACCTCACGCGGGTGCTTGTAGGATTCCAGGCTCTCTCCCAGGTGCGCCCGGATGGCGGCCGGCACGCCCCGGGGGCCGCCGCCCGCCGCCGGCACCACGAAGGCCACCGGGACGGCAAGGCCGTCCTCATTCTCGATTCCCACCACCGCGGCCTCCCCGACGTCCGGGTGTTCCAGCAGGCACTCCTCGGCCTCGCGGGGCGAGAACCACTTCCCCGAGACCTTGAGCAGGTCGTCGTCGCGGCCCTGGTAGGTGAAGTAACCGTCCGCGTCGCGAGTCATCATGTCGCCCGAAATGTACCACGCCCCGGCGAAGGAACTCCGCGTGGCCCCGGGGTGCTGCCAGTACCCGTGCGCGCGGGAGCCGCCCCGCACCCGCATCCGCCCGACCTCGCCGGGCCCCACCTCGCGGCCGTCGTCGTCGCAGAGCAGCACTTCGAAGCCCGGGACCGCGGTGCCAAGAGTGCCGGGACGCACGCGTCCGGGCCGGTTCGAGATGAAGATGTGCCACATCTCGGCGGTGCCTAGGCCGTCGAGGAGTTCGACGCCGAAGGTCTCGTCCCAGCGTCGGTGGAGGGGGACGGGGAGGGGCTCGCCGGCGGAGGTGGCCAGCCGGAGGCAGCTCAGGTCGCGGGTCTGCGCCTCGGGGTGAGAGACCATGTGGTTCACCATGGTGGGCACGTTGACGAGGATCGTGGGGCGGTGCCGGGCGATCTGCGCGAAGAGCTCGTCGGCGGTGCAGCGCTCCGGAAACAGGACGGCCGACGCCCCCGCGGCGAGCGGGAAGAGGAGGTTGGAACCGGTGGCATAGCCGAAGTAGAGCTTGGGAACCGAGAGCGTGATGTCGTCGGCCGTGTAGCCGAGGACTCCCTTCGCATAGCACTCGGTAGTGTTGGCGAAGGAGGCGTGGCTCTGGATCACGCCCTTGGGGCGGCCGGTGGTGCCGCCGGAGAAGAGCCAGATGGCGGGGTCGTCGAAATGTGATGCGTAGTTGACATAGTGTAAACTGGAGTTGTCAACCCGTGCATCGCCCTCGCGGGTGCCGAGGACGAGGAGGCGGGGGACGTGGTGCGCGCCGCGGGTCGCTCGC
Source organism: Gemmatimonadota bacterium (assembly GCA_028874985.1). Taxonomy (GTDB): domain Bacteria; phylum Gemmatimonadota; class Gemmatimonadetes; order Longimicrobiales; family Gaopeijiaceae; genus Bin94. Next base: position 21,150 of record JAPPGI010000041.1, on the reverse strand, counting down.
GCGAACACCCCGGCGTGCTCCGCGTCCACGACCGCGGCGCTGGCGCGCGTGTAGTCGTACAGGTCGCGTATGCGGCCCTCGCCCAGGAAGCAGTTGACCATCACGCCGACCGCTCCGCGCTTGAGCGCACCGAAGAGGGCGGCGGGGAAGTCGGTCACGTCGGGGAGGCCGATGAGCACCCGCTCCTCGGGGCGCACCCCCATCTCCGCCAGCGCGTTGGCGAAGCGATTCGCCCGCGCCTGCAGCGCGGCGTAGGTGACCGTTCCGTTCGCGGTACGCAGCGCGATCCGGTCGCCGAGCCCCTCCCGGATCCGGTCGTCGAGGAAGTGGTCGGCGATGTTGAAGTGGTCGGGGGGGTGGAAGGGCATCGGGTCCGGGCGATGTGCGGTGGAGGGACGGCCGGCTGGGTGAATCTCGGGTGAATCCGGGCCGCCGGGGCGCGGTCCGGGGAAGGAATACGTTCAAGGACGAAAGGGATACGGTCAATGGACTGCCGGTGTCAATGGACCTGCGGCCGGGTTGCAAGCCACTTGGGCCGACGGCGGTCTCGGTTCCCCGGTCATGGGGAGGACACCTTCGAGTTCCGGTCTGTGCTCCGCCAACCCTTGTCAGATCCTCAGCCGCACCCATGCGATCCCGTCCACATGCCTGAAGTGGCGGTGGGCCGACACGAGATCGGCGCCCGTTTCCATGGCGTGAGCTGCGATCCAGACATCGTTGGTGGGAATGGGACGTGTCTTCGCGCGGAGCGACGCCGCGATCCTCGAATAGCGGTCTGCGGTTGTCGGTCCCACCGGCACGAGCGACACGTAGGGGCTGTCGAGGAAAGCGCGCACCCCGCGGACGTTGCGCCCGTGGCGCGAGCCGTGACGGAATCCGTAGAGAAGCTCACCGAGCACAACGGCCGACAGCAGGATCTCCTCTGCATCCCGCGCGATCCGACTGACCTGCTCGCGCCCTCTCATGAGCTGGGAATAGGCGTTGGAGTCGATCAGCACCCTCATTTCCAGGCGGCCTTGTCGATGACCTTGAAGTGCCGCAGCGCCTGATCGATTTCGGCCGCCTCCGCGCTGCTCCAGGTCCCGATGAGGTGATCGAGCGACGAGCCGACCACATCGGCTTCCCGTCCTTCCTCCAGTCCCGCTCCGCGACGCATCAGCTTGACGGCAGCCCGGTTGAGCGACGTCCCGTCACGGTTGGCAAGCCGCCGAATCACCCTGGCCAGCTCGTCTCCAAGGCCACGAACGGTGAGCTGTTTCACGGCTGGTCCCCCAAGATGCATCATGACTTGACTCGTTCCGAGTTATCATATGAGTCGGCAGTTCGTCCGTCAAGACGGGATCCGGGTTGGAACGGATGGCCCCGGTCACGACATGGTTTATCTTGTGGAGCACCGGAGGTGCGGTTGACGGACATCGGACCCGCGGGCAGAGGGAGGATGACGAGCAACGGCGTCGGTCAGGTGGCGGGCCGGCGAGGAGCGGTTGGCATGAGCACAGCGTTCGGAAGCCTGGATGGATCCACATCTCGGACGGGGCGGGCGTTCCGCCACGGACCGTCGTGGGGGAATGCGACCTGGACCGACCTTGCCGGGGCCGGTTTGGGGCGTCGGCCGGGGAAGACTCGGTTGGTCGCCCTGCTCCCGGCCGGAGCGGTCGAGGCCCACGGTCCGCACCTTCCCCTGGTCACCGATGTCGTCATTGCCGCCACAGCCGCCGAGGCGGCCCTGCCGGGTCTGCGCGAGCTGGGCCTCCACCCCGCCCTGCTCCCGCCCCTCCCCTACACCGCCGCCCCCTTCGCCGCCGGCTTCCCGGGTACGATCTCGTTGCGCCCGGCCACCGTCACGGCGCTGCTCACCGACGTGGCCGCGTCCCTCGAGCGGCAGGGTGTTGCCGCGCTGGTGGTGGTCAACGCCCACCTCGACCCCGCCCACCTGGCTTCGATCCGGGACGCCGCCCGGGCGCACGGCGGCGCCATGCCCGTCATCCACCCCGATCTGACCGAGCGGCGGTGGGCGCTTCGCCTCGGCGACGAGTTCCGGAGCGGCGCGTGCCACGCGGGCCGCTACGAGACCTCGGTGGTCATGGCTGCCGCCCCCGAGCTGGTGCGCGAGGAGGTGCGGCGGGGTCTCCCCGCGAATCCCGCGTCGCTGTCGCGCGCGATCCGGTCCGGAAAGGCCACGTTCGAGGAGGCGGGGGTCGGTGAGGCGTACTGCGGCGATCCCGCCGCCGCGACCCGGGAGGAGGGTGAGCGGACGGTGGAAGCGCTTGGACGGATCGTGGTGGAGGCGGTCGCGGAACGGCTCGGGCGTGGGGAGGACTGCTAGCAGCCCGTGGACAAAATCCCCCCGGCATTCGAGCGACGATGCATCCGGGCTGGCCGCTTCACCGCACCTATCCACGCTGTAAGGTACACATTACATTATGTCATGGCCACTTTACATGTTGCCGGTCCAAGACTTCGCTCTGCGTTGCTCCTCGGGCGAATAGCCCTGCTATTCACCTCTCGTCGCGCCTTGCCAGCCCGGCGCCTCGCCGCTCTCGGTGCTCGCGGGGCTCTATCCACGGGCGGGTAGACTCGTGAAGTACGACGAAGTGGAGCACCTCGGCGAGAGACTCAACGCGAAGACCAGCAGGTTCGCGGTTCGCCGCCGGACCCTCGCCGGAAAGGGTGCCGTCGTGACCGGCGGAGGGCGGGGGATCGGGGCGGCGGTGGCGGAAGCGCTGGCGGCCGAGGGGGCGGCGGTGGTGTTGACGGCGCGCACCGGGAAGGAAATCGAATGGGTGGCCGAAGGGCTGGAACTGGAGGGCCGGCCGGCGCACGCGGTCGTCTGTGACGTGACGGATCCGGAGTCGGTCTCCGCGATGGCGCTCCGGGCGCAGGAACTCCTGGGCGGCGTGGACATCCTGGTCAACAACGCGGGGATCGCGGAGTCCGCGCCCTTCCTGAAGGTGTCGCTCGAGCAGTGGGAATCGGTGATCCGGGTGAACGCCACCGGGGCGCTGCTGGTGACGCAGGCCTTCCTGCCGGAGATGCTGGCGCGGCAATGGGGGCGGATCGTGAACGTGGCGTCCGTCGCGGGGCTCGAAGGCGCCCGCTACGTCACCGCCTACACTGCCTCCAAGCACGCGCTGCTGGGGATGGCGCGCTGCCTCGCCAGGGAATTGGCGGGAACGGGCGTCACGGTCAACTCCGTCTGCCCCGGGTACGTGGACACGCTCATGACCGGGAAGAACATCGAGTGGATCGCGCTGAAGACGAACCGGGACGTGGAGGAGATACGCGCGACCATCAAGACGCTGCAGCCCGGCGACCGCCTGATCACGACCGATGAGGTCGCGCACGCGGTGATGACGTTCATGCCGGATGCGGCCGCGTCGCTGCAGGGCGGCGAGCTGGTGGTGTGGGGTGGCGGTGTGCGGAGACCGGAGGAGAAGCCCGGGGACTCACCGGAGACCGAGGGGGAACCGGAGGACGCGCCTGACGCCGGGCGGGCACCGGAAGGTGGAGCGGATTGAGCTACGAAATCGTGAATCCGGATGCCCTCGGACCTCCGCGCGGATGGAACAACGGGATGCTGGCGCCGGAGGGGGGCCGCGTGCTCTTCGTGGCGGGGCAGATCGGGGTGGCGGGCGAAGATGAGGCGGGGGCCGGAACGACCCTCGCGCGGCAGTTCCGGGCCGCGCTCGCCAACGTGGTCCGGGTGGTGGAGGAGGCGGGCGGGAGGATCGCCGACGTGGGACGTCTTACCATTTACGTAACGGACATGGAAGCATATCGCGGATCGCCGGCCGAAGTGGGGGCCGCGTACAGGGCCGTCTTCGGGAAGCACTTCCCCGCCATGGCGCTGGTGGCCGTGACCGAACTGGTCGATCCGCGCGCGGTGGTCGAGGTCGAGGCCACCGCGGTGATCCCGCAGGCTCAACCGGGTGGGCACTCCGCCACCCGCCCGCACACAGCGAAGGAACAGCCATGAGCGCACTTGAATCCCTCACCCTGGAACCCCCCCGCTCGTTCCTGCTCGACTTCGACGCGGAGACCGCGGTGGCGCGGATCACCCTCAACCGGCCCGAGCGGCTGAACGCGCTCACCTTCGAGGTCTACGACGAGCTGAGGAACACGTTTCGCGGGCTGGACGGCGAGGCCGAGGTGCGCGCGATCGTGATCACGGGGGCCGGGCGCGGGTTCTGTACCGGTGGGGACGTGGAGGACATCATCGGGGCGCTCTTCGCACGGGACTTCGAGGGGCTGCTGGACTTCACGCGCATGACCTGCGACCTGATCGGGGCGATCCGGCGGTGCCGGCAGCCGGTCGTCGCGGCGCTCAACGGGACGGTGGCGGGCGCGGGGGCGGTCATCGCGACGGCGTGCGACGTGCGGATCGCGGCCGAGTCGGCGCGGATCGCGTACCTGTTCACGCGGGTGGGGCTCTCGGGCGCGGACATGGGCGCGGCGTGGATGCTGCCGCGGATCGTGGGGCTGGGACGGGCGAGCGAGCTGCTCATGTCGGGGGCGTTCATCGACGCGGCGGAGGCGCATCGGATCGGGCTGTACAATAGCGTGGTGCCCGACGGGGAGGCGCCGGCCGCGGCCACGGAGTTCGCGGAGAAGCTGGCGCGGGGGCCGTCGTTCGCGCTGCAGGTCACAAAGGAGGCGCTGAACCGCGAGGCGCACATGGAGCTGGAGGCGGCGCTCGAGGCGGAGGCGCGGGCCCAGGCGATGTGCATGCTGAACCCGAACTTCCGCGAGGCGTACGAGGCGTTCGTGGAGAAGCGGAGACCGCGCTTTGTTTGACGCGGACGGGCTGTCGCTGGACCCGGTGGCGGCCTTCGTCGAGGGGAGGCACCGGGAGTTCCGGGATCGGGTGGTGGCCTTCTGCAGGGACGAGATCGGCGAGGGGCACGACCCGGAGACCGATGCGGCGGCGCGGGTGCGGGCGCGGGAACTGGTGGGGCGGATGGGGGCGGCGGGACTCTTCGAACCGATCCGGGACGGCGACGTGCGCGGCTGCCTGGTCGCGCGCGAGGTGCTGGCGTGGTGGTCGCCGCTCGCCGACGCGGTCTTCGCGCTGCAGGGCCTGAGCGCGACGCCGGGGCTGGTGTGCGGGGCGGATCCGGGCGGCTGGGTGGAGCGTGCGCTAACGGGCGAGGCAATGGGCGCGTTCGCCATGACGGAGTGGGAGGCGGGCTCCGACGTGGCCTCGATGACCACCGTTGCGGTGCCGGACGGGACCGGGTACCGGCTGAACGGGGGCAAGGCGTTCATCTCCAATGCGGGGATCGCGGACTTCTACGTGGTGTTCGCGTCGACCGACCCGGATGCGGGGACGTGGGGGATCTCGTGTTTCGTGGTCCCGGCCGGCGCGGACGGCTTCGAGTTCACAGGGTCGCTGGTGATGAGCGCGCCGCATCCGCTGGGCGAGGTGCGGTTCGTCGACTGCAGGGTGTCGGGCGGGGCGCTGCTGGGGGACGTGGGCACCGGCTTCAAGACCGGGATGGCCACGCTCGACCGGCTGCGTCCCACGGTGGCGGCGGCGGCGAACGGGATGGCGGGCCGGGCGCTGTGGGAGGCGCTCGAGCACGCGCGGGGGCGGGAGCAGTTCGGCAAGCCGCTGGCGTCGTTTCAGCTGGTCCAGGAGAAGTTGTCGAAGTCGGCCATGGAACTGACCGCGGGGCGGCTGCTGGCATACCGGGCGGGGTGGGAGAAGGACCGCGGGGCGGAGCGGATCACGATCGAGGCGGCGATGGCCAAGGCGTTTTCGACCGAGGCGGCGCAGCGGATCGTGGACCGGGCCGTGCAGGTGCTGGGGGGGCGGGGGGTGCTCGCGGGGCATCCGGTGGACCACCTGTACCGCGCCGTGCGGGCGCTCCGCATCTACGAGGGGACGACCGAGATCCAGCACCTGATCATCGGGGGCGGGCTGGTGCGGGGTCCATGAAGATCAACGTCATCGGCGGCGGGCCCGGCGGCCTCTTCGCCGCGCTGCTGCTCAGGAAGGACGACCCGGCGCGCGCGATCGAGGTCTACGAGCGCAACCGTCCCGACGACACCTTCGGCTTCGGGGTGGTCTTCTCGGACGCGACGCTCGAGGAGGTGGCCGAGGCCGACCCGGAGACCTTCGCCGCGATCAGGGAGCGCTTCTACCACTGGGACGACATCCACATCCACTACCAGGGCGGGCTGCTCACGTCGACGGGACACGGTTTCGCCGGGCTGTCGCGCCGGGAACTGCTGCTGCTCCTCCACCGGCGCTGCCGCGACGTGGGGGTTGGGCTCCGTTTCGAGGCCGACATCGACGACCTGGCGCCGTACCTCGATGCCGACCTGGTGATCGGGGGGGACGGGAGCAACAGCACCGTGCGCGAGCGGTTCGCCGACGCATTCGCGCCCGCGGTCGACCTGCGGCCGAACCGGTTCGTGTGGCTCGGGACGACGCGGCCCTTTCCGGCCTTCACCTTCTACTTCCGCGAGGACGAGCACGGGCTCTGGCGGGTGCACGCGTACCAGTACGACGCGTCGGGGAAGTCGACGTTCATCGTGGAGGCCACCGAGGAGACCTGGAGGCGGGCGGGGATGGAAGAGGCCGGCGAGGAGGAGACGGCGTGCTTCCTGGCGCGGCTCTTCGAGGAGGAGCTCGAGGGGCACCCGCTGATGTGCAACCGGTCGCTCTGGCGGCGGTTCCCCACGATCGTGAACGCGCGCTGGTCGGCCGGCAACGTCGTGCTGGTCGGGGACGCGGCCCACACGGCGCACTTCTCGGTGGGGTCGGGGACGCGCCTGGCGATGGAGGACGCGATCGCGCTGGCGGAGGCGATGCGGGGGGTGGGGGGCGGCCCCCTGGACGAGGCCCTGGCCGCCTACGAGGAGGAGCGCCGCCCTCCGGTGGAGTCGCTGCAGCGGGCGGCCCAGGCGAGCCTGCAGTGGTTCGAGGACACGGAGCGGTACTTCCGCCTGGAGCCGGTGCAGTTCGCGTTTTCGCTGCTGACCCGAAGCCTGCGGATCTCGCACGAGAACCTGCGCGAGCGCGACGCGGCATTCGTGGATGCGGTGGACCGGTGGGTGGCTGAGAAGGCGGAGGAGCAGGCCGGGGTGACGATCGCGGAGCTGGAGACGTCGCTGGGGGTCGTGCGGAAGCCGGACGATGCGGGAAGCGCACCTCCCCCCCTCTTCACCCCCTTTCGGCTGCGCGACCTGGTGCTCCCCAACCGGGTGGGCGTCTCGGCGATGTGCCAGTACTCCGCCGTGGACGGCACCGTCGACGACTGGCACCTGGTCAACCTGGGGTCGCGGGCGGTCGGCGGGGCGGGGCTGGTCATGGCCGAGATGACGGCGATCGGGCGCGACGGGCGCATCTCGCCGGGTTGCGCGGGCATCTACCTGGATGAACACGTCGGCGCGTGGGGGCGCCTGGTCGAGTTTGTGAGACGTTTCACAAGCTCGAGGATCGGCATCCAGCTGGGTCATGCGGGCCGCAAGGGCTCCACGCGGCTGGACTGGGAGGGTCCCAACGAGCCCCTCGACGAGGGCGGCTGGCCCATCGTGTCGGCCTCCCCGGTCGGGTTCTTCGAGCACAGCCCGGTGCCGGATGAACTGGACGAAGCCGGCATGGACGCGCTCGTCGCCGAATTCGAGCGGGGGACGGAGATGGCGGTCGCCGCCGGCTTCGACATGGTCGAGATCCACATGGCGCACGGCTACCTGCTGGCCAGCTTCCTGTCCCCCCTGACCAATCTCCGCACCGACCGCTACGGGGGGAGCCTGCAGAACCGGCTGCGCTTTCCGCTCCGGGTGGTGCGGGCGGTGCGCGCCCTGTGGCCCGGGGAGCGGCCGCTCTCGGTGCGGCTGTCGGCGGTGGACTGGTGGCCCGGCGGCAACGAGCCCGAGGACGCGGTGGCGATCGCGGGGGCGCTCAAGGCGCACGGATGCGACGTGGTGGATGTCTCTTCCGGGCAGACGGTGCCCTACCAGCGGCCGCGCTACGGGCGGCAGTTCCAGACGCCCTTCGCCGACCGGATCCGCCACGAGGTGGGGATCGCGACGATGGCGGTGGGGAACATCTCTTCGTTCGAGGACGTGAACGGGATAATCGCCGCGGGGCGCGCGGACATCTGCCTCATGGCGCGCGCCCACCTCTGGGATCCATACTGGACCCGGCACGCCGCGTACGCGCTGGGATACCCCTTGCCCTGGCCTTCGCAGTACGAGACGCTGGACGGATACACGCCCCGGTTCGGGGAGGCGGCCGAGGCGTTCGGCCCGGAAGCGGGTGAGCGGTGACGCGGGGTGCCCGCGCGTCGGTGTGCAGGGACCGGGCAATAGCGCAAAACTGAATGGCTGAAACGACACGATGACCGAAAACCGCCAATTCGTGACCTACCAGAACTACCTGAAGGTCCCCGAACTCCTCTCCCTGCAGTCGCCCCTGTCCGACCCGGAGGAGCACGACGAGACCCTGTTCATCGTCATCCACCAGGTCTACGAGCTGTGGTTCAAGGTGGTGCTGCACGAGCTGGACCGGGTGCGGGCGCTGTTCGTGGCCGGAGACGGGGCGCGGGCCGCCGCGACGCTGAAGCGCGTGCTGACCGTGCTCAAGGTGCTGGTGGCCCAGCTCGACATCCTGGAGACGATGACCCCGGTCGAGTTCGAGTCCTTCCGTGACCGGCTGGAGTCCGCGAGCGGCTTCCAGTCGGCGCAGTTCCGGGAGCTGGAGTTCGTGCTGGGACGCAAGCAGGGCGACGTGATCGAGCGGTTTCCCGAAGGCTCGGCCGAACGCCGGCGCCTGGAGCGGAGGCTGGGGGAGGCGACGCTCTGGGACGGGTTCATGCGGTTTCTGGCGGCCAGGGGATGTGCGATTCCGGCCGGGGTGCTGGCGCGCGACGTGACCGGGCCGGTGACACCCGACGCGGACGTGCAGGAGGCGCTGGTCCGAGTCTACCGGACCGATCCGGAGCTGGCCGGCTTCTGCGAGCGCCTGGTGGACCTGGACGAGGGGGTCCAGGAATGGCGGTACCGGCACGTGAAGATGGTGGAGCGCACCATCGGGGCGAAGCGTGGGACGGGAGGAACCATGGGCGCCGCGTACCTGGCGTCGACGGTGGGGTCGCACGCCTTTCCCGACCTGTGGGAGATCCGGGCGCAGCTGTGAGGGACGTCGGCGGGGATTCGCCGGAGGTGGCGTCGGCGGCGACGGGCGTGGAGGCCGAAGCGTCGGAGAAGGCCGGCTTCGATCCGGCGCGGTTCGCTCGGCACTACGGACGTTTCCGGGTCGCGGAACGGGTGCTGCTCACCGGGCACTCCCACCAGGCGTGGCCGGACGTGGCCTTCGCGGCGCAGCAGCAGGCGTGGCTGGACGCCGCGGAGATGGTGGACGACAAGTGGGACCGCGCCTCCGAGGTGGCGGAAGAGGTGCGGGCCGGGTACCGGCGGCTCCTGGACGATCCGGACGGGCACATCGCCCTGGGGCAGAACACGCACGAACTGGTGACCCGGTTTCTGTCGGCGCTTCCGCTCGGGCGACGGCCCCGGCTGGTGACGACGGATGGTGAGTTCCATTCGATCCGGCGGCAGCTGGACCGGCTGGAGGAGGAGGGGATCGAGGTGGTGCGGGTGGGGGTGGGGGAGGTGGGTGATCGGATTGTGGAAAGCGACGGGATGACTGGGGTGGGTGGGGCGGGCGGTGCGAGAGCTGGTGAAATGTCCGGGGCGGATGGTGGCGCGGGAGCGGGCGGGGCGATCGCGGAGCGGATTGTCCGGGCGGTGGACGACCGGACGGCGGCGGTGCTGGTGTCGTCGGTGCTCTTTCGCGACGCGCGGATCGTGGAGGGGCTGGACGAGGTGGCGACCGCGTGCGCCGGGGTGGGGGCCGAGCTGCTGGTGGACGCGTACCACTCGCTCAACGTGGTGCCGTTCTCGGTGGTGGGGATGGGGCTGGGGGGGGCGTTCGTGGTGGGGGGCGGGTACAAGTACTGCCAGCTCGGGGAGGGGAACTGCTTTCTGAGGATCCCGCCGCACTGCCGGCTGAGGCCGGTGTCGACGGGGTGGTTCGCGGAGTTCGGGGAGCTGGCGGGGGCCGGGGGTGGTGGGGGTGCGGGCCGTGTCCGGTACGGGGAGGGACACCTGCGCTTCGCGGGGTCGACGTACGATCCGGTGAGTCACTACCGGGCGGCGGCGGTGTTCGGGTTCTTTCGGGAGCAGGGGCTGGACGCGGAGAGGTTGCGGGAGGTGGGTCTGCGCCAGGTGCGGCGGCTGGCGGCTGGGGTGGACGGGCTGGACCCGGATCCTGCCGTTCTGTCGCGGGACCGGGCCGCGCGGCTGTCGCGGCGGGGCGGCTTCCTGACCATGGATACGCCCCTTGCCGGGGAGATCTGCTGCAAGTTGCGGGGACGCGGCGTCTTTGCCGACTTCCGGGGCCGGGTGCTGCGTCTCGGGCCGGCGCCGTACGTGACCGACGGGCAGCTGGACGAGGCGGTGGGGGTGCTGGGGGAGGTGGTCGGGGCCGTTGGTGGGTAGCAGGACGGCGTACACGGGCCAAACGCGCGGCACTGCTCGGAAACCGGTAGATTCCCGGAGACGAGGTGAGGGTCTCGTGGGGTCCGCCTGAAGTCGGGGAGCAAACGCTTTGTTTCGGGGAAAAGAACCGTGCTGATGACGCCATGGGTTCAGCGGCTGCTGCTGACGAACGTGGTCGTCTTCCTGTTCTCGAGGGCGTTTCCCGCGCTGATACAGGACTTCGCCCTGGTCCCCCTGGCCATTCTGTGGCGCCCGTGGACGCTGGTCACCTACATGTTCCTCCACGGCGGGTTCATGCACATCCTCTTCAACATGCTCATGCTCTTCTTCTTCGGCCCGAGGCTGGAAGAGCGGCTGGGGAGCAGGACCTTCATCTGGTTCTACCTGACCTGCGGAGTAGGCGGGGCGGTTCTTTCCTTCGCAACGCCGTTTTCGATGATCGTGGGGGCTTCGGGAGCTATCTTCGGCGTGGTGGTCGGTTTCGCGCGCTACTGGCCCCGAGAGGAGATCTACATCTGGGGCGTGCTCCCGGTGCAGGCACGGATCCTGGCCATCTTCATGGTCGTGTCCAGCCTGTGGGCGGGCTTCGCCGGGGCGCAGGACGGGATCGCCCACTTCGCGCACCTGGGTGGCCTGGTGGCCGGGTGGATCTACCTGCGGGCCTGGGAACGGCGGCGCCAGCGGCGCGTGGCGAACCGGCCCGCGCGGCCCCGCAGGGTGTCCATCGTCGTGGACCTCGAAGCGCTGGAGCGGTGGAGGACGATTCCCCGGGAACACCTCCACGAGATCAACCGTGAAGAGGTGGACAAGCTGCTCAGGAAGGCGAACGAGTCGGGGGCCAGGGCACTCACGGCGGACGAGCGCGCCTTTCTGGACCGGATGTCGGGGGCGGGTTAGCGCTGCCGGCCCGGCTCGCCGATCCCGCCACCGAGGCTCTGGACAAGACTCTGGCTTGTTTTCCGAGCGGGTGGCGTGTATGATTCATGGATAGCTGCTGTCCACGTTACTAGTTTCCACAACGAAGCGAGGAATGCCATGAGAAGCGGAGACGAAATGCTGCAGCAAATTGTCGATAGGTCCGCCCTGGATACGGACTTTCGGCAACGGCTTCTTGCGGATCCAAAGACCACGATCAGTGGGGAATTGGGCATCACGATCCCCGATTCGATGAATATCAGGGTCCATGAGAGCGACATGCGGACGGTGCATCTCGCGTTGCCGCCGGATCCGAACATCACCGAGGAGCAGCTCGAAGCCATCTCGGCCGGCCTCTGCTGCTGCTGGTAACGCCCGGAGTCGGCGCGGTAGTCGACGGACCACGCAACATCGACATCGATCCATCCTCCTTCTCGCTCCGGACCCTGCAGCGTCGGAGGTAGTGGGGCGTGACGGGCCAGTTGTGGCGAATCGGGTGGCGCAACCTCGGCCGCAACCGGAAGCGAACAGTTCTTACCGCGCTCGGCCTCGGGGTCGGCTACTTTGCCGTGGTGTTCATGGTCGGCTGGTCCGAAGGGGTCTCGACGGAACTGGTCGAGAACGCCACGTCGCTCGTCAGTGGGCAGATCGAGATCCACGACGCCGACTACCGGCCCGAGCGCAGCCTGTACGAGACCATCGGCGGACGCGGGGGTGCCGACGTAGGAGAGATCCTGCGCACAATCGAGGCCGATCCTTCGGTCGTGGCCGCAGCCCCGCGCGTGTACGCTAGCGGGCTCGTGAGCTCCGGCGAGGCGACCTCGGCCGGCGTCTTGCTCGGCGTCGACCCCGAGCGCGAGGTGGCGCTGACACGTTTTTTGGATCCCCTGGTGGCCGGCCGCATGGCTGTTACCGGCCGATATGAAGCCGTTGTGGGGGACGAGATGGCGCGGCAGCTCCAGCTGAGCGTCGGGGACGAACTTGTCGTCGTTGCCTCTGCGGCGGACGGCTCGATGGCCAACGACCTGTACACGGTCACCGGCATCTTCCGGACCGGTCTGCTCGAGTTCGATGTCGGCACCATGGTCATGCCGGTCGCAGACCTCCAGGCGCTCGTTGTCCTCGATGCTGGCCGGGTCCACGAAATCGCGGTCGGCACTGACGATCCGTCGCAAGCCGACCTGACTGCGACCCGCCTCGCAGCCGCCCTTGGGGCCCCCGAACGGGCGATGTCGGTCGCGTCATGGAAGGAGCTCAATCCGGTGCTCGCCCAGTATGTCGCGCTCGCTGATGCGATGTACTGGATCTTCATCGTCCTCATCTTTTCGGTCGCCGCCTTCGGCATCGCCAACACGACGCTGATGGCCACCTTCGAACGCCGCCGCGAGTTCGCCGTCATGCTGGCGCTGGGTGCATCGCCGCGGTCCGTGGTGGGCACGGTGCTTTCCGAGGCGGCAGCGACCGGCGTCATCGGGCTGGGCCTCGGGACCGCCGTCACGGTGCCGCTGTTGGTCTGGTTCTCCACGGCGCCGCCCGACCTCGGATGGCTCTACGGGAATCTCACCGTGGAAGGCGTCCTGCTGACCCCGAGTCTCCGTGTGGGGACCAACGTGCCGGCATGGACCTGGGCGACGATCGGCCTGATGGTCACGGCACTCGTCTCCGCCCTCTACCCGGCACTCCGTGCCGCGCGGGTGCCGCCCGCCGACACTCTGTCGGGCGTATAGCCCAGGCGTGTAACCGTGCTCCCGCGCATCCTGATCCGGCTCGCCCTCAGGAACCTGCGCCGTCATATGCGCCGCACGGTGCTGACCGCCGCGGCAATGATCGTCGGCGGTGGATTCCTGGTCTGGTCGATGACCATCGACGACGGCAGCCACGAGCAGTGGGTCGATTCCGGTGTGCGCATGGGGAGCGGACACCTGACCATCGAGCGGCCCGAGTACCGGCTGCACCGTCAGATCGACGACCGGCTGACGGCGGACGTCAGCCGCGCCGCTGAGCAGGCGCTGACCTCTCCGGAGATCGCACCGCACGTTGAGAGCATGTCCGCCAGGCTCGGCATCAACGGGCTGGCGAGTTCGGCGGCCGGTGCGCGCCCGGCGCAGATCGTGGGGGTCGACCCCGTCGCCGAAGCCGGCTTCGGCATGATCGACGATGGCGTGATCGAAGGGCGCTACCTCGAGCCCGATGATCGGCTGGCGGCCTTTGTCGGCATCGATCTGGCGCGCAGCCTGGGACTCGAGATCGGATCGCGCTTCGTCGTGCGGGCGCAGGGTGCCGATGGCGAGATTGCGGGGCAGCTGCTCCGTGTGGCAGGGATCTTCCGCAGCCGCGTGCCCGCCATCGACCAGGCGACGATCCACATCATGCTCGCGACAGCCGGCGAGTGGCTCGGTTCCGGGAGCGACGTGACCAACGTTGCGGTCGTGCTGCAGAGCAGTGGCAGGACCCGATGGGTCTCCGACCGCTTGGCGATGGCGCTGGCGGAGCCGGTGGGACGCGGCGAGGCCCGCGTTGTGGGGTGGCGCGAAGCGAACCCCGTCCTGGCGGCGGGGATCGCCATCGACGAGTTCGGCAATTACGTGATTCAGGGGTTTCTGTTCGTCATCATAGCGTTCGGGATCGTCAACACGGTGCTGATGTCGGTGATGCATCGCCAGCGCGAGTTCGGCGTGCTTCAGGCGCAGGGGCTGACGCCGGGTCAGACGGGCACGATCGTTCTCATCGAAGGCCTCACGCTATCCGCCGCAAGCGGGCTGGCCGGCGTCGTCCTCGGACTCCTTGGCACCTGGTATTTCTTCGGCGACGGGCTCGACACGTCGGTCTTCATGCAGGACATCGACGAGTTGACATTCTCGGGTGCCGCCGTCGACCCTGTCATCGTGCCGATCTTCGGAGTACGGCGCATCGTCCAGATCGTCGCCTTCATTCTCGGCATTGGTATTCTCGCCTCGGTCTATCCGGCGTTGCGCGCCGCCCGGGTCGACGTTGCCGAGGCGATGAAGTTCGATCGGTAGCTGGTCATGGCAGTGAGCGAAACGGTAGCCGCCCGGACCGACGGTGTCTGGAAGGTGTTCCAGCAGGAAGCCGAGTCCGTGGAGGCGGTCCGCGGCGTCAGCCTGACCATAGAGCGTGGAGAGTTCACCGCGCTCGCGGGGCCGTCGGGCTCCGGCAAGACGACGCTGCTTAATCTGATCGGTGGCCTGACTCGCCCCACGCGGGGACGGGTGTGGGTCGCCGGGCGCGAGGTGAGCCGCATGTCGAGCCGGGAGTTGGCGCGGCTCCGGCTCGAGGAGGTTGGCTTCGTCTTCCAGGCCTATAACCTCCTCCCCGTGCTCACGGCGCTGGAGAACGCGGAATTCCCGATGCTCCTCCAGGGCGTGCGTGCGGAGGAGCGTCAGGCGCGGGTCCGCGAACTCTTTGCGCGGACGGGAATCGAAGGGCTCGAAGACCGGCGCCCGGGCAAGCTGTCCGGCGGCCAGCAGCAGCGCGTCGCCGTCGTGCGTGCGGTGGCTGGCCGTCCGGCCCTGGTGCTCGCGGACGAGCCGACAGCGAACCTCGACTCGGTCACCAGCGAAGCGCTCCTCGATGTCATGGGCGAGCTGAATCGCGACCTCGGAGTGACCTTCGTCTTCGCCACCCACGACAGCCGCGTCATGGAGCGGTCCCGGCGTCTGGTCCGCATGGTCGACGGCTCCGTGCGGGACGACGAGCCCCGATCCTAGCGTCCCGTCCCGTGCACCGCCGCTCGAATGCCGGGGGGATTCCGTCCGCGGGCTGCTAGCAGCCAAGACCCTGGGACACCTGGGCATAGCTGGTGAGAGGGACCGCGCACATCCGATGCCAGTCCTCCCGGTCGATGACGGATCGATTCAACAGTTCGATCATCTCGTCGAATTCATGGAGCGCGGAACACCCCACCACCTCGGGGTCCACCGCCATCCGGTGTTGCGGCCAGGCGCGATCGCGAGCATGGCGCCAGAATCCGCTGTCGTACCTGGAGCCGCACGAGTAGTGCCAGCCGACGAACAGGCCGTAGCGGAGCAGGTTGTTGATGAGGAACCGATTGACCACTGGCGCGTCGCGCTCGAGATGCTCCGGCGGACGGCTGAGGCGCGTCCGGAGCACCATCCCGATCTGCAATTGGGCGGATACGATCGCCGTTGCCTCGAGGGGCTCCATGAAGGCCGCTGCGTTGCCGATGCGGGCCACTGCGCCGTCGTAGATCCGACGGTGGACGAAGTTGGGAAACCCGATGACGGCGCGCTGCTCAAACTCCGATACGCCGTCGGCCTCAAGGAGCCTGTCAAAATCCGATTCGACTTCGACCAGGCTCGACAGGTCGCCGTTGAAGACGTACCCGTAGGATGTGTGCGCGGTGAGCGGAATAACGAATACCCAGCCGTGTGGACGCGCAACCGCGCGCGTGTAGGTATGCTGGACCACCGGCCCTTCCGGCTGCTCGCCGAAGACCGCCGGACAGCGTCGGATGACGGCCATATCGGTGGGGATGAAGGGAAGGTTGATGTGCTGGTCGGGATGGAGCTCCCTGGGAAACCCGCGCGCATCGAACACCAGGTCGTAGCGTTCCGGCGCCCGGCCCTCGAATTCCACGCGCGCGCCGCCACTCACCCTGGTGATGTCGAGCACCTTCGCGTCGATGTGACGCGCGCGCGTGCCTTCGTGGAGGAGGTCCGCCATCAGGTCGGCGGACAGGTGGTAGGCGTAGGACACCTGCTGCGGCGTGAAGTAGTGGGTGAAGTCTCGATCACGCCGGCCCCATCCCTCGAACGCGACACCGTACTTGCGAGTCCCGCTCAGGCGCTGCTGGACTGTTTCGTGCGGCAGGTTCGTCAGCCGCTGGAGCTCCCGAACGAGGCTCGGCCAGCTGCCTTCACCGACTCCGATGACCGGGATCCGCGAGTCGTATATGTGGTGCAGCTCGTGATCGCCGTCGGGGTGCTGACGCATTATGCTGGCGGCCGCCAGGGACCCAGCGGTCCCGCGCCCGACAACCGCGATCTTCCGCAAAGACGCGCTGCCCGGGTTTATCACCCCTTGATGACCTCCACGCCCGTCGATTATCGGGACTCTTCCGTGTGCCACGCACAGCAAGCTAACACGATCATCGCACCATCGCGCGTCGTCGCGGACCCGGGGCGTGGTCCGGGGACTTCACCCGGCCGACGGGGCCGAAGAAGGGGCGGTGCTTCCACCTCCGTGTGGTGTCGAGGGTATCAAGGTCCTGCACCGAGGACCTGGTGGCGTTATACTACCGCTAACCGCTCTCTCCGCTAGCGGATAGAAGACACGAGAGGGGGAAGAGACTGGAGCAGGGCGAGGCAGAGAGTTGAACGATGGGAACCGGAGAAGACATGAAAACGCGCGGAGTCCTCCCTGCCGTGGGGGAGAGGAAGCGAAGTGCGGCCCCGCCGCACCCGGGGGTTTCGGCGAAGGCGTGTTGCGGGGCGCCCAAGACGGCACGCATGTCGGCCTCCCAAATGGCACGGGTCCGGACCGGGGGCGAGAGGTGTTCGGGCGGCGGCGAGGTCGAGCGCCGCCCTCTGGGAGACTACTCGCACATTGCGGGGGATCGCCGTGAAGGCCCCGTCGCGAAGGCAGCGCATCGCCGCCCAGTCGGCCGACCTGAAGATGCCGCGTGCGCCGGAGAGCCTCGACGAGGTGCTGGCCGGGGTGGACGGCGGCGGGTTCACGGCGACCGAAGCGATCGAGCGGCTGTTGGCGGCCCGGATCGCGCTGCGAAACAGCAGCCGGCCGGCGACGGCGATGCATTCCAGCCGTCTGCCCGAGCTGAAGACGCCGGCCGACTTCGACTTCAGCTTCCGGATGCGGCGTCACATGGAGCTGTCGAGAGCCATCCACCCGACTGCGTCCCGGGCGCTGGACGCCGAGAAAGCCGAGGATGGGGGCGAATCGTGAGGCGTCGGGACTCCGGGAAGGCTCCCGCTCCGGTCGCTACGCTCCCTCCGAGGGAATGGTGCGAGGCACCGGGCGAGATCGGTTGGTCCTTGCTCGGTCGTGATGAGGAGGCTATGCGGAGTCGTGTTCAACAATCCATTTGATTCGTTTCACAATACCGTTGCCGAAGCAAAGGAAGAACGCGAACAACTCGACCGGCTGCTGACCGTTTCCACGCCGCGAGAGCGGCTGCTTGTCACGGTCATCGCTCTCCTGTTGGTCACCTCGATCACATGGCTCCTGTTCGGCGGCGTAGCCCGCAGCCTTGCGTTCGAAGGCGTACTCGACGAGCCCGGCGAAGACCTGTCCGAAGCCACCCGGTCCGTGCAGGCGCTGGTCTGGATCGAGGACGACGTTCTGCCCGAGATCGCGGCCGGGATGCCGACGGTGATCGAGCTGGGTATGGCGGATGGAGAAGCGGAGACGATCGGTGGAGAGATTGCGGCGATTGCCGCGATTCTCCTGCCCGAGCTTCCAGCGGATTTCGCGTCCGCAGCGCCGGTGTCGGTCCACCGCGTCCGCATTGCGCTCGATGAGAGTCGTGACCTGTCTTCCATTGCGGGTCGGAAATGCCGGATCGTCATCGAAACCGGCACCCGGTCTCCGATCGCACTCCTGCGACCGGGGCGACCCTAGGAATGCCGTTGATCGCCTTCGGGAGAGCCGCCGCCAAGGCCGCCGCAGGGTTCGAAAAGCAAAGGATATTCACGCCGATTGTCCTGCAGATGCATGCGTCGGAATGCGGTGCCGCCTGCATGGGTAGCATCCTCGGCTACTTCGGACGCTGGGTTCCGCTAACCGAGCTGCGGGAAAAATGCGAAGTGAGTCGAGACGGGAGCAGTGCGGCGAGCATCGTGCGCGCCGCCAGACACTATGGTCTCGAATGCAGCGGACTCAGTGTACGCGCCGATCAACTGCGAAGATTGCCGTTGCCGCTGATCGTGTTCTGGCAATTCAGCCATTTCCTCGTCGTCGAGGGGTTCGACGGCCGCAACTTCCATCTCAATGATCCGTCCACGGGGCGGCGCAAGCTTTCCACCGAGGAGTTCGCCAGGGGCTACAGTGGAATCGCGCTCCGATTCAAGCCGGGACCCGATTTCAAACCCGGCGGTGAACGGCCGGGACTGTTCAGACAACTGCACACCGTGCTCGCCGGATCATGGGGCGTGCTCACCTTGGTGATCGCGTGCGGCCTCATGTTGACGTTGCTGGCCCTCATTGTTCCCGCATCTCTGGGCGTATTCGTGGACGACGTGCTGGAAGACCGCGGGCCCTGGGGCGGCATCGTGACGGCCCTGCTCGGCGGCGGCGTCCTCGTCTACATCCTGTCCCTGCTCAAGCACCGGTTCCTGAAGCGACTCGCAGTCCGGATTTCGGTGACCGGCTACAGTCGAGGCCTGTCGCGGCTGCTGCGGTTGCCGGTGGAGTTCTTTGAACACCGGCTCGTGGGCGATCTGACGGATCGAGTCTCGTCCATCGACAGGATCGCGAGGAATCTGACGGAGCAGTTTCTGGTGCTCATTATCGACATGGGAATGACCGCCGTGCTGCTCGTTGCCATGTTGTTTCAGGATGTCCGGCTCACACTGGTCGTGCTCGTTCTGGCCGTCATGCATGGGGTGCTGGCGCACTTTCTGAACGGCGTCAGAGCCGTTCGAAGCCAGGCGATGAGGCGCGAACAGGGACTGCTGATCGGCATCGGCATGCAGATGCTGAACCATGCCGACAACCTGCGCATGACGGGATCGGACGACCATTTCTTTTCGCGCTGGAGCGGTCACCAGGCGCGCGAACTGCATGCGCGCCAGCGCTACTCGGGGCTGGGCTCAATCAATGCCGCGCTTCCGGGTCTGATCGCGGCCCTTCGAAGCGCCGCGATCCTGGCCATTGGCGGAAGTCTGGTCCTGGCCGGGGAAATGACCTTGGGGGCGCTCGTCGCGTTCTACATCCTGGCCGAGATGTTTCTGGCGCCGATCGGGCGATTCCTGGAGTTCGCCGAGAAGCGCCAGGCACTCGAAACCGATCTGCAGCGACTCGAAGACATCTCCGAGGCCACCGAGGACCCCGACCTCATCCGCCGAAGTCCGCAGTCGGAGTCGATTCCCACGTTCAAGGGCCGGCTTCAGCTCGCCGGCGGGCTTGAGCTGCGAGACGTCACCTTCGGGTTCAACAAGAGCCGGCCGCCTCTGATCAAGGAGTTCAACCTCCTGATCAGGCCGGGGCAGCGGGTTGCCGTGGTCGGTCCCAGCGGTTCCGGCAAGTCGACCCTCGCGCGTCTGATCGCCGGTATCTACAAGCCCTGGTCGGGCGACATCCTCTTCGATGGCCATCCGCGGGATGAGATTCCCGATGGGGTGCTGCGGGAGTCCATCTCCATGGTGGATCAGGAGGTGGTGCTCTTTTCCGCGTCCGTGCGCGACAACATCACCCTGTGGAACCCCGCCGTTCCGGACGAGGCCATCTTCGCGGCGGCGCGCGATGCCCAAATCCATGACGAAATCCTGCTTCGACCGGACGGGTACTCCACGCGGGTCGAGGAAGGAGGCGTGAATTTCAGCGGCGGCCAGCGGCAGCGGCTGGAGATCGCCCGCGGGCTGGTGGGCGATCCCACGCTGCTCATTCTGGATGAGGCGACCAGCGCCCTCGATGCCGCGACGGAGGAATACGTCGATGATGCCCTGCGACGTCGCGGTGTCACCTGCCTGATCGTGGCGCACCGGCTGAGCACCGTGCGGGACAGCGACGAGATCATCGTGCTCGACCAGGGCGTCGAAGTGCAGCGCGGGACGCACGACGAGCTGATGGGGGATCGGGACGGCACCTACTACAAGCTGGTCAGATCCGGCTGATGCTGGACGCGAGGCCGGAACACATGTCCATTGCGGAACTCGCCGCCGGCGTCGGCGAGTCCGTGCCCTGCGCCGGCAACCTGCCCGTGGAGCTCGACGACCCGGACACCGTCTGGTTCATCGAGCGGGGCGCCGTCAATCTGTTCCTGGTCGAATTCAGGGACGGGGTGGATCATGCGGCACCGCAGCACCTGCTCCGCCGCGAAGCGGGCTGGCTGCTGCCGGGCGTCGCACCGAACGCACCACGCGAGGAGGAAGACACCACGCTCAGCCTGGTCGCCAAGGGATCGCCGGGTACCATTCTGAAGCGCCTGCCGGCATCCCTGCTGTCCGAGGTCGATCCGGCGGAGCTTGCGGAACAGACGGATACCTGGCTGGCCGCGATTACGGACACGCTCTCGCGCTTTGCGAGTCACCGTCCGCGTCCGACTGCGCTGGCCAAGCCCGGTCTGACACGGAGCCTGGCCCCCTGCACGCTCTCCGTACGACGAGGCGTGGTATGGGTATCCGGCCCGCCACGCGGCGCCAGCCTCTTCATGGACCTGGTCGACCAGGCGGCACTTGCCGAAGGGAGCGGCCCGCACGAAGCGGTGATACCGCTGACCCGGGCAAGCTGGCTCACGCTCTCGGACGAGGTGACGCTCTCGGGCAGTTCCACCGAGACTCTGGCGCGGCGGGGCACCCTGCTCTCGGCGCTCGCGTCCTTTCACGCGGTTGCCTTCGCCGTGGAGCGGCTGAACCGCGTACTGGCCGTGGTCGACCATGCGAATCTCGAACGCGCGCGGACCACGAGCCGCTACAGGGCCGAGAAAACTGCGCGGCAGCGGCTCTTCAACATCTATGATCTGCCGATCGACCGGGACGTGAGTGTCGAGGACACGTCGCTGGCGGACGC
>JAPPGI010000011.1:7678-26684 GCA_028874985.1 Gemmatimonadota bacterium | reverse complement strand
CGCCCACGTTGCCGACGATCGAGCCGG
The DNA here is from genome assembly GCA_028874985.1 of Gemmatimonadota bacterium. GTDB lineage: Bacteria > Gemmatimonadota > Gemmatimonadetes > Longimicrobiales > Gaopeijiaceae > Bin94. The sequence goes on along the minus strand of JAPPGI010000011.1, from coordinate 26,657 downwards.
TCATCCACTGGTAGCCCCAGGTGGCGCATTCCTCGTCGGTCGTGCCCTCCTACGACAGGCAGATCTTGACCTCGGGCACGCCGCCGCTCCCGTCGCCGAAGGTGCCGAGCACGGTGCCGCCCACGGACAGATCGTCCTCGTTGAAGGCCTCGATGTCGCCGCGCAGTCCGGCCGCGGCCGCGGCTCCGACCTCGACGCGGTGGTCGCCCAGGTCCAGGCGGATGGTGAACTCGGCGTCGGCGGGCAGGCAGGTGGCCTCGAACAGACCGTTCACGCGATGCCTGGTGACGAACCTGGCCTCACGGTCATCGGTCCTCCCGTGGCCAAACGGGTTGGAGCAGAAGTCGTGGTTGTACTTGTAGGGCACCAGGCGGTTGCGGTCGTCGCGGGTGAGCAGGGTGAATTCCATCTCGCGGGCGACGCTCGAAGCAGGCCGCTGGTCGCCGCCGGGCACCTTGCTCTGGTAGTTGGTGAACCCTTCCACGTCGTCGGTCTCGCGATAGAGGCCGAGCACGAGCGTTTGGGTCGTCCAGGTGACGTAGATCGCGCCGCGGTCGTGGCCGGGGGCCTCGAATCCGTTGACGCTGGGGTGCTCAAGACCGGTGTGCGCGTAGGCCAGGGATCCGGACGCCCTCCACTTTTCCCTCATGTCCACCGAGTCCGCCTGGTTGCTGTTCAGCGAAATCGTGTAGGTGGCAGGCCTGCCTGCGATCAGGGCCGCCAGCTGCGACCCGGTGACCGTGCCGGTGTAGCGGGCCCGGCCGTTGGCGTCGGTCACCGATCCGTTGGTCGCGGCCCAGCCCCCGAGGAACTGGTTGCCGTCCTTGGCGGTGGCGTTGCTCTTCACCCACCACTGGAAGTTCACGCGCGTGTTGATGAGCTTCGCGACCGTGGGGGCGTGGCTCACGCGGTCGACCGCCTCGTACTCGATCTCGATGACCTTGTCGTCGTGGGCGACGATGTCGGTGGGGGTGGAGACCACCTTGGCGTAGACCAGGTGGTCGATGGCCCCTCCGCCGGGGCCCTTGTCGTCCTCGCGGTCGAAGTCGAACTTCGCGACTCCGGGGACCTTGTTGACCGTGCTGGTCGTGGCCGTGCCGAGAATGTTGGTGCCGTCCTGGGCGTCCTCGGCGGTCGGGTACAGTTCCATGCGCACGCCGTTCATCGGGGGGCCCGGGCTTGCCTTCACCGAGGCGTACGACAGCAGCGCACCGGCCAGGATCGTCTGCTTCGTGATCCTGAAGGGGAGGTCGAGGTCCACGTCCGTCGCGGCCGGCACCTGGATCCCGATGTTGAGGGTGTTGCCCGAGAACGCGTAGCCCGCGAAGGCCAGCGCGGCCTTGAGCTTGTCGTTCAGGTCGATGACCACGTTGTACGTGCCGGCCTTCAGACTGTCGAAGGAGTACATGCCGGTCGAGTCGGTCGTCATGATCCGTGAATCGTTGACCCCCGGTCCCTGCAGGAGCAGCGGGAAGCCGCTCTGCGCCAGCATCGGCTCGCCCTCGGTGTACATGCTGTCGACCTTGACCTCGTCCACGAACAGCATGCCGCTCACCGACGCGGTCATGGTGTGCTCGCCCACGAAGTCCACGATCCGGGCCTCTTCGTCGCCCAGGTCCTCGACCTCCATCTCCATGACCTCGAAGGTGTAGGCGTCCTCGTCAGGGTTCTCGATCTCGACCTCGTAGTCGCCGCCCGCCAGGCCGGGGAAGTTGTACTCCCCGTTGGCGTCGGTCATCATCTCGTCCTCCATGTCGCCGTCGAGCGTGACCATCACGCCCTCGAGGCCCATGCCCTCGACGTGCACCTGGCCGCTGATGCTGGCCCGGCGGAGCATCGAACCCGCGAACGAGATGTCGTCCTGCTCCTGCCCGACCGAGAGGCTCACCGAGCGCGAGGTGGTCGGGAAGTCGTAGGTGTCCTCGTCAGGGTTCTCGATCGAGACGGTGTAGCTGCCCTTGCGCAGCCCGTCGAACATGTACATGCCGTCCGAGCCCGTCTCCATCTCCTTGTCCGTATCGTGGTCGCCGGTGAGCATCACCATCACCTCGCCCATCGGGTCGCCGTCCAACGTGACCTCGCCGCCCACGCTCGCCGTGCGGATGATGTCGGCGTCGAAGTCCCACATCGCCGTCTCGTCCGTCGCCACCGCGCCCTGCCGGGTCTTCGTGGCGAAGTCGTACTCGTCGTCGGTCTCGCCGAGATCGACGCGGTAGACGCCCGCGAGCAGCTCGTCGAACATGTAGCCGCCGTCCTCGTCGGTCATCGTCGCACCCAGGACCTCGCCCGTGGTGGCGCCGAGCACCTTGATCAGCGTCACGCCGACGTTCATGAGGGCGTCGCCCTCGGCAGAGACGGTCCCCATGATCACCACGGTCCGGAGCGACCGGCCCATGAAGTTGTGGATCGCCGCCTCGTCGAGCTCCAGCTCGATGTCCATCATCGACGGATCGAACTCGTACTCGTCGGTGTCGTAGCCCGAGAGCGTGAGCGTGTAGTCGCCCGCCGCCAGGCCCGAAAACGCGTACTGGCCGTTGCCGTCGGTCATGCCGCTGCGGTCCTCTTCGCCGGCCAGCTTGACCGTCAGGCCGCTCATGGCGTCGCCGTCGATGGTGACGCGGCCGCTCACGCCGGCGGTCCTGAGCAGGATGCCGTCGAAGGCCACCTCGGCCGTCTCGCGGAGCCCCACCGAGACCGACTTGGTGGTCACCTCGAAGCCGTACTCGTCGGTGTCGTACCCGGAGATCGTCACCGAGTAGTCGCCGGCGTGCAGGTCGCCGACCTCGTACATGCCCGCGCCGTTCGTCGTCTCTTCGAACTCCTCGTCCTTCGGGCCGCCGGACACGGTGACCGTCACGCCCGCAAGCGCGTCGCCCTTGACCGTGACCTCGCCCTCGATCGCCGCCGTGCGCAGCAGGATGCCCACGAACTCGACCGTCGCCGTCTCCTTCAGCGCGACCGTCACGTTCTTCGAGGTGACGTCGAAGCCGAACTCGTCCTTGTCGTTCTTGTAGCCGGAGATGGCGACCGAGTAGTCGCCGGCGTGCAGGCGGTCGAAGGACCACTGCCTGGCCGCGTTGGTCACGACGGCCATGTCCTCGCCCTTGCCGCTCAGGCTAACCGTGACGCCGTCGAGCGGGCCGTGGTCCGTGACGGTGACGGTGCCCTTGATGCCGGCGGTCCTGAGCGCGATCCCCTCGAAGGGGACGTTGCCGGTCTCGCCGCGGGCGACGGTGACCGTCTTGGAGGTCACGTCGAAACCGTACTCGTCGTCGTCGTAGCCGGAGATGGCGACCGCGTACTCGCCCTTGCGCAGCTTGTCGAACATGAACTGCCCGGCGGCGTTGGTCCGCTCGGTGAAGTCCTCGCCCCTGCCCTGCAGGCTGACGGTCACGCCGGCCAGTCCGACGCCCTCGACGCTCACCTGGCCCGAGACGCCGGAGGCGCGCAGGTAGGTGCCGTCGAAGCTCACGACCTTCGATTCGCCGACCGTAACCTGGGCCGTGGACGAGGTCGCGCCGAAGGCGATGTCGTCCGTATCGAAGCCGGAGATCTCGATGGTGTAGTTGCCCGCGCGAAGTCCGGTGAAGGCGTACTGGCCGGTTGCGCCGGTCAGCGTCTCGGACTCGGACATGCCCGTGATCTTGACGGTAACGTTGGAGAGCCCTTCGTTTTCTACCATTACGCGGCCGCCGTGAAAAGAAGCCGCCGTCCGTCTACGAACCGGGCCTACGCCAGGGCGTGGCGGCGCTTCGAGGTCTGGGCCGGGAGGGAGCGGCTGAGGCCGCTTCCCGCGAGCCCGGTCACGGTGGCCGCGTACCTCACGCATCGGGCCGCCGCGGGCCTTTCCATGAGCAGCCTGGCGATGGACCGCAAGGCGATCAGCCATCACCACCGCTCCTCCGGATTGCCCACACCAACCGCTGCGGAGGAGGTCCGCCAAACGTACGCGGGATTGCGCAACCAGCTCGCCGAGGAAGGACGGGGTGAACCGCACCAGGCCCGGGGGCTGACGGCTGCGGGGCTGGCCGCGATCCGGCGGACGGCGCACCGGCCGCGGTCGGGGCCGACGGGACGCACGGAGTCCCCCGGCCACGCGCGCCGGCGCGGGGACGTGGACATCGCCATCGCGACGGTCATGCGTGACGCGCTGCTCAGGCGCTCCGAGGCCGCGGAGCTCCGCTGGCGGGCCGTGACCTTCATGAGGAACGGGTCCGCGCGGGTGACCGTGCGGCGGTCCAAGACGAGCGCGGCGGCGGTGGTGCTGTACGTGGGGGCGGAGGCCGCGAGCGCGCTCAGGAGAATCCGGCGCGGCAGTCCCCCGCCCGATGAGCGGGTCTTCGGGCTGAAGAGCGGCAGGGCCATCTCGAACCGGATCGCCGCGATGGCCAGGGAGGCCGGGCTCGGCGAGGGGTTCAGCGGCCACTCGCCGCGGGTCGGGATGGCCCAGGACCTCACGGCCGCCGGCGCGGGGCTGACGGCGATCATGGTGGCCGGACGCTGGAAGTCCGAACGCATGCCTGCGTACTACAGCCGTGCCGAGGACCTGGAGCGGGGTGCGGTGGCGCGGTTCTACGGGGCGGGGAGGGATGGGGGGGGACCGCCCGGGACGGGGTGATGCGGGTCATCTCCCGGCCTCCGGTCGTCTTCTCCCGTCAAGCGCTCCGGTCGAAGTCCGTCCACGGTCTGCTAGATTCCCCCATGATCTCCGCCAGCGGCCTGGGCAAGTCCTTCGGCGAACGGACCCTCTTCGCGGGGGCCTCCTTCCGCCTGAATCCCGGGGAGCGTCACGGGCTGGTCGGAGCCAACGGTTCGGGCAAGACCACGCTGCTCAACATCCTCGCGGGCGACGCGCACCCGAGCGAGGGCTCGGTCTCGATCCCGCGGCGCACCCGGCTGGGGGTGCTGCGCCAGGACCGGTTCGTATACGAGGAAGAACAGGTCCTGCAGGTCGCGCTGATGGGCAACGAGGAGCTGTGGGAGGCCATGGCCGAACGGGACGCGCTCCTGGCCCGATCCGCGGAACGCTTCGACGCGGCCCGCTTCTCCGAGCTGGAGGAGGTCTTCGAGCGCCACGACGGCTACACGGCCGAGTCGCGCGCGGCCGCGATCTTGGAGGGGCTCGGCCTCCCCGCCCGGGTCCACCACGACCCCCTCTCCACGCTCTCGGGCGGTTTTCGCCTGCGGGTGCTGCTGGCGCAGGTCCTGGCCGGCGCCCCCGACGCCCTGCTCCTCGACGAGCCCACCAACCACCTCGACATCCTCTCGATCCGCTGGCTGGAGAAGTTCCTGCGCGGCTTCCGCGGACCCGTCGTCGTGATCAGCCACGACCACCGCTTCCTCGAAAACGTCGCCACCCACATCCTGGACATCGACTACGAGACCGTGACCGGCTACCCGGGCGGCTACACCGGCTTCCTGGCGGCCAAGGCGGCCGAGAGGGAGCGCCGCGAGAAGGAGATCGCCCTGCGCGAGCGCGAGATCGCGCACCACCAGCGCTTCGTCGACCGCTTTCGCGCCAAGGCGTCCAAGGCGCGGCAGGCGCAGAGCCGGGTGCGCATGATCGAGAAGAAGGCCGAGGGGCTGGTCGAGCTGCCGAAGAGCTCGCGCCGCTACCCGGTCTTCCGCTTCGAGCAGCGGCGGCCGAGCGGGAAGGAGGTCGTGAAGGTGGCGGGCGTGACGAAGTCGTTCGGGGACAACCTCGTGCTCGACGGGGTCGACCTGCGGGTGGCCCGGGGCGACCGCCTGGCGATCGTGGGCCCGAACGGGATCGGCAAGTCGACGCTGCTCAAGGTCGTCACCGGCCGGCTGGAGGCGGACGCCGGGGCGGTGGAATGGGGGTACGAGACGCATCCGGGCTACTTCGCGCAGGATCCGAGGGACCACCTGGGGCCGGGGGGCGGGGACGGCGGGGGCGGGCGCGACGCGGCGGGAGGCTCGCGCGGGACCGCGCCCCGGGCGGGATCGGCCGGCGCGGCGGCCCGGAGGACCGCCCAGGAGTGGATCGGCGGGTACTGCGCGGGGAAGGGGATCGGATTCGCGCGGGGCCGGCTGGGGCGGGTGCTGCTGGGCGGCGAAGACGCGGAGAAGCCGCTGCGCGCTCTCTCCGGGGGCGAGACCGCGCGCCTCGTGCTCTGCAGCCTCATGATCCGGATGCCTAACGTGCTGGTCCTCGACGAGCCGACCAACCACCTGGACCTGGAGTCGATCGAGGCGCTGGTCGGGGGGCTGAAGGGGTTTGCGGGGACTCTGGTCTTCGTGTCGCACGACCGCTGGTTCGTGGAGCGGCTGGCCAACCGGATCGTCGAGATCACGCCGGAGGGGGTGCGCGACTATCGCGGGACCTACGAGGAGTACGTGCGGCACTGCGGCGACGACCACCTGGATGTGGAGAGGGTCGTGGCGGCGGGGCGGGGCGGCGGCGAGGGAAGCCGCGGGAGCGGGCGGCGGCGGCGACGCCGGCCGGGGCGGAATGCGTGGCGGCGGCGGCAGCTCGAAGTGCGCGCCGACGAGGTGGCCGGGCGGATCGAGGCGGCGGAGGGGCGGGTGGGGGAGATCGACGCCGTCTTCGCCGACGCGTCGTTCTACCGGGGTGCCGGCCGGGAGGAGGTGGCGGCGCTGGAGGCCGAGCGGCGCGAGCTGGTGGCCGAGATCGAGCGGCTGACGGGGGTGTGGGAGGGGCTGGTGGGGTAGTCCCGGCTGCGGAAGAAATAGCTGCGGCCCGTCGCGGGTCTGATGTAGATGCCGGGACGCACCAGCCCGAATGCGAGCGGGGGGCCCCGGAACACCTCGCGGGTGAGCCAGATGCTCCGGAAACGGCGGATCGAGATTTCGGCGATCTCGCCGGGCTCGAGAATCCGCGAGCGCCAGGCGCGCGACTTGATGCGGGCGTGGTCGTCGAAGAGGAGGATCCGGCGCGGAGCCGACGCGACGATGAGGCCGGACGCCGCCAGGAGAAGGACGAAGAGGACGACGTTGCACGCGGCTTGAAACCAGTAGCTGTGGAAGCTCTGGATCCAGCCGCTCACCACCCAGTCGTGGGCGGCGAAGCTCAGGCGGGCCAGCACCAGAACGACCGCCATGGTGGCGAGCGCGTACGCCGCGCGCAGGACGGCGGGGAGGCGGAAGCGACCGATGTAGCGGAGTCCCTTCATCCGGATGGGCCTGGTGAGCAGGTGCCCGAGGACGCGCAGGGTGATCCACGCCAGCGCCACCAGCGCGACCGCCAGGACTCCCTGGCCGACCGGCCGGGAGCGGGTCACCGTCAGCACCTGTCGCGACGGGTCGAAGAGGTGGTCGGCGAACGCGGCCACCCGCTCCTGCGTGAGGTCGCGGTAGAAGGAGAGAACATCGGGGAAATCGGTGAAGACGTCGGGTTCGTAGAAGTATCTCGCCGTCCACAGGTTCAGCGACTCGGCCGTCCGATTGGAGGCGCGCAGGCGCTCCACCACCGCCGCCCGGTCCGCCTCGAAGCGCGCGGGATCGAGGGAGGCCCGCCGCAGGAAGTCCTTTTCCTCGTCGATCACCCCGGTCGCGAACCCGTAGTCGTCCCGGTCGATGCGGCTGTTGAACTCCAGAAAGGCGGCCGCACCGCGCATGACGAGGACGGTCCTTACTCCGTAGACCGCCTTGCGCTCGCCGAAGCGGAGGCGCTGGTTCAGGCGGCGGTTCAGGAGGTCGCGCACGAAGAGGGCGGTGAGCAGGTTCTCGGCGGAGGCGCCGAAGAGCTTGTGCCGGGACACATACCGCACATTGGGCCGGAAAGCCCAGGGATAGGTCACCTTGCGGCGCCCGGGATCCTCGACGGATGCCTGCAGGCGGTTCACGGGCCGGGGCGGCAGCGCCCCGAAGGTGCGTTCGGCGACGCCGACCGCGCGGTCGCGATCGAGGTCCCCGACGATGGTCACGGTCATGGCGCCGGGGGCGTAGTGGCGGTCGTAGAAGCCGCGCAGGTCCTCGGGGGTTATGCGCCGCAGACTCTTCCAGAAATCGGGGAAGGGCTGCCGGTCGTTCTCGATCCCGAACTCGCGCTCCCAGAAGCCCGGCGGGACCAGCCAGGAGGGATTCAGGGCGGTCCGCAGGTGGTCGAAGAGCTGGCGGGGACGGGCCTCCAATTCGTTCTCGACCGGCTGCCGTCCCCGCTCCACCAGCTCCGGATCCATGGGGTGCGGCGCCAGGATGCCGGCCAGCCACTCGATGGCGAAGAGGCCGTGCTCCCGGGCGATGTTGACGTAGTACCAGGTGTGGTCCGCGAAGGTGAGGCCGTTCCGTTCGCCGCCGAGCCCCTCGATGGCGTCCTTGATCTCCTGCTCGGTACGCCCGTCGCGGTCGGAGAAGAGCATGTGCTCGGTGAAGTGCGCGAGCTGCTCCCTGCCGGGCGGATCCGCATCGGCGCCGGCCGGGACGCCGGCGCTCACCGAGACGTTGGGCGCGCCGGGGAGACGCTTGAACCACACCTTGACCCCGTTGCCGAGCCGGTGGGTCTCGAAGCCGGCGAAGGGGTTGGGGGCGAGCGAATCCTGCGGTGCGCCGGCCGGGTCGGCGGGTTCCTGCCCCGTGGCGGAGGCGGCCGGGGGAAGGGCGGTGGCCAGGAAGGCGACGGCGGGCGTAGCCGCCCGTGCGAGCGTGTGCTGCGGCATCGGCCGAAGGTAGTGCGCACCCGTCGGTTGTGCGAACAGGCGGCCCCGGCGCCGGTCAGAACGGGACGCGGAGCGCCCCGCAGAGCCACCGCTGAAACGGTGCCGCGTCGCGGCACAGTTCGGCGAAGACAGTCATGAAGCCGCTGGAGACGACCGCGTCCTCGTCGAGGGGGGCTACGGCGATGAAGTCCTTGCGCCGCAGGTCCGCGATGAGCGGATGGCCGGGGCTGAACCCCCTGGGCGCGCGGATGAGCGAGTCCCCCGCGAGCTCGAACGAGGCCCGCAGCCGCGGATCACCCGAGGCCCGCAGCCAGCCGTCGGCGTCCTTGTGAATCGTTTCACGAATGGCTCCGAGCGCGGGCCCCGCGGGGCGCCAGGTGCCGGCGCCGGCGAAGACCCGGCCCGGCTCGAGGTGCAGGTAGAAGCCGGGGGCGTGCGCGTCCTTCGCGGCCTCGTGGCGGAAGTGGATGTCGGTGTGGGTCTTGTACGGCCGCTTGTCCTTCGAGAAGCGCGTGTCGCGGTGGACGCGGAAGAGCGAGCCGCCGGTGGCGCGGGGAACGGCGCGGAAGTGCGGGCTGATCCGGGCCAGGTGGGGGGCGAAGCCGGCGATGAAGCGGAGCGCGGGCTCCTTGACGTCGGCCTCGTAGCGGCGCCTGTTGGCCCGGAACCACTCGCGGTCGTTGTTGGCGGCCAGTTCGGCGAGGAAGGTGAAGAGGGCGGGGGTGAAGTGGGGATCCATGCGCTTCCCGGGGCGGTTGAGAGCCGGAGACGGTGTAGCGGGTGGCCGAACTCGCGGCCGGGCTCCTGGCCGGCGAGGCGCTGGAAGGATCAGGAACCGCCCACCAGTGGAATGACGAACCCGGCTCTAAGCGCTATGGACCGGTTCTTCTGGCTGCCTGGACCATAATCGTCCTCCGAGTCCGCAGAGTTGACATCCATGATCCCGAGCGTGTACGTGGCATCGAGGCGGAACCGTCCCATCCGGATCCCCGCGCCGGCCAGGACACCGAGGTCCATTCCGGTCCAATAATCGTCCGAGCACTCCGTCGAACAGCGCATGAGAATCCCCAGCGCCGGACCAGCAAGCAGGTGGAACGAAGTGGACCCCTCGCCCATGGACGCCCCGAGCGAGAACGTGGGCTGCGCGAGAGCCGTGAGTTCGAGGTAGTGCAGCTTGCGCGTGCTGCTCCAACTGTCGCCGGGGGTGACGACACGCTGTCGGAGGTTCGGATCCACGATTCTGAAGTTCATCTTGCGCCCTTTCTGGACGTAGGCTCCGCCGATCCGCAGGGCGACGGAGCCCGACAGCGGCCTGGTCAACTCGACGGCTGCCGTGATGCCCGTTCGGCTGTCGAGCGTGATCTCCATCCCGGGCGTCTGCATTCGGTACCCCGACAGATTCGACATCCGGAGCTCCGAGAGAGTGAGGCCGCCCCCAACCGACAGGTAAGTCTGGGCGGCGAGCGATGCCGGCACGAGCAGGGCGGACACCGTGAAGAGCGAACGGAGGAAAGATCGGATCGTCATGGGGTCTGTCCTTTCGGGAGAGAATGGTTCCGTCCGACAACTTACAACATACTCGAAACACCAACGCCTTGTCCCCCGCGCCCGCGCTCCCTACCGTCTCCACCGCGTCCAGCGATCCCCTCTCTTCGGAAGGACGAGCCGATGAGCCGACGGTCTCCAGCCCCGCACCCGCGGACTCCCGCCCTGGCCACCCTGGCCCTCGCCGCCCTCGCCGTCCTGGCCCTCGCCGCCCCGCCCCTCGCCGCCCAGCACCACACCACCAACCCCTTCCGCCCCGTCTACGGCTGGGGCACTCTGCCCGAAGGCCGCGAGTGGGGCTCGGTCAGCGCCATCGAGATCGCGCTCGACGGCAACATCTGGGTGGCCGAGCGGTGCGGGCGCAACTCCTGCGTCGGCTCGGAGCTGGACCCCGTCCTCCTCTTCGACACCGACGGCAACCTGCTCGGGAGCTTCGGCGCGGGCCTCCTCGCGTGGCCGCACGGCATCGACGTGGACCACGAGGGCAACGTCTGGATCACCGACGCCTGGACGAACGGCGCCACCGCCACCGGCCACGCCGTGCTCAAGTTCTCGCCGGAGGGCGAACTGCTCATGACCATCGGGACTCCCGGGGAGGCCGGCGACCCCCCCACCCACCTCACCCGCCCCTCCGACGTGGTCGTCGCGCCCAGCGGGCAGATCTACGTCGTGGACGCGCACGACCGCACGAAGGGCCGCGTCATCCGCTACGCCGCCGACGGGACGCACATGGAGACCTGGGGCGAGCTCGGCTACGGGCCGAAGCAGTTCCGCGACCCGCACGCGCTGGCGATGGACTCGCAGGGACGCATCTTCGTGGGCGACCGCTGGAACAACCGCATCCAGATCTTCGACCAGAACGGCAACTTCCTGGCCATCTGGACGCAGTTCGGCCGTCCGAGCGGGCTCTACATCGACGCCCACGACAACATCTACGTGGCCGATTCCGAGTCGAGTCCCGCGCCCAACGAGTTCATGGGGCAGCGCAACGCGGGGTGGGAGAAGGGCATCCGCATCGGCGACGCGCGCATGGGGTGGGTGCACCATTTCCTGCCCGACGACCGCGCCAACGTGATGGGGTTCAGCGGACCCGAAGGCGTGGTGGTCGACCGCGACGGCAACGTGTACGGCGCCGAGGTGTCCCAGCGGCGCATCACCAAGTGGGTGCGGTTCCGGAGGTAGAACATCCGGCATCGGGGCGATCGTCCTTCGGCGCGGAGCTCGGGATTTCGACCGCCGGATCAGGGCCGGCCGGTCTCCGGGGTTCCCTTGTCCGCGAGCCGATAGATGGTCACGCCCACGGCCTCGATGTGCCGCAGCAGCGGCTCGTGGCGGATCTTCTCGAGGGCGACCACGTCGCAGCGCTGCGGAATGTCCAGCTCATCGAGGTCCAGCTTGAGGCGGCCGAGGGCGCGGCGGCCGAGAAGACCGGTCGTGGCCAGGTCGATGTCGGACCGGGGGGAATGCGTTCCCATCGCCCGGGAGCCGAACAGGATGACGGACTTGAGGTCGGAGTGGCTGGAAAACACGCTCGTCAGACACCGCAGGAGCCGGGCGTCGACCTCCTCAGCCGATGGCGCCGCCGTCCTCACGCCTGCTACCGCTCCCGCGCCAGCAGCATGACCAACTCCTCGAAGAGTCCGAGATACCTTCGATGGACCCTCGCCGCGACGGCCTCGAAAGCCTCCAGGTCGTATTCGTGCGACATCGCGTTGCGATCGGTCAGCATGTCGATCCACGCCTGGCCGTCGTCGATCATGCCGTTCTCGTAGGCGGCCCGGATCACATATCTCGGGGTCGGTGTGGGCGCAATCCGCATTCCGTCGTGCTCCAGCCGGTCCTTCAGGGTCTTCCAGGCCAACTCGAATGTGTACTCGAAGCGCTGGATGAGGCCCTCGCGCTCCAGATCGCTCAGCTCGTCCGGGTCGTTCTCCGCAGCTTCCCGAAGCCGCGAACATGCCCTCGAGAAGCTCTCGAACCTGTACATCCACCGGGGCGGTTGCCCTCGGGCGGTCATCCGGACCGCCCGCACGAGGCGTCACCACAACCCCCCGCCCTCGGGCCCTCGCTCATCTGCTGCGCCTCCGTTCGCCGGAATGCCGGGGGGGAGTTGTTCAAGGGTCACTCTGCGAGGCTCTTCACCGTCGTGGCGGATGAGGAGCGTCCGAAGCTGAATCATAGGGCGGCCTGGAAGGCTATCGCAAGCGAGGCAGCGTGACGCGCGTGAATGGTAGCTCCGGGCGGGTTGCGCGCTTATAGGGGGTAGGCGCTCCGGATCGTAGACGCGCCCGGCAAGACGGCCGGCCCCGGGGACCGAGTCCCGCGGCCGCGGACATTTCAATTCAACACCACAGGAGGCGGCAGATGGCAGGGAAACGATGGATCAGAGGTCTGGCAGCCCGTGGACAGAATCCCCCCGGCATTCAAGCGGCGATGCATCCGCGCTGGGCGCTTCGCTTGGTCGGCGTCTCGCTCCTCGGTCTCTTCACGGCGGGCTGCGGCGAGGTCGTGTGCACGGACGAAGGGATATTCGCCGTCCGAGTCCGGGTGGAGGATTCGGCAACGGGTGGACAGATCACTTCGACCCCGATCGGGATTGTGACGTACGGAGAGGGTCGGGACACCCTGTACGCCTACCGGAACCAAGTCCTGCGCGGGGGCCCCATCCACGCCGACACCTACGATGTCGAGGTTCGGGCCGAAGGATACCAGGTGTGGAGACGCGAGAACGTGGTGGTCCGCGAGGTCGGTAGGTGCTCGAAGGTTGAAACCGTCGAATTGACCGCCAGGATGGTGCGCCTGGCGGCCGGCGGATAACCCGCCGACGCACCCCGCGTTCCCCGCCCGGGCGGTGCCCGCGGACGACGACGCCCGCTATCTTGCACGGCGACATCGGCTCTCAACCGCCCCGGGAAGCGCATGGATCCCCACTTCACCCCCGCCCTCTTCACCTTCCTCGCCGAACTGGCCGCCAACACCCACCTCATCAAGGAGCAAGGACCATGAGGAAACGCCACCACCTGCCCGCCCTCGCCCTGCTGGCACCGACGCTTACGGTATCGAGCGCGTGTGACGCCGATCCGGTGGAACCGGATGTGGACCAGCGCGCGGTGCTGGAGACGGTCTACGGGAAGATGAACGGGGACGGCTGGTACCGCAACGACAACTGGAACACGGACGCACCGCTCGACGCGTGGCATGGTGTAGGCACCGACGGCAGGGGAAATGTCATCTCGCTGGAAATGAGAGCCAATGGGGTGACCGGTGTGCTGGCTCCCGAGCTCGCGATGCTGCGGAACCTGAAGTCATTGGTTCTCAACGACAACGGCCTGACGGGTTCCGTCCCGCCCGAACTCGGGAACCTGCAGAACCTCGAAAAGCTCTTTCTGTCCCAAAACCAATTGACGGGGGCCATCCCACCCGACATCTACCGGCTCGGCAAGCTCACTCTGCTGGCGATCTACGGAAACGAGATGGCCGGGCCGATATCCCCCGAACTGTCGAAACTCACGGCCCTCGAGGAGCTGCACCTCGGCGGCAACGGCTTCAGAGGGCGAGTCCCGCCGGAGATCGCCGAGCTGACCCGCCTCGATGTACTGGGCCTGCAATTCAACGGGTCGCTGACCGGTCCGCTCCCCCTCGAGTTCACTCGCCTTACCCTGGATGTGTTCCGTTGGAACGTCACGGGGCTCTGTGCGCCCGACGACGAGGAGTTTCTCCAATGGCTGGCCGCGATCCCTGACATGCAGGGCCGCAGGGTGTGTTCGGGCGGCTAGTTCGGTTTTTCATCCGTGAAGTGAACTCGTAGGGGGGGAACGGATCCGGTCCCCTTGACGCCGCCCGCCCCCGGCGCTAGCATCTCTGCACGACAACTCATCGAGACCGGCTGAGGGACAGGCCCTGTGAAGCCGGGGCAACCTGCGGGAAGTGGCATTCCCGCAACGGTGCCAACTCCTGCGGTGCTTCACCGTAAAGATGAGACGCCCGCCGCCCCCTGGGGCGGCCGCCGGAAGTAGCAGGGTGTCGAGTTCTCCGGAGTCCGATGAGGCCACCTCGAGACCCGGAGAGGTCGAAATGACTCCTTCCGCCCCGGCCCCCGCCAGGACCGCACCCACCCCCCCCGCCCGCGGCCGCATCCGCGCGCCCGTCGCCTTCGACCACCTGGGCCGCCGCGAGGCCGCGATCCGCTTCGAGATGCACGGTACCGTCTCGCGCTCCCGCCACCCGGCCGTCGTGCTGGGCGGCATCTCCGCCGGCCGGCACCTGGCGCCCGCACCGTTCGACCCGTCGCCGGGTTGGTGGCCCGGGGTGGTGGGTCCCGGCGGGGCCCTCGACCCGGACCGCCGCCCGCTGGTCGGGCTCTACTACCTGGGAGGGGCCGGCCGGCCGGGTAAAACGGCCCGGACGGATCCGGCGCGTACCCGCGTCGCGGCCCGCCGCTGCCTCCGCCCCGTCACCACCCACGACCAGGCCCGCGCGGTGGCGGCGGTCCTCGACCACCTGGGCATCGCGGCCGCCTCGTTCGTGGGCGCCTCGTACGGGGGGATGGTCGCGCTGGCCTTCGCCGAGCTCTTTCCGGCGCGGGTACGGCGGCTCGTCGTCCTGTGCGCGGCCCACCGCACGCATCCCATGGCCACGGCGGTGCGTTCGGTGCAGCGGGCGGCGGTGTCGCTCGGGGCCGATGCCGGCGACCCGGCGCGGGGGCTGGCCCTGGCCCGCGCCCTCGCCATGACCACCTACCGGAGCGCGCGCGAGTTCGAGGAGCGCTTTTCGCCCTTCGCGCTCCGCGCCGGCACCGCGGACGCAGCCCCCGGCGTGACCCCCGGTGCCGCGCGGGCCCGCTTCCCCGTCGAGGAGTACCTGGAAGCCCGGGGGACGGCCTTCGTGCGCGCCTGCGGGGCCGAACGCTTCCTCGCGCTGTCCGAGTCGATCGACCTGCACGGCACCCGTCCCGGGTCGCTCCCCGCGCACGCCCTCCTGGTCTCCTTCGACAGCGACGTGCTGGCGCCGCCCTGGCTGATGGAGGAGCTGGCCGCGCGGCAGGGGCGGTCTCGGGCGCGGCACCTGACGATCGCGACGCGGTACGGCCACGACGCCTTCCTCAAGGAGACCGAGGCCGTGTCGGGGTGCCTGCGCCGCGAGCTGGCCGGAGAGGAGGTGGCCCGATGAACCGGGAATCCCTGACGAACGGCAGTGGTCCCGCCGCCGGTGACGGCCGCACTGAGGAGTCCGGCCGGCCCGCCCGGTCCCGCGTCACCCGCACGGTGCGGGCGGGGCTCCACGCCGATCCCGCACACCGGGCGGTCATGCCCCCCATCCACCTCTCGTCCAACTTCCACTTCGAGGCGCCGGGCGTCTTCGGCAGGTACGACTACACGCGTTCCGGCAACCCCACCCGCGACCTCGCGGCGGAGGCGATCGCCGGGCTGGAGGGCGGCTGCGGGGCGGTGGTCACCTCTTCGGGGATGTCGGCGGTATCGGTGGTGGCGCGGCTCCTCTCGGCCGGCGAGCTGCTGCTGGCGCCCCACGACTGCTACGGGGGTTGCCACCGCCTCTTCTCGGCCGAGGCGGCGCGCGGTTCGTACCGGGTCCGCTTCGTCGACCAGACCGCGCCGGGAGCGCTGGAACGGGCGCGGGCGCTCGGTCCCCGGCTGATCTGGATCGAGACGCCGAGCAACCCGCTGCTCCGGATCACCGACATCGCCGCGTGGGCGGGGCTGGCGGGGGAGATCGGTGCGATCTGCGTGGTCGACAACACCTTTCTGTCGCCCGTCAACCAGCAGCCGCTCGACCACGGCGCCGACCTCGTGGTGCACTCCACGACGAAGTTCCTCAACGGGCACAGCGACGTGGTCGGGGGCGCGGTGGTCGCGGCCGATCCGGGGTTGCTGGAGGAGGTGGCGTGGTGGACGAACGCGGCGGGGGTGGCCGGGGCGCCCTTCGACGCCTACCTGACGCTGCGCGGCATGCGCACGCTCCACGCGCGCACGCGGGTGCATGAGGAGAACGCGCTCGCGGTCGTGTCGGCGCTGGCCCGGCACGAGGTCGTGCGGCGCGTGTACCACCCGAGCCTCCCCGGCCATCCGGGACACGGGATCGCCAGGCGGCAGCAGACGGGGTGGGGCAGTCTGGTCTCATTCGAATTGCGGGGTGGGCGCGAGGCGGTGGAGGTGTTCGCCGGCGTGCTCGAGCACTTCGCGCTCGCCGAATCGCTGGGCGGGGTGGAGAGCCTCGTTGCCCATCCCGCCACAATGACCCATGCTTCAATGGACGAGCAGGCACAGGCGGCGGCGGGGATCGACAAGGGACTTCTCCGGCTGTCGGTCGGGATAGAGGCGGGCACGGACCTCGTGGCCGACCTGGAACGGGCGCTCAGCCGGGCGGAGGAGGCGGCATGTCAACTGGTGTGAAAGCGCTTCGCGTGCTGAAGTTCGGGTCCTCGGTGCTGGCGCGCCCCGAGGACTACGGACGGGCTGCGGAGGAGGTGCGCGCCGAAGTCGCCGGCGGCTGCAAGGTGGTGGCGGTGGTGTCGGCCATGGGGAGGACCACCGACCAGCTCCTCGCCGCGGTCCGAAGGGTGACCGAGGCGCCCGCCGACGCCCTCGTCGCCGCGGTTCTCGGCACGGGAGAGGAGGCGTCGGTCGCGCTCCTCGCCATGGCGCTGGACGCGCGGGAAGTGTCGGTCAACGCGTTCACGCGAACGACCATCCCCATCCGGACGCGGGGACCCCTGCAGGACGCGGACCCGGTCGACGTGGACGCCGAGCGCATCCTGTCGGTCCTCGAGTCGGTGGACGTCGTGGTCTTCCCCGGCTTCGTCGGGGTGGACGCCGCGGGAAGTCCTTCGCTGCTGGGCCGCGGGGGAACCGACCTGACCGCCCTGTTCCTGGGACACGCGCTGGGCGCGGCCGAAACCCGGCTGGTGAAGGACGTCGACGGGATCTTCCCGGGTGACCCGGGGGAGAAGCCCGACGCCGCGCCGTTCGCGTACCTGAGCTGGGAGGGGGCGCGGCGGATCGGCGGCGGCGTGGTCCAGGAGAAGGCGCTCGCCTTCGCGGCCCGGCACGGACTCGGGTTCCGGGTGGCCGCGCAGGGGGGGCGGGGGACGTGGGTGGGTGCCCTTGCCGAGGTCCCGCCCGGGTCGGCGACGCGGGCGGGTTAGCGGAGAGTTCGAGCGTCGCCGCAAGGAAGGGATTCCCGTTGTGTTGTTCACCCCCTGAAGTCAGGAGCAGTTCCAAGATGAGACGCTTTGCCATTCTCTCCCTGCTCGCCCTCTCCGCCTGCGATGCGGCGCCGGTACCGTGCGGCGCGCTCCCTCAGGTGACGGTCAACGCCGGGGAAAGCTCGAGCGTCACCGCATGCTTCACCGACGCGAACGGGGACATGCTGAGCTACACGGCTACGTCGTCCAACACCGCCGTGGCCACGGTCTCGATTTCCGGCACCTCGATCACCGTCGCGGGCGTGGCTCCCGGCAACGCCTCGGTGACGGTCACGGCCACCGACCCCGGAGGGCTCCAGGCCCAGCAGAGCTTTCAGGTCATGGTTCCGAACCGGGCTCCGCAGCGGGTAGGAACGATCCCGGCCCTAACCGTGCGAGTTGGCGATGCCGCAACCGTCGACGTATCCCCGTACTTCAGCGATCCCGACGGGGATTCCTTAACATACACGGCCTCAAGCTCGAACACGACCGTGGCCACGGTCGCGGTGGCTGGCGACATGGTGTATGCGTCCAGTTGGGTGGCCGGTTCGGCTACGCTTACGGTGACCGCGACAGATCCCGGCGGATTGTTCGCGGAGACCACTGTGTCCTTGACGGTGCTTGGGGGGGTCTGCGACCGCACGCCGCAGGTTCGCGACCGGATCGTCCGGGTTACGGGAGCCGCGAGTTGCGGAGCGGTCACTGATGCGGCGATCGCCGGAATCCGCTCGCTCCGCTTGGAGGGAAGGGGCATCATGGACCTGCAAGAGGGGGACTTCGCCGGGCTTTCTGGACTGGATACGCTGGCACTGCATGGCAACGCTCTGACGATCTTGCCTACGAGGGTGTTCGCTGGACTCTCCAACCTCGAAGTGTTGACCTTGTACGGCAACCGCCTGTGGACGCTGCCCGCAGAGGTGTTCGCTGGACTCTCCAACCTCGAAGTGTTGGCCTTGTCCAGCAACCGCCTGTGGACGCTGCCCGCAGAGGTGTTCGCCGGACTCTCCAACCTCCAAGTCCTGAACTTGGCAGGCAACGAGGGCAATAACGACCTTACGACCTTGCCACCCGGAGTGTTAGCCGGCCTCTCCAGTCTCGCGGCTCTGTACTTGGACGACAACGGCCTGACGACGTTGCCTGCGGGCGTGTTCGCCGGCCTCTCCGAGCTCCGATGGCTGGGATTGAGCGACAACGATCTGACCGGGCCGATTCCGCGCGAACTGGGCAGCCTGTCCAACCTCGAATTACTGCGGCTCGACGGCAATGCGCTGGCCGGAGCGATTCCAAGCGAACTGGGCAACCTGTCCAAGCTCCAAACCCTGTCACTCTTCAACAACGGTCGCCTTTCCGGCCCGCTGCCGCTGGCACTCGAAAGTCTGCCGCTGAGACGTTTCCGCTATTACGCCACGAACCTGTGCGTCCCGGAGGACGCTTCGTTCCGGGCATGGCTGGATGCCATCTCGGAACATGAGGGGACCGGAGTGGATTGCCTCAGGCGGCTGACGGACAACAGTGCCGACGATAGGCGGCCCGAATGGAACGACGACGGAGAAAAGATCGCTTTCGAGTCCTACCGCGGCGGCGACTCCGAGAT